>CAMVPS010000035.1:0-19669 GCA_947169405.1 uncultured Bacteroidales bacterium
GCGCCAGTTGCGCCAGATGTGGCCGCCGTCGGACTCGTAGTATTCGCAGGGGTAGCCGTGGGCGTCGCAGTAGTCCTTCAGAATGAGGGAGTTGCGCTTCACGCCATCGGCGCTGCCTACGCCAATCCAGAAGAGCTTGGGCTTGGCGGCGAACTGCGCGGCAAGCTCCGGGTCGTTGTCCCCGTTCGGAACGGCGACGCCGGAGAACTGGCCCACGTAGCCGAAGGTGCCGGGATAGCGGCGGGAAAGGCGCGAGGACTGGCGGCCGCCCATCGACAGGCCGGCGACGGCGCGGGAATAGCCGTCCTTCTTCACGCGGTAGCGCTTCTCGATGAACTTGATGATGTCGGGGAAGCTCTCCTCGATCTCGGCGGTGGAGTCGGAGCGGCTGTTCGCCATCGTGGGCTGGAACATGTTCACGGCGGCGCCCGGGGCGGCGCTGTTGAAGTACACGCCGTTCGGCATCACGACGATCATCGGCTGGGCCTTGCCCTCGGCGATGAGGTTGTCCATGATCTGGGCGGTGCGGCCGAGGTCGGACCAGGCGTCTTCGTCGCCGCCGGAGCCGTGCAGCAGGTACAGGACTGGGTATTTGGCCTTGGGATTGTCCTCGTAGCCGGCCGGGGTGTATACGGTGAGGCGGCGCTTCATCTTGAGGGCGGGGCTGTCGTACCAGACGTGGGACACGGTGCCGTGCGGGACGTCATGGACCTCGTAATACCAGCCCTTGTCGCCCTGTTCTGCACTGAGGGTGAAGATGTTGGTCCAGGTGGCGATGTCGCGGTTCTGGTAGATGTTGTTCGGGTCCATGGTCCGGACGCCGTCCACGATGAAGCTGTAGGAGTACAGCTCGCCGGTGAGCGGTTCCGTCGTGTAGGTCCACATCCCGTCGCGTCCTTCCTTCATGTCCACGCGCCCGGGCAGGAAGTCGCCCTGGAGCTGCACGGTGACGGCCTTGGGGCCGCGGTAGCGGAAGGTGACCGTGTGGTCGGGGTTGATTTCGGGGGAGGTGATGCCCGAAGCCGGGCCCAGCGCCTGCTGGGCGGAGGCGACGGCGCCCACGAGGAGCACCGCAGCCAGGATGAGGGTTCGTTTCATAGGCTTACTTCATTAAGAGTACGCGGTGGACGGGCGTCTCCGCAGCGGCGGCCTCGGCGGTCGCGGTGCAGCGGATGTCGCGGGAGGAGGCGCCGAACAGGAAGGTGTAGGTGCCGGCGTCCACTTTCCAGGCGGAGGCTTCCTCGTCGAAGGAGGCGAGCTCGGAGGTCGGGAAGGTCAGGGTGAGCTCCTGGCTTTCGCCCGGGGCCAGTTCCTTTGTCTTGCCGTAGGCCTTCAGCTCCTTGACCGGCTTGTCGAGGGTGCCGGCGGGGGCGCTCACGTACAGCTGGACGGCTTCCTTGCCGGTCACGGCGCCGGTGTTCTTGACGGTCACCTTCGCGGTGACGGTCTTGCCGTCATTGGCGACGGCCGGGGCGCTGTACTCGAAGGTGGTGTAGCTGAGGCCGTAGCCGAACGGGTAGGAGACGGGGAGATTCTGCTTGTCGAACCAGCGGTAGCCAACGTAGATGCCCTCTTCATACTTGGTGACGTCCACGTCCTTCTGGCCCACGTCCTCGCGGCGGTTCGTGAAATACACGCCCGTGTCGGCGTCGATCGGGAAGTTCGCGCTGGACGCATGGTCCATCAGGTTCACCGGGAAGGTCATCGGGAGCTTGCCGGACGGGCTCTTCGCGCCGGTGAGGATGTCGGTGACGGAGTTGCCGCCTTCCTGACCCGCCTGCCAGGCGAGAAGGACGGCATCCGGAACGAATTTCCAGGACGCAGTCTCGATGACACCGCCGATGTTCAGCACGACGATGACCTTCTTGCCCCGGGAGTGGAAGGCGGAGGTCACCTTGGCGAGCAGTTCTTTCTCCTTGGCGGAGAGGGAGAAGTCGGCGCTGGTGCGGTCGAAGAATTCGCCGGAGTTGCGGCCGAAGGTGATGATGGCGACGTCGTTTTTCTTGGCGGAAGCAGCCAGCTCGGCGGCGGAAGGAACGAGTTCGGCCGGGCGCGGCGTCGGGTAGAAGGCGGAGAGGCCGTCGTCGGGCAGGCTGGCCTTGTAGGCGGCCGCCTCGTCGGCGATGTGCTTCAGGGTGGCTTCCTTGTTGCTCTCGTCCACATGGAAACCGGCGTTCTTGAGGCCGTCCAGGAGGGACACCGTGTAGGCGCGGTTCACGTTGCCGGAACCGGTGCCGCCGGCGATGAAGTCGAAGGAGGTGCAGCCGAACACGGCCACGTTCTTGACGTCCTTCAGGGGCAGGACGCCCTTGTTCTCGAGGAGGACCATGCCTTCCAGCGCGCTCTGGCGGGTGACGGCGGCGTGGGCCTTCAGGTCGGGCTTGTTGGAGTAGGCGTAGCCCTTGGCCTTCGGGCTCCGGGCGACGAGTTCCAGGCCACGGCGGACGCAGACGTCCAGCTCGGCCTCGGAGAGGGAACCGTCCTTGATGGCATTCATGATCTGCTCGTACTGCAGGTCGGTGCCCGGCTGGAGCATGTCGTTGCCGGCGGCGATCTGCGCGGCGCCGTCGTCACCGCCGTACCAGTCGGTCATCACGAGGCCCTTGAAGCCCCACTCGTCGCGGAGGACGGTGGTGATGAGGTCGCGGCTCTGGGACGTGTAGGTGCCGTTGATCTTGTTGTAGGAGCTCATCACGGTCCAGGGGTCGGATTCCTTGACGGTGATCTCGAAACCCTTGAGGTAGATCTCGCGCTGGGCGCGCGGGGAGATGACGGCGTTGTTGCCGGTGCGGTTCGTCTCCTGGTTGTTGTAGGCGAAGTGCTTGATGGAAGTGCCCACGTCGTTGGACTGGACGCCGCGGACGTAGGCGGCGGCCGTCTTGCCGGCGACGACCGGATCCTCGGAGTAGTACTCGAAGTTGCGGCCGTTCAGCGGGTGACGGTGGATGTTGAGGGCCGGGGCGAGATAGACGTCGGCGCCGTACTCGTGGACCTCTTCACCCATCGCCTTGCCCACGTTCTCCACCAGTTCCTGGTTCCAGGTCGAGGCCAGGAGGGTACCGATGGGGAAGTGCGTGCAGTAGTAGGTGTTCTCGTCGCCTTCGCGGGTCGGGTCGATGCGGAGGCCGGCGGGGCCGTCGGCGAGGACGATGGAAGGGATGCCCAGCCGCTCGATGGGATAGGTGGTGCCGGCGGCGCCGGGGACAATCTTCTTGGTCGCGCCCACGACGGCGGACCCGCCGTCCGAGCCGGCCATGCCGGTGCCGATGACGAAATGGACCTTCTCTTCGAGGGTCATGGCCTTGAGGACCTTGTCGATGGAGTCTTTTCCGAGCTGGGGCTCGCTCTTGCAGCCGGCGAGGGCCAGGACTGCGGCGCTGATGAGCATGATTTTCTTCATATCGTAAGTGATGGTTTCAGTGTCTTTCATGTTCGGCAAAGATAATGAGAATCTCCAAATCCTTTCTTATTTGGATGTTCAATTATTATTTCCGATGTTTGTATTTGGTAATTGATACAAATATGAAAAAGATCGTCACCCTCCTGACGGCCCTCGCCATCGTTCCGTTCCTGTGGGCCCAAAATCCGTATCTGCCGCTCTGGGAGCACCTTCCCGACGGCGAACCCCGCGTGTTCGAAGATCCCGACCAGCCGGGAAAGTACCGCGCGTACATCATCGGCTCGCACGACCTCACCTATACGGCGTACTGCAGCGGTGACATCCGGATGTGGTCGGCCCCGGTGGAGGACCTGAGCCAGTGGAGGGACGAAGGTATCCTTTTCTCCTGGTTCGTGGACGGGCAGTGGGACACGATGTACGCCCCGGACCTCGTGGAGGTTCGTGACCGCGTCACGGGGAAGAAGACCTATTATCTTTATCCGCACTCCCGCGGGCGCGGACGCGTCGCCACTGTGTGCAAGTCCGACCGCCCCGACGGCCCGTTCGTCCCGGTCAATGTCACCGAGGATGGCCGCGGCGTCCTGCCCGGCTCCCTCATCGACTTCGACCCTTCCGTCTTCATCGAGACCATCACGGACAAGAAGGATCCGGACTACGGGATCGGCTTCCGCGCCTATGTCTATTACGGGTTCCAGCACTCGACGGCCTGCGAACTGGACCAGAATACGATGTATTCCATGCGGCCCGGCACCGAGCTCCACGACTATTTCATTCCGGCCAGCTCGCAGTACGGCCAGGTCCGCGATCCCGAAGGGACGCAGTACCCGGCCCTGTACAAGGGCCAGAACCCCGGCGATTTCAACTTCTTCGAGGCCTCCAGCATCCGCAAGGTGGGGAACAAGTACGTGATGGTGTTCTCCGGCTACAGCGGCCCCGATTACGGGCTTTCCTCCACGAACTCCGCCCTCCGCTACGCCTTCGGCGACTCGCCGCTCGGCCCCTGGCGCTCCGGCGGCGTGCTCGTGGACTCCCGCGGCGTCGTCCCCGACGAGAACGGCGAGCACCTGACCACCTCCAACGCCGCGCACAACACGCACGGCTCCCTGCAGGAGATCAACGGCCAGTGGTATGTGTTCTATCACCGCCCGCCGCGCGGCTTCGGCAACGCCCGCCAGTCGATGGTGGCGCCCGTGAAGATCGAATGGGACAACAAGAAAGTGGCCGACGGGGGACAGCTCCGCATCACGGGCTACGACCCGTACGCCGCGGACGAGGTCTGGACGGCTTCCGCCGCGGACGGCACGACCTATACGGGCGCGGAGGTGACGAGCGAGGGTTTCCAGGTCTTCGGCCTGCCGCCGTACGCCTACTATTCCGCCGGTTACGCCTGCTACCTGTCCGACCAGGAATGGATGCAGGACAACCACGACGTCTGGTGCAATGACATGGACGTGGCCGGCGTCACCAACGGCGGCATCGTCGGCTTCAAATACTTCGGTTTCGGCGGCCTGGACCAGTGGAACAAGGGTGTGAATCCGTTCGTGGGCACCAAGAAGGGCGACGGCACGCAACTGGATCTCTTCCTGACGCCCGGTCGTCACGGCGCCTTCAAGATTCACGTGATGCTGGACGGCCCCTATGCCAATGCCACCTGGAAAGGCCGCGAGATCGCGGTGGTCGAGGTCCCGGACGGCAAGCGGGGTGAACTGCTGCACCTGACGGTGCCGGTCCCGGCCGTGGAAGGCCTCGCCGGCAAGCATGCCATCTTCCTGGTGGCGGAGGGCGCCGACATTCAGCGTCCGCAGATGGACCCGCGCTTCGCCGCTTTCGCCGCGCGGAATCCCCGTCGTCCGGACGGTCTCTTCGACCTGCACGGCATCGGTTTCTCCAAGCCCGGCGCCCCCTGCGTCCGTCCAACCGTCCCGCAGGTGAAGATCTTTGCCGACGGCAAGCAGCTGGCCGTCCCCACGACGCCCGTCCGCTTCACGAATGCGAACGGCATCATGGACCAGCTCCATTATCAGGTGTATGCGCCGCTCAAGGACGGCTCCGTCCTGCAGGTGAGCGCCTCCGATCCCGACGTGCTGATTTCCACAGGACCCGTCGTGAACGGCCGCGCCACCGTCAAGTGCTCCTGGAAGGGGCTGGAGAAGATTTACTGGATCAACTAAGTTCCTGATTCGAAATACTACACCGCTTGCAGCAGGCCTTTCGCGAGGTCTGCTGCCGCGTTTTCACGGGCTTCCACGTGGCGCTTCTTGCCGGTGGCCGTGTAAGGGACGGAATCCACGAAGCGGTAATAGCGAGGCCGCTTGAAATTGGCGATGTAGGGACTCTCCTTGCAGAAATCGTCCAGTTCGGAGACGGTCAAGGCGCCGTCCTTCGGGACGATGTAGGCCGTCACGAGCTGGCCCCGGACCTTGTCGGGAACGGACGTCACGACGCAGTCCTTGACCTTCGGATTCATCGCGAGGACGGCCTCCACCTCGGTGGGATAGATGTTCTCGCCGGAGGAGATGATCATGTCGTCGCGGCGGCCGACGATGGTGATGAAGCCCTTCCCGTCCCAGGTCGCCAGGTCGTTCGTGTACAGGAAACCCTTGTAGTACTTGCGCTCCGTCTCGGATTCGTTGTCGTAGTAGAGATAGGGCGATTTGGCAGGGGAGGAGAGGATGACCTCGCCGATTTCGAGGCCGTCCTGGGCGGCCAGGTCGTCGGGTTCGGTGCGGCGGCCGTCGTGGAGGCGGACCACCCGCACGTCGTCATCGACACAGGAAGCGCCGGCGGAACCGGCTCCTTCCGGCAGGTCGAAAGGACGGAGGAAGGTGTTCCAGAAGGTTTCCGTGGTTCCGTAGCCGTTGAAGATGTTCGGGGTGAGCACGCGCTGGTAGCGGATGCAGGCCGCTTTCTCCAGGGGACTGCCCATCGTGACGATTCCCTTGAGGGAAGAGATGTCGTGCGCGGCCGTCTCCTGCTCATCGGCGAGGCTTCCGAGGACGGTAGGGACGCCCACGAGGAAGGTGATGCCGTACCGGGTGACGTACTCGAGCGCCGTCTTCGCGTCGAACTTCGGGAGGACCACGATGGCCGCGCCGGCGTAGAAGGCCGGGCACGGGCCCGCGCAGTGCAGGCCGCCGCGGTGGAACCAGGGCGTCGTGTTCATCGTCACGTCGCGGTAGCTCATCGGGAAATGGATCATCACGTCGTGCGCGGAGAGGACCTCGTTGATGCTCGTGAGCGGAATGGCCTTTGGATGGCCGGTGGTGCCGGACGTATAGAGGCGGGCCGTCTCGTCGTAGATGTTGTGTTCCACGTCGGGTTCGGCCTCTGAAGCGTTTTCGATGAAGGCCGCATAGGAGGAGGCGCCCCAGGGAGTTCCGTCCCCGATGGCCAGGAGGATTTCAGGCCGATGCTGGGCCAGGCCGAGGGCCTGTTCCACGGTTTCCCGGCAGGGGGCGCAGAACAGCAGCGCCTTCGGGCGGGAGTCGTCAATGCTCCAGGCCAGTTCGCCTGGACTGAAACGGAAGCTGACCGGGCAGCAGATGGCGCCCGTCTTGTGGGCGGCGACATAGCCGATGGCGAACTCCGGGCAGTTGCCCAGTTGCATCATCAGGACATCTCCCTTCCGGAGGCCGGCGTCCATCAGGGCGTTGGCGAAGCGGTTGCATTCCAGGTCCAGTTCCCGGTAGGTCCAGCTCCGGCCGTCGGCGGGGGAGATCATCGCAGGGCGGTTCCCGTACCGCCGCACGTTCCGCATGAAGCCCTCGATCCAGGTATAACGCGATTCGAATATCTGTCTGAAATTTTCCATTTTTCCGTTTTTAAGGGACAGAACAAAATTACCAAAGCGGTGGATTTTGGGCAAATTTTGGCAGAAAAAGGGTTGTTCTTGTGGGAAATATGAAAATGTATTTGTAACTTTGCGAAAACGATGTGGGAAAAATAAACATTTTTGTGCCCTTATGGAACATCCGCTTGACAAGACCCTGCACCTGGACATGGTGCCCCGGACTTCGAAAACCTTGTACGTAAAGGACGAATTCGTCATTTCCGACAACCTCTCCATCCGGGTCCCGCCGGGCATCGCCGCCCTCCTGGAGAAGGGGAGGCCCACGCGCACCCTGCGCCCGAACTGGCTGGAGTTTCCCTACCGGATCGGCTTCAACGCGATCCTGTTCGTGGAAACCGGCGTGGTGGACTGCATCCTCAACACGGAAACGTTCCGCATCACGAACCGGTCCGTCCTCCTGATTCCGTCGGCGACGCTCCTGCGGGACCTGAACTGGCAGGCGGGAACCCGGTACATCCTCTTCGGCTACAACGACGGGAAGCTTTTCTCGGCGATGACATCCCGTTCCGCCAAGATCCTTAAGGCGTCGATGATCGCCCCGTTCACCCTGACGATGGACCGGGAGCGGATGGACCGGTACATGCACCTGATCCGGGTCCTCATCCACGTGGCGAGCGGCGGTCCGGACTATGAGTTCCAGGACGACATCATCAGCGGCGCCGCGCAGATGTTCAGCGGCGGCCTGGCGCGGCTCGTGGTGGAAAGGACGGACCGGAGGACGCGGGTGCCCCGCGAGATGACCGTCACGCAGGATTTCATCCGGCTCGTCCAGGCCCGCTGCCTGGAGCACCGCGACCTGGACTTCTATGCCCGGGAGCTGTGCATCACGCCGAAATACCTCTCCCGCATCGTCAGCAAGGTCGCCGGGAAGAAGGCGCTCCTGGTGATCCAGGAGAATGTGATCGCCGAGGCGGAAGCCCTGCTCAAGGAAGGGAAATACAACATCCAGGAGATCAGCGACCTCCTGCATTTCCCGTCTCCCTCCTATTTCTGCCGCTATTTCCGGAAGGCCACCGGCCAGACGCCCCGAGCGTATATGCTGGGGTAGCGCGTTTTGAAAGCTGGCGGGAAAACCGTATCTTTGAATAATCTATTGTCAGCCAACGATGAAAAGTTTCGGACACTTCGACGACGCGCACCACGAGTACGTCATCACGGATCCCGCCACCCCGTGGCCTTGGATCAACTACATGGGCACGGAGGATTTCTTCTCCCTCATTTCCAACACCGCCGGCGGCTACTGCTTCTGCAAGGACGCGAAGTTCCGCCGGATCCTGCGGTACCGCTACAACGGGGTGCCGATGGACGACGGCGGGCGCTATTATTACATCAAGGACGGCGACACCGTCTGGAATCCGGGCTGGAAGCCCTGCAAGACGCCGCTGGACTTCTATGAGTGCCGCCACGGCATGGGCTATACCCGCGTGACGGGGGAGAAGGACGGCCTCAAGGCCGATGTCCTTTTCTTCGTGCCCATCGGCCACCGCTGCGAGGTGCACCGGGTGAAGCTCACGAACACGGGCGCGGTGAAGAAGACCTTCCAGCTCTATTCCTTCGTGGAATGGTGCCTCTGGAACGCCTCGACGGATATGGAGAACTTCCAGCGGAACCTGTCCACGGGCGAGGTGGAAATCGACGGGAACGTCCTGTACCACAAGACCGAATACCGCGAGCGCCGCGACCATTACGCCTTCTTCGGGGTGAACCGTCCGTACGACGGCTTCGACACGGACCGGGAGACCTTCATCGGCATGTACAACGGCTTCGGCGACCCGCAGCAGGTGCTGGCGGGTACGTCCGGGAACTCCGTGGCCCACGGCTGGAGCCCCGTCGCCTCGCACCGGTTCGACCTGACGCTCGACCCCGGCGCCTCGGAGGAGCTCAACTTCGTGCTGGGGTATGTGGAGAATGCGCCCGAGGAGAAATTTGAGATTCCGGGTCAAGCCAGGAATGACAGAAAGGAGCAAGTCATCAACAAGGCGAAGGCGCGGGCGATGATGGACGCGTTCGCGACCGGGGCGCAGGTCGATGCGGCCTTCGCGCGCCTGCGGGCGTTCTGGGACGACCTCCTGGACCGCTTCATCGTGGAATCTGAGGTCCCGGAGCTGGACCGGACCGTGAATGTCTGGAACCAGTACCAGTGCATGATCACCTTCTTCTTCAGCCGGAGCGCCAGCTACTTCGAGAGCGGCATCGGCCGGGGCATGGGCTTCCGCGACTCCAACCAGGACCTCGCGGGCATCGTCCACCTCATCCCGGACCGCGCCCGGCAGCGCATCATCGACATCGCCTCCACGCAGTTCCCGGACGGCGGCTGCTACCACCAGTACCAGCCTCTTACCAAGCGCGGGAACAACGACATCGGCGGCGGCTTCAACGACGATCCGCTGTGGCTCATCTTCGGCACCGTCGCCTATATCCGCGAGACGGGGGATTTCGGCATCCTGCAGGAGCCGGTGCCCTTCGACAACCAGCCCGGAACCGAGGTTTCTCTGCTGGAGCACCTGAAAATCAGCTTCCAGCACGTGACGGACAACCTCGGCCCGCACGGCCTTCCACTCATCGGCCGGGCCGACTGGAACGACTGCCTGAACCTGAACTGCTTCTCCGACAATCCCGACGAATCTTTCCAGACCACCGAGAACAAGACCGAAGGCTCAAAGGCGGAATCCCTGATGATCGCCGGCCTGTTCGTGGCCGAAGGCAAGGACTTCGTGGAACTGCTCTCGCATCCCTCCGTCGCGGCGGATCCGGAGTATGTCCTGGGTGTCAAGGAATCCGTCGCCGCGATGGAAGAGGCCGTCAAGCGATACGGCTGGGACGGCGAATGGTTCCTCCGCGCATATGACTATTATGGTCGGAAGATCGGCTCCGACGAGTGCGAGGAAGGCAAGGTGTTCATCGAAAGCCAGGGCTGGTGCACGATGGCCCGCATCGGCGCCGAGGAAGGCCTCTGCGACAAGGCGCTGGATTCCGCGAAGAAGTATCTGGAATGCGAGTACGGCCTGGTCCTGAACAACCCGGCCTACACGAAGTACTATATCGACTACGGCGAGATCAGCTCCTACCCGCAGGGTTACAAGGAGAACGCCGGCATCTTCTGCCACAACAATCCCTGGGTGATCATCGGCGAGGCCATGGCCGGCCGGGCGGAGGACGCCTGGCGGCACTACAAGAAGATCACGCCGGCCTTCTGCCAGGACCAGGGGCTGCGTAAGGTGGAGCCCTATGTCTTCTGCCAGATGGTGGCCGGCAAGGACGCCGCCCGGCCCGGCGAAGGCAAGAACAGCTGGCTCACCGGCACGGCCGCCTGGACCTGGAAGGCCGTGAGCGAGGCCCTGCTGGGCATCAAGCCGCAGTTTGACGGCCTCCTCGTCGAACCTTGCATCCCCATCGGCACCTACCGCATCCACCGCCGCTTCCGCGACGCCGAATACGACCTCATCATCCGCAACGCGGGGAAGGGAGGGAAGGTCTTCATCCCGTACAAACCCGGGAAGCAGACGCTGGAAGTGGATTGCTGACAGGCTCTTTTTTTTGGGGGGGGATCAGTTTATTCGGTAAAATTATCATAATAGTTATGATAATTATCGATTAATCCGTATATTTGTCCATGAACTGATCTGAGAGATGGACGTATATATGGACGATGACCTGTTTGAACTGTATTCGACGGGGAAGAACAGGAAATACAAGGAGGTTGCGCGGAATCCTGAACTGAGAAGTGGTTTCTACCGTGCGGTCCGTACTATGATGTCTGTCGATTCTGTCAATCGACTGAGCGCCTTCAGTTTCTTGCATTACGAGCATCTGAAGCATCAGTTGGCCGGACTGTCATCTGTCCGCCTTTCAAACCGGTATGTGCATCGGTTGATCTTTGAAGAGATAGATGGCGGGATTGTGGTTAAACTGATTGAGATTAATGATACGCATTATGGAAACAAGAGATGAGACTTGGCATCGGGTAAACGATGTCCCTTCGGCTTCTCCCGTACATCCGGGCGATATCCTGGGACGGGAGTTGAAAGAACGGGGAATCAGCCAGAAAGCCTTTGCCGGGCTTATTGGAATGCAACCCTCGCACTTGAGTGCATTGATCCATGGGATGCGTTCTTTTACCCCGGCAGTGGCTGAGAAAATCGCATCCGGCCTGACCGGCATTTCTGCCGATTTTTGGACCCGGATGCAAAGCAGTTACAACCGGGACAACCAGAGAAAGAAGGGGAGCACTTCTCACCTGGTTACCGGATATGGGGACGTCCAGGAAGCACCTGCTTGGGTACTGAACGATCCCGGGTTCGTCTTGGGGAACCGTTATACCTATTCATTGTCCATCCCGTCTGGTGACCAGGCTATACTGGAACGGTTGGCCGCCCGTTTGGGATGGACACTGGAGAAGACTGACTAGATTACCCGACAGGGGAGGACGAGGGACTGATAAAGGAGGACTTCCGCCAGGCGCCGATGTCCGGCTTCGTTCGGGTGAAGCCGGTCCTTTTCCGGATTCTTATAAAACAAGGCGGCATCCTCATCCAGGATGGGATACATCCCGGAGACGGCGTGCAGGTCGATGACGTTCACGCTCCAGACGTTGGCTGCTTCCTTGATGGCATCGATGTACGCGTCCAGGTACAGGCCGATGCGGTTCTGCCAGGTTTCCTCGGGCTGGTAGTTGTCGTCGCCGGCATCGAACAGGGCACGGTGCACGGGTGTCAGGAAGGTGATGGGCGTTCCCGGGAAGGTCTCTTTCAGGAGACGGACCGCGCGGTTGATCCGACCCTTGAAGGTTCCCTCGTCATAGACGAATGTGCGGTGGAGCCGCTGGAAAACCCGTTTGGGCTCTCCCACGGCCGCTTCCACCTCTTCCACGGCTTCCGTGTACCATTCCCCGATGGGGATGCCGGCATTGTAGTCGTTGGTGCCCAGGAAGATGCAGATCATGTCCGGCTGCACGCCGGGGGCGGTTTCCTGAAACATCCGGACCTCGGTTTCCACGTGCTTCATTTCCCAGCCGCTGATGGCGGGGACGTAGGCGGTGATGCCCAGCCAGTCCGAGAGCCAGTCGTAATAATGCCGGTCCACGATGTGGGAGGCGACGCAGTCGCTGATGGAATCCCCGATGAACAGGACCTTCTTGCCTGTCCAGGGATGCCGGACCAGGCCGGTCTCCGCCGTCGGCGCCGCCGGCTCGATGACGGCCGCCCGGAACCGGTTCTGCGCCCGGACCGACAGGACGCAGAGCGACAGGAGTACGAGAATCGTTATTCTTTTCATAGGCAACAGTTGCAAATATACGTAAATTTCCCTTGTTTTACATAGGGGAAAATAGTTTGTCGCAGGTGCAAACCTATCCCGGAATTAATCGGTACTTTTGCGACAGATACAACACGATACGCGATATGAAAAGATTTCTTTGCCTGGCTTTCGTCCTGACGATGAGCGTCGGGGCGTTTGCCCAGCCGGGCCGGATGCCGCAGCAGGTAATCCTGACCGCCCGCGCCACCAGTACTATCCAGTATGGCGGTCCTACCCGCGCGGAAGGCCGTTCGTACAACTTTACACCTATGTTTTTCATCTATCCGGATGCGAAGCTGGACGAGGCGGGCGCGGCGAAACTCCTGGAGGACCTGGCCATCCAGCCGCTGCTGGACAGCGAATACGGCACCGCGATGGTCATCAATCCCGTCGGGGACAAGTATGCCGCCGATGCGGATTTCGAGGCCTTCGTGAACCTGTTCAACGCCAGCCGCGGCCCGGGGAACCTCAAGGTCGTGGGCATCGGCCAGGGGGCGACGTTCGTCAACCAGGTGATCGCCCCGAAAGCCGCCGGGCAGATCGCCGGCATCCTGTCGGTGGGCGGCAAGCCCGGCAAGGCTGTCGATGCGGCCGGCGTGCCCGCGTACATCGCGGGGAAGGGGGCCGCGAAGGTGGCGAAGCTTTACCAGGCCGCCATCGCCGCCCACGCCGATGAACCCTTGCTGAAGGTGGTCGTGAACCCGGCCGAAAAGGTGTCCCTGAAGGAGGTCTTCGTCGGAGCCTGGAAAGACGTGCTGGGCCGCAACTATCGGTATAACAATTACAACCATACCCATTACGAGGGCGCGCAGTTCGGCCAGTACGGCTCCTATGAGCTGGAACCCTATCTGGACTGCGAATCCCTGGGAATCAAGCGGATCATCGTGGAACAGCCCGTCGGGAGGGGCCAGCGCGTGCAGGATGCCCCCAAGCAGCTCTGGTACGAGTACTGGCCGGAGGAACTGCTGGAAAACGCCCCGGCGCGCAGCGTCCCGGTGATGGTCCTCCTGCATGGAAACCAGAACGATCCCCGTACGCAGGCGGAGACTTCCGGCTTCATCCAGGTGGCCGCCGAGGACCGTTTCTTCGTCGTGGAGATGGAGTGGCAGGGCACGCCGAACTACGCGGCCATGGGCCACGACGGCATCGAATCCGTCCTGTACCAGCTGTTCGCCAAGTATCCCCAGCTGGACCCTTCCCGCGTGTATGCCGAGGGCCTTTCCGCCGGCTCGATGACCGCGACCGCCCTGGGGATCAAGAAGTCCCATCTGTTCGCCGCCGTGGGCGGCCATTCCGGCGGCCTCCTCGTCAACCCGGTGCCGGGATTCCCGTCTTTCGGCCCGCTCTGGGACGAGGCTGTCCAGAAACGGGGCGCCGTGGAAATGCCTTACTGCTCCGTCTTTGGCACCAAGGACAACGTGGTCCCTTACATCCGTCCCGACAATTGGCGGAACAACGGTTACCTCAATGCCTGGAACGCCTACGAGCAGATGAATGGCATGGAGGTGGTCGACCGGATCGACTTCTCCGTCGACAAGGTCTTCGGCCAGCCCATGCGCGACCGTGAAACCATCGTCACGAACAAGGGCGACGGCATCACCATCGAGACCGGCATGCTGTACAAGGGCGACATTCCCATGATCAGGATGGTGGCGGTGATGGACTATGGCCACTGGAACTTCCAGCCCACCGCCCGCATCATGTGGGACTTCTTCTCCCACTACCGCCGCGACCCCGAAACGAAAAAACTGATCTACATCCCGTAAACGGCCGCCGTCCGCGCCCGGCTGTAAGGACACTTTTACACTTTGACAAACATTTGGACAAGCGTGTAAGCTACTCGGTAGGAAAAAGTTTTACCTTTGTCGTGCTGAAACTTATAAAACCAAATACACTTTTATGAAAAGATTCTTACTGACTGTTGCCGCGCTCGTCGTAGCGCTCGGCGCCTTTGCCCAGCCGAAGCTGAGCAAGGACAACATCGAAGAAATCATCAAGGCGATGACCCTGCAGGAGAAAGCCACCCTGCTGGTGGGCGGCGCCCGCGCCGCGATGGTGAACGGCGTCACCTCCGGCACCGCCTGGCAGGTTCCCGGCGCGGCGGGCAACACCCGCCCGATCGAGCGCCTCGGCATTCCCGGCACCGTCCTCGCCGATGGCCCTGCCGGCCTGCGCATCCAGCCTACCCGCCAGGGTACGACGGAGACCTTCTACTGCACCGGCTTCCCGGTGGGCACCCTGCTCGCCAGCTCCTGGGACATCGCCCTCGTGGAGGACGTGACCAAGGCGATGGGCAACGAGGTCCTCGAGTATGGCGTGGACGTCCTCCTCGCCCCGGGCATGAACATCCACCGCAACCCGCTGTGCGGCCGTAACTTCGAGTACTTCTCCGAGGATCCGCTCCTCTCCGGCAAGATGGCCGCCGCGTACGTGCGCGGCATCCAGTCCAACGGGGTGGGCACCTCCATCAAGCACTACGCCGCCAACAACCAGGAGACGAACCGCAACGAGAACGACGCCCGCATCAGCCAGCGCGCCCTCCGCGAAATCTACCTGAAGAACTTCGAGATCGCCGTCAAGGAGTCCGATCCCTGGACCGTGATGTCCTCCTACAACCAGATGAACGGCGAATACACCCAGCAGAAGGTCGACCTGCTGACCACCGTCCTCCGCGACGAATGGGGCTTCAAGGGCATCGTGATGACCGACTGGGGCAACAAGGCCGGCACCGTGAAGTCCGCCAAGGCCGGCAACGACCTGATGGAACCGGGCAACCAGAACGAGATCGACCGCATCATCGCGGGCGTCCAGGACGGCAGCATCACCCAGGCCGAACTGGACCGCAACGTCCGCAACATGCTCAACTACATCGTCCGCACCCCGCGCTTCAACGGTTACAAGTTCTCCAACAAGCCGGACCTGAAGGCCCACGCCGCCGTGGCCCGCAAGGCCGCTGGTGAATCCATCGTCCTCCTCCGCAACGAGAAGGAGACCCTCCCGCTCAAGGGGAACGAGAAAGTCGCCCTCTACGGCATTTCCGCCATCGACTTCGTGGCCGGCGGCACCGGTTCCGGTGACGTGAACAAGGCCTATGTCGTGAATATGGAGGATGCGATGAAGGGCGCCGGGTTCACCCTGGAGCAGAGCCTGATGGACTACTACAAGGCTTTCGCCGCCTACGACAAGGCGCAGACCGCCCTGACCGGTGGCGGCTTCAACTGGTTCAGCCGCCGCAAGCTCGCCGAGGTCGCCATCCCGACCGCCGCCATCGAGAACGAGGCCCGTGCCAATGACGTCGCCGTCATCGTCCTCGGCCGCAACGCCGGTGAAGGCGCCGACCGCAAGCAGATCGACGACTTCGAACTCACCAACGTCGAGCGCGAACTCCTCCGCGACGTGAGCACCGCTTTCCACGCCGCCGGCAAGAAGGTGGTCGTGGTCCTGAACATCGGCGGTGTCATCGAGACCGCCTCATGGAAGAACATGGTCGATGCAATCGTCCTGCCCTGGTCCCCGGGCCAGGAAGGCGCCAACGCCGTCGCCGACGTCCTCACCGGCAAGGTGAACCCGTCCGGCAAGCTGCCGATGACCTTCCCCATCAACTTCATGGACCACCCGTCCTCCGCGAACTTCCCGTACAACTACAGCAACCAGGGCAACAACCGCGGCTTCGGCGGCTGGGGCGGCCAGCGCCAGCTCCGCAAGGATGTGGACTACACCGACTACGCCGAGGGCATCTGGGTGGGCTACCGCCATTTCGCCACCAAGGGCGTCGAGGTTTCCTATCCGTTCGGCTTCGGTCTGAGCTACAGCTACTTCGTGTATTCCAAGCCGGTCGTGAAGGCGACGGCCGACGGCTTCGAGGCTTCCGTCACCGTGACCAACCAGGGCAAGGTGGCCGGCAAGGAGGTCGTGGAGGTCTATGTCCACGCCCCTGAAGGCGGTCTGGAGAAGCCGGCTTGCGAGCTGAAGGCTTTCGCCAAGACGAAGCTCCTCGCCCCGGGCGAGAGCCAGGTCGTGACCGTGAAGGTGGACAACTACTCCCTCGCTTCCTTCAACGAGGCGACGAGCGCCTGGGAGGCCCCTGCGGGCAACTACAACGTGATGTTCGGCGCTTCCGTGGCGGACATCCGCGCCCAGGCCGGCTACAAGCTCGGCAAGGCCAAGAGCTGGGCCGTGCACAACGTGCTCGCTCCGGTGGCCGCCAAGTAGCTATCGCTTCCGGCCTTGCGTCAATTCCCGGTAGGCGACCGGTGTCATCCCCGTGATGCGGCGGAAGGCCGTGAAGAAATAATCGTAATTCTCGAATCCATGCTCGTACGCTATCTGTTTTACAGGTAGCGTACTGTTTGTCAGGCTTTCCTTGACCCGGGCGAAGCGCACCTCCTGGATGTATTTGGCGGGGGAGAAGCCGGTGTATTCCTTGAAGATTCTCCGGAAGTTGGAGTAGCCCATGCTCAGTTCCTGGGCGATGTCTTCCGGGCGGATGGTCCGGTACTGCCGGGCGATGAGGATCTTCGCCCGGTTGATGAGGTCGCCCACCTCGGAGAATACCTGCTGGCGGTTGTAGTAGACGGCCAGGCCCATCAGGTGGCCGACGATGCCCATCAGGCGCTGCTGGAATCCGGAGGCCTGGTCGGAGGCTACCTGGATGGCCTCCTCGTACAGGTTGACGATCTCGTCGTGCAGGCCCAGCCGGAACACCGGCTTCTCCGGGGAGAAAAAACCTTTCCCGGCGATGTCCTGGGCCAGGGGGCCTTCGAAGCCGATCCAGTACTCCTTCCAGCCGGTCGCCGGGTCGGGCCGGTAGGAATGCCATTCGCCCGGGAACAGGATGAACATCGTCCCGCTGGTGACAGGGACGGGGGCATGCAGGGAGGCGCTGCGGAAAACGCCCTGCCCTTCCGTGATGTAGAGGACCTGGAACTCGTTCAGGATCCGCCCGCGTTCTTCGGAGAAAAGATAGCGGGAGGGATGTCCTGTGGGGGGATAGGGTTTTCCGGCGCCGACGTTCTGGAAACCTACGGAGTTTACGGCAAGGCCCCAGAGGAGGTCGTTCCTGTTGACGGCCAGGTATTTCAGGTGAATGTCTTCGTTTTTCATATCCATTTGCGGCGGGATGACCGACTCGTTTACAAAAATAACGACAGGGTGTCAAAAATCAAAGTTTATTTCGCAGAATCTTCACTCCGAATGTGGAGACCATCCCGTATTTTTGTATCCGGACCCTAATCGGATCACTTATGGCACAAAAACAGCATTTCCTGGCTTTCGACTGCGGCGCCACTTCGGGGCGCGCGGTGCTGGCCACTTTCGCCGACGGCGCCTTCGACATGAAGGAAGTGTACCGCTTCCCGAGCGGCATCATCGAACTGAACGGCAAGTATTACTGGGACATCCTCGCCATCTACGACCACTTCCGCAAGTGCCTGGCGCAACTAGGCCGGGAAGGGGTCCGGATCGATTCCATCGGCATCGACACCTGGGGTGTGGACTTCGGCTTCGTGGCCGACGACGGCTCCCTCGTGGGCAATCCCCGCGCATACCGGGATCCGTATACGGACGGAATCCCTGAGGAGGTCTTCCGGACCATCCCGCGGGAGGACTTGTACGGCGCTACTGGCATCCAGATCCTGAACTTCAATTCCATCTTCCAACTGTATGCACAGACGAAGGAAGGCTTCGCCCCGCTGCGCGTGGCGGACAAGGTCCTTTTCATCCCGGACCTCCTCGCCTATATGCTGACAGGAAACAAAGTCTGCGAGTACACCATCGCCTCCACCTCCGGAATGATGGACCAGACTTCCCGCCAGTTCAACCTGGAATTGCTGGAGAAACTGGGCGTCCGGACCGATGTCCTGCTGCCCGTCACGCAGCCGGGCGCCGTCGTCGGCACGCTCCGGAAGGAAATCGCCGAAGCCTGCGGCGTCCCCGAGGTGCCGGTCGTCGCCGTCGCCGGCCACGACACGGCGTCGGCCATCGCCGCCGTCCCGGCCGCGGACGCCAAGTTCGCCTACCTGTCCAGCGGCACCTGGAGCCTGATGGGCATCGAGACCCCGGCGCCGATCATCAACGAGGCTTCCACCCGCCTGAATTTCACCAACGAGGGCGGCATCGACGGCACCACCCGGTTCCTGAAGAACATCACCGGCATGTGGCTGCTGGAGCAATGCCGCAAGGTCTGGACCGCGGAAGGCCGCACCTACAGCTATGCGGAACTCGAGGCCATGGCCCGTTCCGAGGCCGGTTTCGCGGGACGCATCAACCCGGACGACCCACGTTTCGCCGCCCCGGCGAACATGGTGGAGGAAATCCGTCATGCCCTGGATGACCGGGATCTGACCGACGCGCAGATCGTGTCCTGCATCTACCATTCCCTCGCGGACCGCTACAAGGAGGTCGTGGACATGCTCCAGGGCTTCGCGCCGTTCCCGATCGAGAAACTCCACGTGATCGGCGGCGGCAGCGCCAACGACACGATGAGCCAGTGGACGGCGGACGCCCTCGGCATCCCGGTCGTGGCCGGTCCCACCGAGGCCACCGCCATCGGCAACGTGATGATCCAGGCCCGCGCCGCCGGGCTCGTCAAGGACCGCTGGGAAATGCGCAAGATGATCGCCGACGCCTTTGCGGTAAAGACCTTTTACCCGACGGTCCGTTAGACCTTTTCCCTTGTCATTTCGAGCGAAGTCGAGAAATCTGATTAAAAACACTGATACCATGAAAGAATCACAGATCCTGAAAGCCTACGAGTTCGCCAAGGAGCGCTATGCCGCCATCGGCGTCGACACCGACAAGGCTGTCGAAACCCTCGAGAAAACCCCCATTTCCCTGCACTGCTGGCAGACCGACGACGTGATCGGTTTCGAGAGCGCGGCAGGCCTCTCCGGCGGCATCCAGACCACCGGCAACTATCCGGGCCGCGCCCGCAACATCGACGAGGTCCGGGCCGACGTCAAATTCGCGAAGAGCCTCATCGCGGGCAACCACCGCCTGAACCTCCACGAGATCTACGGCGACTTCGGCGGCAAGTTCGTGGACCGCGACGAGGTCACCGTCGACTACTTCCAGAGCTGGATCCAGTGGGCGAAGGAGAACAACATGAAGCTGGACTTCAACTCCAC
>CAMVPS010000036.1:0-19573 GCA_947169405.1 uncultured Bacteroidales bacterium
ATAAATAAACATTGTTTCTCGCTTGCTGCGAGTCAACTTTTTTCAGGGAAAGACAGAGCTCGCCATTTTACGGCACTCGTCCTCGTTTCTGGCCTATTTTGAGGACGAGTCGGTGGCGGCCAAGGGAAACATCTCGTCAACGATGCGGGGCTGCAGGCCGGTGCTGCGGGATATTTGCCCATTCGAGGCATAATAATCGTACTTGAGACGCATGGCCAGGCTGCTCTTTTGTTTTTCGGTCAATGAGGTGGCGCCTTTTACGCCGAACTCCTCCTTGCAAAGACGGAAGGTGATGGATATCACCTCGTCGTCTGTCAAGGAGGGCCGTTCATTGAACCGGAGCGCTGTTTCCACTTGGGCCTCCACGTTTTTGAATACCCAGAACAGGAATTGGCGACAATCTGCGAACAGGGATTCGACCAGCCGGTAATTCACGAAACTGCCCGGGAACACTCGCCCACCCACGAGTGTCAGGCCCTCCGGCAAGGACAGATTCCTGGAATGGGTCAAGGTCCTTCTTTCCCGCAAAGTCAAAGTCCCCGCGGACCGCTGCTCGAACATGAACAGCAGCGGATTGAAATACAGGAAGCCGGAGCACCAAGGGTAGGCGAACAGATTGACATCCTTCCGAACGACGAAAGGATTCCGGATGACATAGGCGATCTCATCCCGGAGCTGCTTGAGCGAGGTGATAGGCGTGGGTGTTGGAGTGCCGACGGGATCCAGGACCCGAGGCCGCCCATGCCGCGAGAAATACAAGGCTAGCATGGCCGAAAACCGCGCATAGAAATCTTTGCAACGGACCTCCTCCCCACGGAGGATAAAGTGGAAGTGATTGCTCATCAAGGCATAGGCCAATATCTCCACCCCGGCCATCATCGCCGCAATGGCGACATAGACAAGTGCAACGGCGCGCTCTTCGTCGCTCATAAAGATCACGCCCGTCTTCAGGGGCTCCGTATGCAAGTGAAAGAAGGGGCCTTCTTCCCGGAACAGCCGTTCCAATTCCCATTCATTCCGCCTCGATGGCGTACCAGCTATCTGTTTCATCAGCACAAACATAATGGACGCTACGCTGAATGCCAATACCCGTCCAACAACTTTTTATGTTTCTGGTGCAGATTCATTGTTTTTGATGAAGACTGTCGCCCAATCGTAAGAAAAAGAAAGAGCCCATAGAATTAATCATACGCACATTTAGGTTTTTTGCCTTGCCTCCCCACCATAATCCATCCTCAAAAAGGACGTTGTTTGAGGACGAACAGGGCCGATTGACCATCTCATCCTCGATAAAGGCGGTTTTTGAGGATGGGGCCGGCAGTTTGCGGGGTTCGTCCTCAGGAAAGACTTGTTTTGAGGATGAGGCGGGACTTATGGACGGGAATTCGTATATTTGTGAATCATGTGGTGACGATTCTCTATGAGAAAAAGTGATTTCATCGGCCTTCTGTTGCTGGCGTTCGTGATCGGATGCCGGTTCAATGGGGCGGTGGCCGATTTCTATGCGACGCGGTGCTATCCGGTCATTTCGCACGGACTGTCGTGGTGCGCGGCGTTCGTGCCGTTCTCGTTGGAGGAGATTATCGTCATCGGCTTTGCGCTGGCGTTTGTCCAGGTGCTTGTGCGCGCCATCCGGCGGAAGCAAGGATTTGGCCGATGGCTGGGGAAGACGCTCCGGCTGGTGATGTGGCTGGTGGTCTGGTTCTATATGGGCTGGGGCAACAACTATTTCCGGACGCCGCTCTACCCGCGGATGGGCATTCAGCGGACGACTTTCGAGAAGGAGGCCTTCCATCGATTCCTGTCGGATTACACGGGGGTGCTGAACGAGTGCGCCGGAACCGACAAGACCTGGAACCGGGACGCGCTCGCCTCAGAAATCCGGGCCTTCTACTCCGGGCAAGTCACCGACTATGGCTACACCGGCCTCCGCGAGTGGCAGCAGGTGAAGAAACCCCTCGTGAATCCCCTCTATTCCGCCGTGGGCGTGCTGGGATTCATGGGCCCGTTCTTCTGTGAGTCTCAAGTCAATACCGACCTCCCCGACCTCGAGTACCCCTTCACCCTGGCACACGAGATGGCCCATCTGGCCGGCGTGACCAGCGAGGCGGAGGCGAACTATTGGGCCTATGTCTTCTGCCGGCAGTCGAAGGATGCCGCCGTCCGCTACAGCGGGTACCTAGGTCTCCTCGGCTACGCGGCAGCGAATGCATCGGCCTTGCTCCAGGACGACGAGTATGACGCTTGGAGCGAGTCCTTGTCCCCGGAAGTGCTGGAAGACTACAAGCGCATCCACGAATTCTGGCAGGGCAAGCGGGTGAGAGTGATCGACGACGTCCAGCGCTGGATGATGGACCTGCTCCTGAAATCCAACAACGTTTCCGAAGGGGCCCGCGACTATTTCGGCGTCATCGCGATGATCATGACGATGGACGCGCAGATGGGCACGGAAATCTGACCTGCACCGACAGAGCCATCTTTTTTCGTATCTTTGTCCCATGGCGCATCCTTTCCAGAACCAGCTGCTGCTCGAGGACGCGGTCCGGATCACCGGACCGGCGGCGTTCAACATCATGCTCAAGCCGGCCGGGTCGCTGTGCAACCTGGGGTGCGCGTACTGCTATTACCTGGACAAGGCCGACATCTACGGCGGGCGGGAGCCCCGGATGAGCCTGGAGATGCTGGAGACCGTGATCCGGGAGTACATCGCCGCCAACGACGTCCCGGAGGTCACGTTCAACTGGCACGGCGGCGAGCCGCTGGTGCTCGGGCTGGACTTCTACCGGAAGGCGATGGAACTGGAAAGGAAGTATGCCGACGGGAAGACGGTTTTCAACACCCTGCAGACGAACGGCACCCTCCTCACCCCCGAATGGGCCGATTTCCTGCGGGAGAACCGCTTCCTCGTGGGCATCTCCATCGACGGCCCCCGCGACATCCACGACAAGTACCGAAAGGACGGGGGCGGCGCGGGCACCTTCGACAAGGTCGTCCGCGGCATCGGGCTCCTGCGGGCCCATGGGGTCGAATTCAACACGATGTCCACGGTGAACAAGGTCTCCGAGGGCCGCGGGCTGGAGGTATACCGCTTCCTGCAGTCGCTCGGCAGCCGGTATATGCAGTTCATGCCGGTGGTCGAACACGTGAAACAGCGTCGCATCGTCTCCCCCACGACCGAAGGCGCGCGCCTCGCCCCCTGGTCGGTCTCCTCCCTGGGCTTCGGCCAGTTCATGTGCGACATCTTCGACTACTGGGTGCGGAACGACGTGGGACGGACCTTCGTGGGCCTGTTCGACGCCACGCTGGCGAACTGGTGCGGCGTGATGCCCGGCACCTGCGCCTACGACCGCACCTGCGGCGGAAATTCCGTCATCGAGCACAACGGAGACCTCTATCCCTGCGACCATTTCGTCTATCCGCAATACCGGCTTGGAAACATCGCCGAAACCCCCATCCGGTCGATGATGGAGTCGTCCCGGCAGGTGAAGTTCGGCATCGACAAGCGCAATTCCCTGCCGGCGAAATGCTTCCGCTGCAAGTACCTGCACCTGTGCAACGGCGAGTGCCCGAAGCACCGCTTCAACCGCACCGAGTCCGGCGAAACCGGCCTCAGCGCCCTCTGCGAGGGCTATTTCCGGTTCTACGGGCACACGGCTCCCTATATGGAAAAAATGAGGGAGCTCCTGCAGCAGGAACTCCCTCCGGCGTATGTCATGCCCTGGGCCAGGACGAGGAAGTAGATTTCTCGACTTCGCTCGAAATGACAAAAAGAATGCTCGATGACAATCAATCGTGTGCTCGATGACAATCAATCGTGCTTCTCGAAGAAAAGGTCGAGCAGGTGCTCGTCGAAGTCGCCGAACCATTCGTGCAGCTTCGCGGCGGCATTGGCCTTCACTTCCGGGGTGATGCTCTTGATGACGCAGTAGACGCCCCAGGTGAGGGCGGCGAGGTCGTCCGTGTAGCCGGCGATCGGAATGAAGTCCGGGATGATGTCGATAGGCAGGAGGAAATAGCCCAGGGCGCCGATGATCTTCGCCCGGTCCTTCCCCGAGGTAAGCGGGCTCTTCAGGACATAGTACAGCAGCAGGGCGGCATAGCACACCTTGATGCCCGCCTTCCGGCCGAACTTCTTCAGCTTCTCCCAGAAGGCATTCTCATCGTAATTCTTCGCGTACTTGACGATCTCCCCGTCTTTCCACTCCTTGTCGAATTCCTTTTCGTCCATTCCCAAAAACAATTTGTCCCTTCGTCCTGCAAAAATCGGGCGAAGGGACAAAAAGTCAGGTGAGATTCCGGGTCAAGCCCGGAATGACGGGGAGGTCAAGCCCGGAATGACGGGGAGGTCAAGCCCGGAATGACGGGGAGGTCAAGCCCGGAATGACGGGTTATTCCCCGGCGACGCGGACGTTGTCCAGGTACCAGCGGTTCTGATTGCGGGCGGGATTGGAGACGCCCGGATCGGCGTTCGTCGGACGGATCGTGATGCGCGTGGAAGGCGTCGCGCCCAGGATGCGCACCTTGGCGTGCTGCCACTCGAGCTTGGTCTGGTCCCCTTCCGTCGGCTGGGCCGATTCGATGTTGCCGCTCACTTCCGTGCCGGTGTCGGCCAGTTTGCCGCCGCCGGTCACGGTGACCGTCAGCGTCATGACATCAGGCTTGGCGCCGCCGGTCATGCACCAGCACCAGTCGAAGGTCAGGTCCACATCGGCCGTCCCGGTGATCTTCGACAGGGCCGGCAGGACGAGGCCGGAGTTGCAGTCCGACTTTCCAAACTTGAGATAGTTGTGCATGAAATACAGCGTCTGCTTGTTGCCGCTGTCCGGCAGGCCGTCGGACCAGTCCTGGCCCTTCCAGCCCCAGACATAGCCGTAGCCCCGGGTCTGGAGTTCAGCCAGCGCGCCAGCCACATCGGCCTTCGTGAAAGCGTTCGGGGAGGTGCCCACTTTGTTGTTGGCCACATCGTCCACGGTGAAGGCCGCCCAAGGCTCCAGCCACTCGAAGTCGTCGGCGAAGTACTGCGTCATCTGCGGCTCCGTGATGGTGATCTTCGGGCCGTTCTCGATGGCGCCGGACCAGCGGTGGGTGCCGCCGTTCGGTGCCCCCAGCGCGCCGTTGCCGTTGCCCTGCCAGTTGGCCACGCAGGTAAAGCGAATCTGGAGCGTACCGTCGGCGACCGCCTGCGGAAGCTTGAAGGACTCGCTGATCTCGATGTCGCTCGTCGGAGCAATGTGCGTGTACTGGGCGTTCGTGCCGGTTTCCGTTTCGGTCTCCAGCGGCTTCACCGGCGTCCAGGTGGTCCCGTCGATGGACCAGTCCATCCGCCAGTACTTCTGGCCGGTGCCCGAAATGCGGTGGAGGGCCGTGAAGGTCACGACATTCCCCGCCGGGACATTCTTCAGCGGAACGGAGAACTCCCAGTAGTCGCCCGGCCAGGCGCCCGTGATGTAGGGCTGACCGGTGCCACCGATGACCTGGCTCTTCTTGGCGTTCTTGTCCAGCGCGATATTCTCAGGCAGGCTGGTCCAGGACAGGGAGCCCACGCCGGCGATGTTCGCCTTGAAGTTGTTGTCCTTCTCGAAGGAATCCTTGTAGGCGCCCATCAGGGTGCCGTCGAAGCCCCACTGGATGAGGTTGTTGTCGAAGATGACTTCCTTCCCTTCCTGCACCACGGTGACCACGGCTTCAAGCTTCTTCGCTTCGTTGTAGAAGCGGATGGTGCCGGTACGCGGCGCCTCGCTCTCGTTGGCCGTGCGCGTGAGGACATATTCGTCCCAATCGACCAGGGCGCGGGAGCCGGCGGGCGTCAGGGTGAGCCAGTCCGCATCGACGGAATACTCGTATTCCGTATTGTACTGGACGCGGATGTCGGAAGTTCCCTCTTCGGCGTCGACCTCCAGGAGGTTGCCCGTGGCCACGCTGATGAACGGATCCAGCATCTGGCCGGCCGCGCTCTGCACCACGTGGACGACCTTCTCGCTGTCCTCGGAGACGATGCGGATGGTGCCCTCGCGCAGCTCGGGCAACTCGCTCTCGTCGCAGGTGACGGTGACCGTCGTCTCCTCGCCGGCCACGCCGCCTTCCACGTCGAGGTGGAGCCAGTCGTAAGCCGTGGAGATGGTCCAGTCATAGTCGGAGGTGACCTTCAACTCCTTCGGCGCACCTGGCGTGCCGTTGAAGGTCAACAGGTCGGGATCCACCTGGATGTCGGCGTATACCGGATCCTTCTCCACGCCGTTGCCTTCCTTCAGGATGATGACGGACGGACGGTAGGTGTCGTCGTCCTCATTCGTGATGGCCAGACGGGAAGTGGCCGTGGAACGGGCGTCCATGGGACCGCCGCCACCGCGCCAGTTGACGGTGCAGCGCAGGCGGATCTGCAGGTGCTCGTTGTTGCGGCGGAAGCGGATGGTTTCCATCACGGGGCAGTTGGTGGAGCCGTCGATGTTGGTGGCGACGGTGTACAGCACTTCGGTACCGGGTTCGGTGGATGTCTGCGGCGTACCGGCCGCATGCCATTCGTCACCGTCCAGATACTCCAGCAGCCAGAATTTCTGCCCCCACTTGGAGGAGCGCATCTCGAAGGCGATCTGGACCTCCGTACCGGCCAGGATGGCGCCGTTGCCAAAGAACAGCCAATAGTCGTTCTCACGAGGTCCCTGGACACGCGGATTGCCCGATTCGACATCCAATCGGTAGTTGCCGGTGGAATTGGTATTCTCCAGGTCGTACGGGACATACTCGATGTAGCCGATGCCCTGGATCGGGTCGATACGCGGGTGGTCGACATTGAAAGTGGCGCTGGAGTAGTTCAGCGTCTGGTTCTTGCCGATGGCCCACTTCAGCGGGTACGGCACGAGGGTCTCATCCGCGCCTTCATCCTTGACGGAAGTCGCCACCAGGTAGCCGGTCGCACCGTTGATGCCCACGGCGTAGCCCTTGATGACAACCTTGTGCAGGTCGACGGCGGCCAGGCCCAGTTCATCGACGGGATCCACCACCACGACGGAGGCGGGACCCACCTTCAGGGCGCCGTTCACCAGCGAACCCCGGAGGGTGATGTACGGAATGCTGCCGCCCGTGAAGGAGGCGATGTTCTCCGTCATGTCCGGCGCCTCGGGATAGGTCACCGACCCGGAGGAGGTGACTTCAAGTTCGTCCACGATGAAGGACGGGCACCTGTTGAAGGTCGTCTTGGAACCGTTCAGGGAGACCATGTCCCCCACTTTCACGTCGCGGGCGCCCTGCACGTACAGGTTCTCGTTGTCCTGCGTGAGGACGAAACCGCCCGTGGTGACGGCGGCCACCTGCGCGGCCGGGATCTTCGCCACGGCGTCATCGTCCAGGACGGTGACTTCCTTGACCGTCAGTTCCTGGACACCCTTGTAGGTGTCGCCTTTCTGCTGGACGGTGATGCTGCCGCGGCGTTCCACGGTCCCGCCCTGGATCAGGATGGAACCGGCGCGGGGCGTGTCCACGACGCCGCCCGCCACGTTGTCGGACACGGTGATAGTCACTTCGCCCATCCCCTTCCCCGACATCGGGGACACGTGGATCCACTCGTTGGGCGTATCCACCGCCCAGGTGCCGTCCGCGTAGACCTTGACGGTCTGCGGCGCGGCGCCCTGCGCGTCGAAGACGAGCAGGTTCTCGCTGGTCGCGACGGCCCGGGCCTCGACGTCCTGCTCCTTCGGCTGGCAGCCGACGAGCGTCGCGAGGGCCGCAAAGGCCGCTATCAGATATCGTAACTGTTTCATAGCCATACTCATTTAGCGGTTAAAAGGACAGACCGTCGTTCCAACCCGGGTTCTGCTTCAGCTGCGGGTTCAGCTGGCGTTCCTTGGTCGGAATCGGATAGTAGTAGTCGCGGTTCTCGTCGAACACGTGGGCGACGTTCTGATGGTGGTCCAGGCAGCCCTTGTCGCCGCCGGAGAGGATGACGCCCGTATCGGCGCCGATCTCCTTGTCCACCATATCCTTGTGCTTGGGGTCGGAGCCGGACCACAGGCAGAGGTCCGGTTTCCCGTCGCCGGTCAGGTCATACTCGCCCGCGCCCGGGAAGTACATGCCCACGAGCGTCTGCTCCAGGCACTTGCCCTCGCGCCAGCGGATGAGGTCGGCGAGGCGGAAGCCTTCGTCGGCCAGCTCGATGGCGCGCTCGCGGCGGATCTCCAGGATCACGCCCTGGTTGGGGCCGGAGACGTTGCGGTAGCCGTATTCCTCGGAGAGGAGGAACGGGTCCGGATCGGCGTTGGCGGCGGCGAGGTCCAGACGGGCCTGCATGCCCACGCGCTCGCGGAGCTTGTTCACGGTGATGTCCAGGTCATCCTGCGTGAGGGTGCCGAGTTCGGCCTTCGCCTCCGCGTAGTTCAGGAGGACTTCACCCAGGCGGAAGACCGGCATGTCGTTGAAGGACATGTCCACGCGGCCGACGCCCGGCAGCGTGCTGTCCATCACGAACTTCACGAGCTGGTAGCCGGTGACGCTGGAGCCCAGGTCGGGCGCGGAGACCTCGGTGTCACCCAGCCGGATATAGCCCGGGGTGACGGTGATCGCGGCGAGACGCGGGTCCCTGCCCACCATCTCGTCCTTGAACTGCATCGTCTCCCAGCCCGGCTGGTCCGTGAAGCGGGAGCCGTCGGCCATCAGGAAGGAGGCGACGAACTTCCGGGTGAGGCCCGGGCAGCCCTGGGTGGGCATCGTCGCGAAGGCGGTGCTGTTGTTGAAGATGGTGAGGCTCTGGTCGTTCCGGATCGCGAGGATGTATTCGCCCCGGTCCGCATCGGGTTCGGCGAAGAGGAGGCGGTAGTCGGAAGCCAGCTTGTACGGGCCGTTGTCGATGATTTCACGGGCGGCCTGCGCAGCGAGATCCAGATAGTAATTGGCGTCGTGCGCGCCGGACGGGAGCGGTTCCACGTACATATAGGCGTGCTGCGCCGGGTCGTGGTACTTCCGGAAAGTACCCTCGAACAGGCAGAAGCGGGCCTTCAGCGCGAGCGCGCTCCAGCGGTTCACGCGGTACGGGCTCACGGCGGCCGGGAGGTTCTGGATGGCATAGTCGATGTCCTCGATCATGTGGCCCATGATCACCTCGCGGCTGTCGCGCGCCTTGTACAGCTCGTCGCTGTCGGTTTCCAGCTGGGCGTCGATCCACGGCACGTCGCCGAAGCGCTTGACCATGTTGAAGTACAGGTATGCGCGGAAGAACCGGGTGACGGCCGTGTATTTCACGACGGCGTCCTTGTCTTCGCACTTGTCGATGTATTCGAGCAGGGTGTTCATCTTCCGGAGGTCGCCCCAGGCGCCGGAGCCGTTGCCCCAGCCGCCGCCGGAGTTCGGCACCGTGCGGTTGGTGCCGCCGCGCAGGACCGCGGAGAGATTCAGGTATACGTAATGGTCGCTCTGCTCGTCGAACGGCTCCTTGGGCAGGAGGTTGTTGTAGAAGCTATTGGAGAACAGCTGCAGGTCCGTCTCGTCGCGGAAATAGTTCTCCGGGGCGAGGGTCGCCTTGGGATTGCGTTCCAGCCAGTTGCAAGAAGTCAGTCCGAGAAGGAGGGCGAGGGCAGGTATGATGATTCGTTTCATTGTCTTATCCTCCATGCGTTAGAAAGTGATGTCGAGGCCGAACATGAGGGTGCGCTGCCAAGGATAGCTCATATGGTCCTGGGCTTCGTTGGACGAATAGCGCCGGAAGGCGGATTCGGGATCGAGGTACTTGGTGTACTTCGCGAGCGGGGACCAGTAGCACAGGTTCTCGCCGGAGAAATAGATGCGCACCTTGTCCAGAGCGATCTTGCGGGTGAGCTTCGTGGGCAGCGTGTAGCCCACGGTGAGGTTCTTGAAGCGCAGGTAGCGGATGTTCTGGAGGTAGCGGCTGTTCACCTTGGAGAGTTCGCCGCCGGTGGAAGAATACGCGCGGGGACGCGGGAAATAGGTGTCCGGATTCTCATAGGACCACACCCGGTCGATGAAGTCGCGCTGCAGGAAGGACACGTACGGATAGCTGTACGGGCCCCAGAACATGTAGTTCATGCCGGCCGGATACCAGTAGTGGTTGCCGGTGCCCTGGAAGAAGGCGGAGAAGTCGAAGCCCATCCAGTCGGCCGAAAGGGTGAATCCGTACTGCAAGCTAGGCAGGGAGTTGCCCAGGATCTTGCGGTCGCCCGGGTCCGCGACGGTGTTGGAGCCGATGCCCAGCACCTTGTCGCCGTCCAGGTCCACGAAGCGGAGGTCGCCCGCGAGGAAGCCGCCGGTCATACGGCCGTTGATGTAGCCGCAGTCGAGCACCTCCGAGGTGTACTGCTTCGCCTCCTCGTCGCTCTTGAACAGGCCGTCCACCTCGAAGCCCCAGATCTCGCCGATGCGCATCCCTTCATAGTAGCTCATCGCCAGGGACTTGGTCGGGTTGTTGAAGCGGGTGATGATGGAGCGGAAGTCGCTCAGGGAGCCGCGGATGGAATAGCCCAGCGGATGGCCCAGGAAAGTCACCTGGTTCCGCCAGCCCAGCGAGAGCTCGTAGCCTTCGGTCTTCAGGTCCGCCGCGTTGGTCCGGGGAGTTCCCGCGCCGAAGACGGCGGGCAGGTCCGGACCGGCCGTGAGCATGTTCAGGGTGTTGCGGCGATAGACTTCCGCCGTGAAGGTCAGGCGGTTCTTGAAGGCCGCGAAGTCCAGGCCCAGGTTGTACTGCTCGGCCGTCTCCCAGGTGAGGTTCGCATCGACCGGACCGCCCAGGGTGGAGTACTTGCTCATCGTGGTGCCCTCGCCGAAGGAATAGCCGGCGAAGTCGTTGACGGAGATCTGGCGGAGGTACGCGTAGTAGTTGCCGCCCAGGTTCTGGTTGCCCAGGTTGCCGTAGGAGAAGCGCAGCTTCAGGTTGTCCAGCCAGCGGGCGTTGTCCTTGAGGAAAGGCTCCTCGGAGATTCTCCAGCCCACGGAAGCGGACGGGAAGAAGCCCCACTGGTGTCCCTTCTTGAAGCGGGAGGTGCCGTCGTAGCGGCCGGAAACCTCGAACAGGTAGCGCTCCTTGAAGTCATAGTTGATACGGCCGAAGAAGCCCATGATCGCATAGGCGTTCTGGCCGCCGGAGACCTCGGTGATGACATTTCCGGTCTCGTCCGGACCCACGAGGTTGAGGTCGTTCAGCGTCTCGGACAGGAGGTTCTTGCCCAGGGCGCCCACCGACTTGGAGGACCAGTCCTCCATGTTCATACCGCCGGTGACCGTCAGGTGGTGCTTCTCGGCGAACGTGTTGTCATAGGTGCCGAACACGTTGACGGAGTGGCGCTGGCTGGTGGAAGTGGTTTCCTGCAGGGAATCCTCGCCCGCGCCGGTGGTGTAATACTCATAGTCGGCATCCGGATAGCGGCGGAACTGGAAGTTCACCGAGCGGTACTGGTTGCGGCTCTGGTAGATCCGGTAGGTGTAGTTCGCCGTCAGGGTGAAATGGCGGGTGGGGGTGATCTTCAGCTCCGTCGTGTTCGAGAAGTCGGTGCGGAGCTGCTGGTTGCGGTGCTTGTTCTCGCCGAACACCAGGTGACGGCCGTTCGCGACGTTGTAGTTGCCGCTGATGAGCGGGTTCGCGTAGAGCCAGCTGCCGTCCGGGTTCTTGAGCGGGAAGGAGGCCAGGGCGTGGCGGGCGGCGTAGGCGAAGGAGTCCTGGACGCTGCTGCCGCCGGGATAGTCGTAGGCCGAGCTGAAGAAGGAGGTGTTGTTGGACAGGCGCATCACCTTGTTCAGGCGAGCGTCGATCTTCGCGCGGAGGTTGTACTTCTGGAACACGTCCGGATTGAGCTTGATGACACCGCTCTGGCGGTCATACGCGCCGGACAGGAAGTACTTGACGTCCTTGTTGCCGCCCGTGATGGACACACTGTGCTGCTGGACCGGGTGCCGGTCGTTGTACAGCTCGTGGTACCAGTCCGTGTTGGCATAATAGACCCACTGCTTGCGGCCGTTGCGGATCTCCTCCACGACCCAGGGACGCTCCGGATTCTCCGTCACGTCGTTCACGCGGGCCAGGAGTTCGGCCATGTCGTGCTCGGTGTAGGTCGTGTAGTTCTTGCCGGCGTCGGTCGCCCAGAACTTGTCCACGGTATACACGGACCAGTAGCCACGGGTCTCGAAGTCGGTGGAGACCGTCGGTTCCTCCCAGCCCATGCGGCCGCTGTAGCGGACGGTGGCCTTGCCGCCCTTTTCCGAACCGGACTTGGTGGTGATGAGGATGACGCCGTAGGCGGCGCGGGCGCCGTAGATGGCGGCGGCCGAGGCGTCCTTGATCACGGAGATGTTCTCCACGTCGTTGGCGTTCACCCGGCTCATGTCGGCCTCCACGCCGTCCACGAGGACGAGCGGGTCCGCCGCGTTGATGGAGGTGATACCGCGGATGTTCAGGGAACCGGAGGAACCCGGGTTACCGGAGGAGGTGGTGATGTTCAGGCCCGGAACCGCACCCTGGAGCATATCCGTAAGGTTGTGCGTGGTACGGTCTTCCAGGTCCTTGGTGTCCACGGCGGTGACGGCGCCGGTGAGGTTCACCTTCTTCTGGACGCCATAGCCCACGACCACGGTCTCTTCCAGAAGCATGGTGTCTTCCTCCAGGGTGACGATCACCGTCCGCTGCCCGGCGGGGACGCGGACGGTCTGGGTCACGTAACCCAGGCAGGATACTTCCAGCGTCACCTCTTCCGAGGGGACGCGGAGGGAGAAGGTTCCGTCGGGCGTGGTCACGTCGCCGGTCGTTGTTCCGGCGACGAGCACGGCCGCTCCGACGAGGGGCTGCTGCCCCGTGTCCAGGACTGTTCCGGACACGACCCGCGTCTGCGCCCAGGCGGCCGTGAAGGCCCCGAGCGCGAGCAGCAGGGTGGCGGCAATGTGTCGAATCCGTCTCATAGATGTTTAGTTGTTGGTTGGTATTTAGAATTTGTATCGGTCGGTGGTAAAGGCCTTCGGACGGGTCATCGTCTCCGTATAGACGTTGCCGAAGCGGTCCGTGACCTTGATGTCCAGGGTGGACGTCGCGCTGGAGGCCGTAACCTTGAACATATGGTTGTTCGTATTGGTGTCGAAGGTGGGCTTGCTGTTCTTGTTGATGCGCTTGGCGGTGTAGGCGACCAGGTGCAGCGGGTCCTTCTCGTTGAGGACCCGGGAGACCGCCAGCGGGGTGCCGCCTTCGCTCACCTCGACCGTCCAGGAAGGATCCCAGTTCCAGACATTGATATAGACTTCGTTCGCGGAGTTGGCGGTGGCCCACCGGGAGGCGTCGAACGCATAGGTGCCGTTGGAGTTCGGGACGTACTTGTCCTTGGTTAGGTGGATCTCGTTGCGGTCATAGGTGCGGAACTGGTAGTCCACCCCGGCCCCGGTGGCCTTGTACTGCCACTTGAAGCTCGTGCCCGTGATATCCAGGATGGTATACCCTCCGGGAGAGCCGTCCTGGCCGATGTGCACGCCCGGCGTCTCCTTGCCGCTCCACCACCAAGTACCGCAGATGGAACCGGCGTTGTGTTCATAAAGGTGGTCGGTCCCGAGCTGGTCCGTGTTGTAGACCGTATGGGTATGGGCCGTGTACAGGTGGACTTCCGGATAGGGCTTGAGAATGCTTGCCAGGGTCGACGCTTCCTTCAGGGAATACTTGCCGCCGTTGTTGTACAACGGAATATGCATCGTCACGACGAGCGGCGTTCCGTTCGGGACGGAGGCGAGATCCTTCCGCAGCCAGGCCAGCTCGTCGGTGACGACATGGCCGCTGTAGGTGCGCTCGTAGCACGCATTGCCCTTATCGTCCTTGGCGGGCGTGCTGTTCGTGCATTCCACGTCGTCCAGGACCACGTAATGGACTTTGCCGATGTTGAAGGAATAGTAGGTGGGTCCGATGAGCTCCTTGTACTCTTTCACCGTGTCGAAGTCGCCCATGTAGTACATGCTGTGGTCGTGATTGCCGATGGTGTGGTACAGCATCACGCCCTTGATGCCGGTGGCGTCTGCCAGATACTCCTTGAAGGAATAGTTGTTCACGATCCAGTAAAGGTCCCAGGTCATGTCGCCGAGGGTGAGGGCGTACACCTTGCCGGAGGTTCCGGCGATGGTGCCGTTGACATCCTTCACGAAGTCGGCGAACTGCTTCTGGTCGTCGGTGCGCTTCGCGAGGTGGATGTCGCCCAGCAGCAGCATCCGGTGGTTGTCCTGTCCTTCCACTTTCTTCAACTGGAAGTCGACGCGTTCCGGGGTCGAGGCGTTGGCCTTGAGCTGCGCGTGGAACTTGGGCAGGATGCCGCTGACGAGGGGCTCGTAGCCGCTCGGGGTGGAGACGAAGACGTAGCCGTGGTATTTCTTGGACTTCATCTGGTACACGCCCTTGGAGTCCGTCTTCACGACTTCCACGCCGTCGGAGACCACCACGCCGGCGAGGCCGGTTCCTTCGCAGGAGACCCTGCCATAGACGGTGCTGCCGGAGGCGGGTTCGACTTCCTCGTCGCCCGCGTACTTGACGATGACGTCCATCGTCCCTTTCCGCGTCTTCGTGGCGCCGCGCTGGTGAGAGACCGTGTAGGTCCCGGGGCCGAAGCCCTTGGACCAGACGCCGGAGATGGACGCGGAGAAACGCGTGTCGGAAACGGAGGTGACCGGGCAGGCGTACTCCGCGGTTCCGCTGCCCAGGACGATCTGGTCGCCGGACACCGGCGGCTTCGCGAACTGGACGCGGAAACTGATCTCGGAGGCCCCGTCGTCGATGGTCATCTGCGCGGGAACTTCGAACTGGACATCGATCTTTTCTTGCTCGGGATTGTTTTTCTTGCAGGTCGGAACCAGGAGAAGGACGGCCAGGAAGGTCAGGACAAAATATACTTTTTTCATTATTTAAGCAAAGTCCTTTGATTATTAATGGCAACATGCCAAAATCCTTTCAAAGTTAACTTTTTTAATCGGAATCTCATACTTTTTCAGAAGATTTATTATATTTGATTGTCAATAAAAGATTTACCTATGTCCAAGCTGCTCAAAACCGGCCTCGCTCTGCTTCTGTCCTTGGCCGCCCTCGGCGCCCGAGCCCAGAACGACGGAGCGAAAGCCTACCTCGTTTCCAACGCCCACCTGGATTCCCAGTGGAACTGGGACGTGCAGACCACCATCTCGCAGTACATCCCCAAGACGCTCTTCCGCAACCTCACGCTGATCGACAAGTATCCCGACTACGTGTTCAACTGCGAGGCGGGCATCAAGTACGCCTGGATGAAGGAGTACTATCCGGAAGACTTCGAGCGCCTGCGCGAAGCCGTCGCGGCGGGCCGCTGGCACATCTCCGGCAGCAGCTGGGAGGCGTCCGACGCGAACGTTCCCTCCCCGGAATCGCTCACGCGCAACATCCTGATGGGGCAGCACTTCTACCAGGAAGAGTTCGGCACCGTCAGCACGGACATCTTCCTCCCCGACTGCTTCGGGTTCGGCCTCCATCTGCCCGCCATCGCCGCCCACTGCGGCCTCATCGGCTTCTCCACGCAGAAACTCCAGTGGAGGGGAAGCAACCTGCCCGGCATGGACAGCAAGGTCCCCTTCCAGTTCGGCCTCTGGCGCGCGCTGGACGGCAACCAGATCATGGTGGCCGCCAACGCCCTGAGCTACGGCACCCGCTTCCATTCCGAGGACCTGACGAACTACGAAGAGTTGACGGAGCACGCGGCCCTCAACCCCTACAACATCTCCTACCACTATTACGGCACCGGCGACACAGGCGGCTCCCCCACCATCGAATCGGTCGCGACGGTCCAGGCCGCCATCGACCGGCAGCGGGCCGGGAAAGAAGGTGCCATCCACATGGTCAGCGCCACGTCCGACCAACTGTTCAAGGACTTCCTGCCGTACGACAGCCATCCGGAACTCCCGGTCTGGGACCGGGAACTGACGATGGATGTCCACGGCACCGGCTGCTACACCTCGCAGGCCGCGATGAAGCGCTTCAACCGGCTGAACGAACAGCTCGCGGATGCGGCCGAGCGCAGCGCCGCGGCCGCCGACTGGCTGGGCCGGGTCCCCTACCCGCAGGCCCGCCTGAACGAGGCCTGGCGCCGTTTCCTCTGGCACCAGTTCCATGACGACCTCACCGGCACGAGCATCCCGCGGGCCTACGAGTTCTCCTGGAACGACGAAATGATCTCGCTGCGGCAGTTCGCGGACGTGGTGGAAACCTCCGTGGGCGCGGTGGCCTCCCGCCTGGATACTCGGGTCGCGGGCACGCCGCTCGTCCTCTACAATCCCTCCGGAACCCCTCGCCGGGAAGTCGTGACCGTCGATGCCGCCGAGGGCCGGGTCTTCGACGCCCAGGGCCGGATAGTCCGCGCGCAGCGCCTGTCGGACGGCAAGCTCGCCTTCGTGGCCGAAGTGCCGTCCGTCGGATACACGGTGTACGACCTCCGCAAGGGCAACTCTTCCACCGCCAGAACAAGCCTGAAAGCGGGCGCCTCCACCCTCGAGAACGCCGTCTACAGCCTGCGCCTGGACGCGAACGGCGACATCTGCTCCCTGGTCGACAAGCGGAACGGCCGGCAGCTCGTCGCCGAAGGAAAGGCCATCCGGCTCGCGCTGTTCACGGAGAACGAATCCTTCCAATGGCCGGCCTGGGAAATCCTGAAAAAGACCGTGGACGGCACCCCGGTGGCCGTGGACGGCGACGTGCGGATCTCCGTGGCCGAGAACGGCCCGGTCGTGGCCGCGCTGAAGGTGGAAAGAAGCTTCGGAGAATCGCATTTCACGCAGTACATCCGCCTCTATGCCGGCGCGGACGAAGAGCGCATCGACATCGTCAACGAGGTCGACTGGCACGGCACCAACCAGCTGCTCAAGGCCGAGTTCCCGCTCACCGTCTCCAACCCGGTGGCCCGCTACGACATCGGCACCGGCTCTCTCGAGCGTCCGAACAACACCCCCGAACAGTATGAGGTCTATGCCCAGCAGTGGGCGGACCTGGCCGAACCAGACGGCTCCTACGGCGTCGCCATCCTCAACGACTGCAAATACGGCTGGGACAAGCCCGCCGACAACGTCCTTCGCCTGACGCTGCTCCATACGCCCAAGACGCGCCGCAGCTACGCCTACCAGAACCGCCAGGACCACGGGCAGCACCGGTTCACCTATTCGATAGTCGCGCACGCGGGCGACTGGTGGCAGGGTGGCGTCGTCCGGCAGGCCGAGGCCCTGAACCAGCCCGTGAAGGCCTTCACCGTCCCGCGCCACGCGGGTGGCCTGGGCAGGACCTTCAGCTTCGCCGAAGTGCGCGGCGAAGGCGTGGCGCTCCGCGCCCTCAAGAAGGCCGAGGACGGCAGCGGCTATGTCGTCCGCTTCTACGAACTCCAGGGCCGAGAGGCCCGGAACGTGTCCGTCCGCTTCCCCGCCGCAGTGGTCGCCGCGAAGGAACTGAACGGCAACGAAACGCCCGTCGGTCCGGCGACGGCCGCCGGGGACGAACTCCGCTTCGACGTCGCCCCCTGGGGCATCAAGACCTTCCTGGTGCGCCTCGCGCCCAAGGCCGATGACCCTGTGAAGCAGGCGCCCCTGGCGCTCCCCTACGGCCTTTACGCCGCCACCTTCAACGCCTTCCGCGCCGACGGCAACATCGACGGAACCGGCCACTCCTACGCGGCCGAGCTGCTGCCCACCAGCCTGGTCCAGAAAGGCGTCCGCTTCGACCTGCAAGACCCGTCCGGACCGGTCGCGGTCCGCGCCGGCGGGCAGGAGATCGCGCTTCCCGAAGGGAATTGGAACAAGGTCTACGTCCTCGCCGCCTCGGCCCGGGGCGACACCCGTACGCGCTTCCTCGTCGGCGGAAAGGCCGTCGACGTGACCATTCCCGACTATAGCGGCTTCGTCGCCCAGTGGGGGCACACGGGCCACACCGAAGGATTTGTGAAGGAGGCCGAATACGCGTACGTGGGCACGCATAGGCACGGCGCACGGGAGAATAAGGACCTCCCTTACGAGTTCACCTATCTGTTCAACATCGCGCTGGACATCCCGGCCGGAGCGCGCAGCATCTCCCTGCCGGTCAACCGGAAGGTGATGGTCTTCGCGGCCACGGCCGTCCAGGACGACGTCAATACGGCCGCGCCGGTCTCCGACCTGCTCCGGTTCCCGCTGCCGGCGAGCCCCGAGCCCGAACTGGAGATCGGGCAGGCGAGCCTGCTCGCAGCCGCGACCCTTTCGGCCTCCAGCGGCCGCACGAACAACAACGAGGCGCCGGCCTTCGCCGTGGACGACAATCCCGAGACCAAGTGGTGCGACAACTCCGCCAAACCGGAGAAGTTCATCGCCTTCGACCTGGGCGGCGTCAAGACGCTGACGCGCTGGACGGTCCTGCACGCCGCCTCCGAATCGCAGTCCTATGTCACCAAGGCCTTCGCGCTGCAGGTGCGCAATGCGGAGGACGAGCCGTGGCGGACCGTCGACGAGGTCGCGGGGAACCGCGACAACAAGACGGACCGCAAGCTGTCCGAGCCCGTCCGGGCCCGCTTCGTCCGCCTGAACATCACCCAGGGGGACCAGGTGGACACGAACATCTCCCGCATCTATGAATTTGGGGTGTATTGAGGACAACGCGTCCATTTTATTCGTATCTTTGAGGACAACATTGGAACCTGAACTAGATTTGATATGCTGAAATTCCTGCAACAACCCGCCCATCTCCCGGAAGAGACCGGACCCGAGGCGGATCAGAAGTACAAGAAACTCCGACTGCAAGTGTTCATCGGCGCTTTCATCGGCTACGCCGGCTTCTACCTCGTGCGGAAGAACCTGTCGATGGCCATCCCGGCGATGGCCCCGCTGGGCTTCGCCAAGACCGAGCTCGGCTTCGTGCTGGGCCTGAACGCGGCCGCCTACGCCCTCTCGAAGTTCCTGATGGGCAGCGTGTCGGACCGCTCCAACGCCCGCGTGTTCCTGCCCCTGGGCCTGGTCCTCACGGCCATCTCGATGTGCTTCATGATCGTCCCGATCCAGTTCATCGGCGCGGAGCACAAGGCCCTGGCCATCCTGGTGATGGGCATCCTGAACGCCCTCGTGGGCTGGTTCAACGGCATGGGCTGGCCCCCTTGCGGCCGCGTGATGACGCACTGGTTCTCCGTCAGCGAGCGCGGGACGATGATGTCCATCTGGAACTGCGCCCACAATGTCGGCGGCGCCCTCGTCGGCCCGATGGCCACCTACGGCGCGGCCTGGTTCGGCAGCTGGTTCTACGGCGCCCACGAGGAACTGTACTTCCTCATCGGCACCTTCGCATTCCCGGCGGCCGTCGCCCTGTTCATCGCCCTCCTGGCCTATGTCCTGCTGCGCGACACGCCGCAGTCCTGCGGCCTCCCGTCCGTGGAGAAGTGGCGCAACGACTATCCCAAGAACTACTCCGAGAAGCAGGAGAAGGCCATCTCCACCAAGGAGATCTTCTTCAACCACGTCCTAAACAACAAGTTCCTGTGGTTCATCGCCCTGGCGAACGCCTTCGTGTATATGGTCCGCTACGGGTGCCTGGACTGGGCGCCCACCATCCTCACGGAGAAGGGCATCGACCTCAAGAGCGCCGGCTGGGCCTACT
>CAMVPS010000037.1:0-19414 GCA_947169405.1 uncultured Bacteroidales bacterium
GGCGCTTGGCGGTCGCGAGGGCCTGCAGGCCGGCGACGCCCACGCCGATGACCATCACCTTGGCGGGCTTGATCTGGCCGACGGCCGTGAACATCTGCGGAACGAAGGTCGTGAGCATATTGGCCGCCATCAGAATACCCTTGTAACCGGCGCAGGTGCTCATCGAGGTGAGCGCGTCCATGCTCTGGGCGCGGGAAATGCGGGGGATGCCATCCAGGGTGATGGCGGTGACGCCTTTGGCGGAGAGCGCCTTCACCATCTCGTGGTTCACCGGGGACGCCGGATGGATGAAGGTGATGAGGACCTGGCCCTTGTGCATCATGTCCACTTCGTGCTTGTGCAGGGCCTCGTTCATCAAGGGCTCCTTGACCTTGAGGATCATCTCCGCGCGGTCGTAGATCTCCTGCGGGTTGTCGACGATCTTCGCGCCGGCCTTGACGTAGTCCTCGTCGTGATAGAGGGCGCCGTCGCCGGCGTGGCGCTCCACGAGCACCTCAAAACCGTCCTGAACGAATTTCCCCACCGTTTCGGGTGTGGCGGCTACACGAGCTTCGTCGTGCATGATTTCCTTGGGAATACCAATGATCATAGTGACAAGTGTTAGTAATAATGCAGTTAAATGTGCCGTTAAAGTTACACATTTTAACCGTTCGTTGTACTATTTCAACGAAATTATTATTACTGACGCTTGTTAACGCTTCGAAAGGGGCGCGTACGTCCGCTGGCCGGCCACATTCATATAGGCCGGACGGATGATCCGCTTGTCGTCGAAATTCAGTTCCTCGATCCGATGGGCGCACCAGCCCACGATGCGGGACATCGCAAAGATGGGCGTATACAGCTCGCGGGGGATGCCGATCATCTCATAGATGAACCCGGAGTAGAAGTCCAGGTTGGCGCAGATGGGGCGCGGCGTGTTCCGGCGGGCCCGGATGCACGCGAGGCCGCGCTCCTCGATCTTGCACAGGAACTCGTACTCTTTCATCCGCCCCTTCTCCTCGGCCAGCTGCCGCGCCTGCTCCTTCAGGTTCACGGCGCGGGGGTCGCTGATGGTGTAGACCGCGTGCCCGAGACCGTAGATGAGCCCCGTCTGGTCATACGCCTCCTTGTCCAGCATCCGGTTCAGGTAGCTGTCGATCTCCTCCGTATCGTCCCAGTTCCGGATGACTTCCCGGAGGTGCTGGAACATGTCGGCCACCATGATGTTGGCCCCGCCGTGGAGACGGCCCTTGAGAGAGCCGATGCCTGCGGCGATGGAAGAATACGTATCCGTCCGAGAGGAGCTCGTCACGCGGACCGTGAAGGTGGAGTTGTTACCGCCGCCGTGCTCCGCCTGTGTGATCAGGAGAAGGTCCAGCATCCGGGCTTCCAGCGGCGTGAAATCGCCTTTCAGCAGGTAGAGGAAGTTCTCGGCCAGGGAAAGGTTCTCCTTGGGATGGCGGATATGGAGTCCCCGCCCCTGCACGGAATGCCGGTAGCAGTTGTAGGCATAGGCGATGATGGTCGGGAACTTCGCGATCAGGTCGATGGACTGGCGCATCAGGTTGTCCCGCGACAGGTCCTCCGGGTTGGCGTCGAAGGTGTACATCTCCAGGACGCAGCGCGCCAGGATGTTCATGATGTTGGAGCCTTCCAGGTCGATGATATGGACCAGCGAACGGTGGTCCAGGGGCATCTTGGAATTCAGCAGTTCGCGGAAGGAGTCCAGTTCCTCCCGGTCGGGCAGGTCGCCCGAGAGCAGCAGGTAGGCCACTTCCTCGAACCCCGGCCGCTTCTCCTTCCGGAGCGGGGCGACGAGTTCGCTCAGTTCATACCCGCGGTAGAAGAGCTTGCCTTCCACCGGCGTCAGGCTGCCATCCTCCTCCCGCCGGTAACCGACCACGTTGCCGATATTGGTCAGGCCCACCAGGACACCCGACCCGTCCTCGTTCCGCAAGCCGCGCTTGACGCCATACTGCGGGAAGAGGGAGCTGTCGATCCGGCTGGCGGCCTTGACCCGGTCCGCCAGCTTGTATATCAAATAATCCTTGTTCATCTAACGCGTACCGAAATGGGAAGACGGATTCATCATCGCGATGAGCGCCTCGCCGAACTCCTTGGTTCCGACGCACTTGCCGTGCTTCTGGGATTCGGCGACGTCCGAAGTGGAGATGCCCTGGCGCAGCGCCCGCTCCATCGCCGTGACGATGAGCTTGGCCGCGTCGTTCCAGCCGATGTGCTCCAGCATCATCGCGGCGGACAGGATGAGCGAGCTGGGATTCGCCACATTCTTGCCCTCGATGTCGGAGGCGACGCCGTGCGTCACCTCGAAGATGCCGTGGCCGGTCTCGTAATTGATGTTGCCGCTCGGGGCCATCCCGACACCGCCGACCTGGGCGGCCAGCACGTCGGAGATGTAGTCGCCGTTCAGGTTCAGCGTGGCGATCACGCCGTATTCCTCCGGGTTGGAGATGGCGTTCTGCAGGAACGCGTCGCAGGTGATGCCCGTCACGACCAGCCGGCCCGAGGAAAGATAGGGTCCGAACTCCCGCTCGGCCAGTTCATAGGCCCAGTTGCAGAACGCGCCCTCCGTGTATTTCATGATATTGCCGTTGTGGACCAGGGTCACGCTGCGGCGATGATGGCTCAGTGCATATTGAATGGCCTGGCGGACCAGCCGTTCCGTTCCCTCCTTGGAGACGGGCTTCACGCCGTACGCGGCGGTTTCCGGGAAGCGGACCTTGGTCTCCTGAAGCTCCTCGGTGAGGAACTTGCTGAACTTTGCGGCGTTCTCGGAGCCGTAGGGCCACTCGATGCCGGCATAGACGTCCTCCGTGTTCTCGCGGAACACGGTGATGTCGATCCGCTCGGGATACTTCACCGGGGAATAGACGCCATAGAAATAACGGAAGGGGCGCACGCAGGCATAGAGGTCCAGCGCCTGGCGCAAGGCTACGTTCAAAGACCGGACCCCCCGTCCCGCAGGCGTATTGAGCGGCCCTTTCAGGCCGACGCGATACTCCTTGAAGGCCGCGACCGTTTCATCCGGCAGGTAGGAACCGCGTTTCTTGAACGCTTCCTGGCCGGCTTCCACCTCCAACCACTCGATCGAGCGGTTTCCCTTGAACGCCTGCTTGACGGCCGCATCCACGACCGCGCGGCAGACCGGAGAGATTTCCTTTCCAATTCCATCGCCCGTGATGAACGGAATGGTGACAGCATCAGGGACCCTCAGGCCCGTGGGGGTTTTCGTAATCTTGGACATAACAACTACTAACTAAAAATGGACTTGGGCAAAAATACTAAAATTTTTAAATTACCAAATTGTGATAATTTTCGCCCTTCCAGGCCATTCGGCTTAGTATTTTCGGCCAGAATGCCAAGATTCGCTACTTATCTGACGGCGAAAATCGCCTTCCAGAAGCATACTCTAATTAAACGGCCGATTCAGCAAAAATGCAAATTATTCATTCGGCTGCATTTTTATTCTATTTTGCCGCCTTTTTCTCGCCCAGGACCGCCCAGCGGACGAAAGGAATCCGGTGCAGGAGCTCGTAGATCAGCGGAGAAAGCGTGAACACCGCAACCGCCAGGATCGCATACATCGACCACGGCGGCAGCTGGGTGTAGGTTTTCATCATATAGCCCAGGCTGGCGATCACCAGGTAATGGACGATGTAGATGCCGTAGCTGCTCCTCGTCATATAGGCCGAGAACGGGCTGGTACAGTCGAACTTCGCCTGGAACCAGGCCATCATCGCGAGGCACATCAGCCAACCGTAGATGCAGTTCAGCGGGCTGCCCAGGTACTGCGGCGACGTGTTGTCCTGGCCGAAGGTGGTGCCGATGAGGATGCCGCCGGCGACGACCGCGCAGGCCATCAGGGGAATCCAGGCCTTGCCCAGCTTCTCCTGCACCTCGTCATGGGAGAAAACGAAATAGCCCAGCAGGAAAGGAATGAGGTAGAAAACGGGCTTGTACAGGTTCAGAAGGCCGTCCAGCGTGGCCGGGCGGGGGTTCTTGACCAAGGTCTGCTCGCCGAGCCAGAACAGGACGCCGAGCAGGATGATCCAAAGGATGTTCGCCTTGCCGCACCAGGTCCAGAGCTTGTCCTGGCGGTCCAGCGCCCGCACCGCGAGGAGCACGAGGCACAGCAGCCACAGCACCTGGACGAACCAGAGCGGGCCGGTGCCGGAGAAAGCCATGATGAAATACTTTCCCACCGCTGGAACCCCGTCGAACACGCCTTCCCTTTCCGCCACGACCGTATTGAAATACCCGACCATCCAATGGAACACGAGCAGGCCGATGGTGCCGGGAACCAGCAGTTTCCGGGTGCGGGCCTTGAACCATTCCTTGGCGGGATACTTCTGGAGCGCATACCGCGCGCTGATGCCCGCCAAGAGGAACAGCAGCGGCATGAAGAAGGGATACAGGATGTACATCACCACGTCCTGGTACTGGGGACACTGCGGATATTCGCCGAAACCGCCGATACCGCCGAACACCCCCTTGTTGTTGAAGAAGTAAAAAACGTGGTAGAACAGCACCAGGAGCACCGTCGCCCAGCGCAGGTTGTCGATCCAATGCTTTCTCATTTCGTCAGGCCCCCCATCGCCTGGTCGATCGCGCTCTGGAATATTTCCGTCTTGAGGAGGGCGATGCCGCGCTCGTCCCCGAGCATGATCAGGGCGTCGCCCGGCTTGATGCCATAGACATTGCGCGCGTCCTTGGGGATGACGATCTGTCCCTTGTCCCCCACCTTCACGACGCCGAAGATGTATTTGCCGTCTTTCTCTTGCATTTGTGGGAAAAGTTAGAAATTTCCCACAAATATAACGCTTTTCCAGAAAAACGCAAGACTAGAACTCCGAAATCGACAGCAAAGCCGTCGGAAGCAGCAGCACAAGGCCGAGGACCAGCAGCACAAGAACGCCTTTCCAGACCCACTTGACCCATTTTGCGTAGGGGATGCGGGCCATGGCCAGGGCGGCGACGAGGACGCCGGAGGTGGGGGTGACCATGTTCGTGAATCCGTCGCCGAACTGGAAGGCGAGCACCATCGCCTGGCGGGAGACGCCGACCATGTCGGCAAAGGGCGCCATGATCGGGATGGTGATGGCGGCCTTGGCGGTGGCGGAGGGGATGATGAAGTTGATGAGGGCCTGGATGCCGTACATCGCCGACAGCGAGGCCACCGGCGAGCTCCCGTCCAGCCCCTCCTGCATCCCGTGCAGGATGCTGTCCACGACCTTTCCGTCCTGCAGGATGACGATGATGCCGGAGGCGAAACCCACGACGAGGGCCGCCGACAGGATGTCGCGCGCCCCGGCGATGAGCTCGTCGGCGATTTTGTTCGCGGAGAACCCGGCGATGATGCCGCACACGATGCCCATCCCGAGGAACAATCCCGTGATTTCGGGCATATACCACTCCCAGCAGGTGACGCCGACAATGAGGGCGACGACCGTCAGGAGAAGGACGACGAGGATCCAGGCCTGGCGCTTCGTCAGGCGCGTGACAGATTTCTCGACTCCGCCTGCGGCGTCGTTCGAAATGACAGAAGGGGCGCCCGTTGCCACATTGCCACTTCGACCGAGCCCCGAAGGGGCGAGTGGAGAAGTCTGCTTCTTCGTCCTCCGGGCGTAGAACCACACGAAAACGACCATCAGGAGCGTCAGGAAGGCCCAGCAGAAGATGCGGTAGCCCATGCCGGAGAAAAGCGGAAGGTCCGCCATTCCCTGCGCGATGCCCACGGTGAAAGGATTGAGGAACGCGCTGGAAAAGCCCACGTTGGAAGCCACATACACCACCAGCATGCCCATAAAGGCGTCATAGCCCATTGACACGACCAGCGGGACGACGATGCCCACGAAAGGAATCGTCTCCTCGCTCATTCCGAAAACGGCTCCCGCCAGGGAAAACAGCACCGTCAAGGCGACCAGCACGAGAATGTCCCGCTTGCCGATTCGGACGATGAACCGCTGGATACCCGCCTCCACCGCCCCGGTCGCGTTCAGCAGCCAGAAAGCTCCGCCCACGACCAGGATGAAGACGATGATGCCGGCCTGCTTCACGAACCCGTGATAGACGGCCGACAGCACCTGCCAGGTCTGCGGGACGGAATCGACCGCCTCGTAGGACAGCGTCCCGTCATCGGCCTTGACATACTGCCCGCCCGGCACGAACCAGGTCAGGACCGCGCAAAGGGCGATAATGACCGCGATGATGACGTAGGTATTCGGGACCTTGAGCTTCCCCATCGCTTACAGGAGGCCGCGGCTCTTGAAGAACTCCTGGATCCGGTCCAGCCAGGTGTAGCTGCCGGTGCCCGGGGAGGCCGTCCGCTGGAAGCAGTGCTCGCGGAGGGCGAGCGTGTGCAGTTCCGCGGAAAGGCCCATCGCGCGCAGCTTCTCCCACACCTTGACGGACGCCATCGACGCATAGCCGTCGGCGTCGCCGTGGATCAGCAGCATCGGGGCGGTGTCCAGGTCGAAGGTGAACTCGGGGACCAGGATGTCGGCATCCTCGTTGCCGCCGTGGGCGTTATGTCCGTCCACACCGTCGGTGAGCGCATAGGCCGGATAGATGCCCACGCCCCACTGGACCTTGCAGGAAAGTTTGTCGATGTCGTCGACCGGCCGGTAGGACTTGTGCCGGGCGGAAGTCACGCCCATCAGCGTGAGGTGGCCTCCGGCGGACGAGCCCATGATGCCGATCCGGTCCGGGTCCAGGCCGTACTGCGCGGCCTCGCTCCGGACCACCCGGACGGCCCGCTGGAGGTCCTGCCACGCGGTCGTGTGCTTGGAAAGGCCCTGCGGGCGCGGCGTGCGGTAGCGCATCGTTACGACCGTCATCCCGAGGTCGTTGAGATACCGCCGCGCGGGCGTCACCTCGAAGCTCTCCGGCCCGTTGCCGTTATAGGCGCCGCCGGAGTAGATGATCTGGATGGCCGTGGTCTTGAGCTCTTTCGGGAAATGCCATTCGATATAGGGCTTGCCCTGGGCTTCCTGCGCATCGGGCATCTTGCCCTCCGGCCAGATGTCCTCCTTGATGTACTGCGCCCGGGCCTCATCCGACGTAAAACGGTCAAGCAGGGCCACTTCGGGCGGGACAGGGCCCAGGAAACCCATCTGGGTCATGAACTCGACGCCCCGCTCGAAGCCGAAGGCGCCGTGCCCCTTGTCCGGATACAGGTGCAGTTCCGCCGGAACGCCCATCTTCCGGAGCTGGCGGTACACCAGCGTGGAGCCTGTGGGAGTATACGGGTCGACCTCGCCGTGATGCAGGCTCATCGGGCAGGTCTTCTCATCGAACTTGAACACGTCGCTGATCGTGACGTCCGTGCCGTAGCCCTCCCGGAAGGCGGGCGTGCCCGTCTCGCCGTCCGTGGTCACATAGGCCGGCGCGTTCACGATGGCCCAGTTGATGTGGCAGGGGGTGTCGTCCACCTTGTCGATGGGAGCGTAGGCCGGCGTCTGCGAGCTGGTGGCGAGCAGGAGCGCCAGGTGCGAACCGGCGGACATCGAAATCACGCCGATCTTTTCCGGATCGAAGCCGCGCTTCGCGGCCTCGCGGCGGACGAGGCGGACCGCCCGCTGGCCGTCCTCCCAGGCCGACTGGTAAATGGGCAGGCCCACGGGACGCGGGGTGCGGTACACGAAGTTCACGCACTGGACACCCAGCGCCGTGAGTTTCTCTCGCCAGCTCTTGATAAGCCCCACGTCGCAGCAGTTCATATAGCTGCCGCCCGAGATGAGAATCATGCAGGTTCCGTTCGGGTGGGCGGGTTTCTCGAACCATTCCAGGTACGGAATCCGGTATTTGTCGGGATTGAAACCTTCGCGGCCGGCCTCGTCGGTCATCGCGGCGATCTGGTGTCCCTGCGGGTCGGGCATCTTGCCTTTCGGCCAAACGGGGACGCGCTCCTGCGCCCACAAGGAGATGGACAGCAGGAAAAGGAGAAGGGTGGTGGCTTTTTTCATGGCATTACTGGGCTAGGTTGGTGAAGGTGGCGATGACCGTCTGCAAAGCGTGGGCGTCGTCGAAACGCGCGTCCTCCGGCTCGGCCTCCGCCTTCACGGCGTTGAAACGCCGCAGGAACTGGCCGGCGCCGGACCAGATGGTGTGAATGTATCCCTGCAGGTGGCTTGCCGTCTCGTGGGAAGACTGCTTGCGGAAGCGGACCATGTCGCGGATCTGCTGCTCGCAGATGGACGGGTTCCGGTAGCCGCAGGAGGCGACCGAGAGGCCCTTCGTGGCGAAATAGACGCCCGTCAGGTCCGCCCGCTCATAGTGCCAGTCGCAGATGAAGACGTCCTTGGGAATCATATCGATGGCTCGCCAGGTGTAGTTGTAGCTGGCCTCCCACTCCCCCAGGCCGGTGGTGCGGCCGTCCAGCAGGCGGTCGCCCCAGATCATCAGCTGGCGGCCCTTGTCGGCCAGGTGGTTGCGGAGGAGGGTCACTTCCCCGGCGAAGAGTTCCGCCTTGTCGCGGCCGTTGCAGCGGGGGCATTCGGGCATGCCGATGTAGAACACCTCGTCCATCCCGGCGTGGAACGCGTCCGTCTCAAAGACGTCGCAGAGCTCGTCGACCACGTCGAAAACAACCTTGTGGACCCCCGGATGCAGGGGACAGTAGCTCTTGCAGTACAGGCCGTCCGGGTTCGGCCACTCGGTATAGTTCTCCGTCTTGACGGACGGGGTTTCGTCGAACTCGGGGTACTCCCGGAGCAGGGCGTGCGTCTGCTTGGCCCAGGACTGGTGGCCCAGCAGGTTGATCTGCGGCACGAGCCGGATGCCCCGGGTCCGGCACACGGCCACGATCCGCTTCACGTCCTCTTTCGTCAGCGGATGCTCGTCCCGCAGTTCGGGATGCGTCTCGTAGGCATAGTTCCAGTCCACCCGCAGGATGAGCAGGTTGAAATGGGCCGGGACCAAGTCCCCCTCGATGAATTTCAGGAAATCGTTCAGCCCGCGGGAGGAGGGCGCCTCGATGGCGAGGCCCCGGACGGGCAGGAGTTCGTCGATGGGATCCGCCGTGGCGGAGAAGAGGGCGGCGAACGCCGCCGCGAGGGTAATCAGCAGTCGTTTCATCGATTTGCGGTTCTATCCTCACAAAAATAGTGAATAATCTTTATTAATAAAACCTTAAATCGGCCGTTAAGGGCCCCTTTAACCCCCAAAGGGAGCGCGCCGTTAAGTCCGAAAAACTATCTTTGCACCATGAAGCGTCACCTGGGATATCGGCTCCTTCTCCTGACGGGAATCCTGCTCCTCGCGGTTTCCTGCTGGGAGGACCGGATCGTCCCGGAAACCAAGCCGACCACGCCCCCTTCCTTCCTGGAAATGGTCCACGCCTACCGCGACGGAAAAACCTACCTGGAAACCCGCACCTTGACCACCTTCTCGAAGGTCTTCTTCCAGGACGGGACCAGCGTCGTCGTCCCGACGGCGGAGTGGGTCATCGAGGACGGGACGGACACCCTCTCCTATATGCCGAAAACGGTCGTCCGGCAGGGAACGAACTGGTTCATAGACGGGGAAGACACCGGCATAGGGCGGACGAACGGACCGCTGGAGGAAAGCATCCCCCTCTATGCCTACCGCGACCTGAAGTACCTGAGAATCTGGGCCTCCAACGGCGAGACGATGGAGTTCGACAACGGCTGGGAGCCCGAGAAGCCCGAAGAGCCCGTGGACCCGCCCAAGCCGCCGTACATCGACCCGCTGCACGACAAGGCCATCCCCTCGAACTTCCGGATTCCGACGGTCCACATCACCACCGAAGGCGGGAAACCCATCGACAGCAAGGACAATTATGTCAAGGCCACCTTCCGGTTCGAGGACCCGTCCCGCTTCTACACCGACGAGGAGTCCCTGGAGCTGACCGGCCGGATCAAAGGCCGGGGCAACACCACCTGGGGGATGCCCAAGAAGCCCTACCGGATCAAGCTGGACGAGAAGGCCCATGTCTTCAGCCGCTGGGGCAACAAGGACTGGATCCTGCTGGCCAACTACAGCGACAAGACCCTCCTGCGGAACATCATGGCGATGGAGATCTCCCGCATCTGCGGCATGAGCTGGACCCCGATGATGCTCAGCGTGGAAGTGTACCTCAACGGGCAGTACCAGGGCGTCTATGCCTTCTCCGACCACAAGGAGATCGCCGGGCACCGGGTCAACATCGAAGTGGCCACGGAAACCGACCTCGAGGGCGGCTACTACCTCGAGCTCGAAGAGGCGATGGACGAGCCCGTCTGCTTCAAGACCGTCTGGGACACGCCCGTGATGTTCCACGAGCCGGAGTATCCGACCGAGGCCCAGCAGAAGTACGTCAGGGAATGGTTCAACGGCTTCGAACACGCCCTCGAAAGGGTCCAGGGCGAGCACGATTACTCCTACCGCTCCTATATCGACATCCCTTCCTTCATCAACTACTACATCATCCAGGAAATCACGAAAAATCCGGACGGGAACGTCCGCAAGAGCACCTACCTCACGAAGGAGAAGGGGAAGCCGCTGGAGATGTACCACGTCTGGGACTTTGACATCACCCTCGGAAACTGCGACTACACGAACTTCGAAAAACCCGAAGGCTGGCAGATGCGCTACGTGAAGTGGTACAACCAGCTGTTCTTCGACCCGGCGTTCAAGAAGGCCGTCGTGGGCCGCTGGAACGAACTCTACCCCACCCTCCTGACGCAGGTCCCGGCCTTCCTGGACCGGCAGCATGCCCTCATGGCCGGCGCCGAAGCGCGGAACTTCGACCGCTGGCAGATCCTGGGCGTGAAAGTCTGGCCCAATTACTACTACTTCCCCACCTACGAGCAGGAATACGCGTTCTTGAAGGAATTCTACGAGGCCCGCCTGGCCTGGCTGAACGACCGGATCAACGCGGCGGATTACTAGATCATGTCCTTGAACGGGACGGTGTAGTCGATGCCCAGGGACTTGCGGTACTCCTTGCAGAAGTTGTCATAGATGGTCTTGGCAAGGCCCGGCTTGTTCTCCTTGCACAGGATGCGGACCTTCGCCTGCAGGGCGTCCTCGTTCAGGAAGTCGTGCTGGAAGATCGTGTTGGCCGCCTGCAGGATGGCCTTGTCGGTCAAATCCTCGCGCCGGAGCTGGCGGCACAGGAAATCGATCGTGGCGTTGGAGAAGGCGCTCTTGTACTCGTCGATCCAGTCCAGTTCGGTGTTGGGCAGCATCTGGCCCTTCAGGAGCAGCTCCAGCAACCGGTCCACATCTTCCTCGCCCGTCCCTTCCCGGAACAGGCGGAGGGCCTCCAGGTAGTCGCACTGCGTGTCGCCCTCGAAGGCGATGCTCCAGAGCTTGTTCTGGTTCTGGACCCGGATGTCGCCCACGCCCTCCAGCAGGCTGCGGAGCTTGGACATGTACACGTTGCGGTTGTTGTTCGCCGTGTCATCGGGCTTGTAGGACCACAGGAGGTGGTTGATCTTCTGGGAGGCGATGCCGCCGGACTTCGCCGTGGACACGATGAGGAGGATCAGGAGGGCCTTCACCGTGGGGGTGAACTGGGCCGTGACGTCATTCCCTTCCCGGTCCGTGACGTGGAACCCGCCGAAGAAGTTCACCGAGGAACGGGAGAAATCGTAGTACAGGTGTTCGGGTTCGTAGCGCTCTTCCCGTTCGCCGGCAGGCTCCTTCAAGGCCTGCTTCCGGCGCGGCTTCCGGCTCCGGAGGAACCGGTACCAGACATAGTCGCCGATAATCGCTGCGCTGAGCGCAACAAGCAAAATCTTCCACCACAGGCCGCTCTTATCCGTTCCCGCCTGCTCGCCGTATCCTTCCTGCAAGATCTTGCTCACCGGGATGGGCGGATAGTCGATCTCGTACACTTCCACATCCGTATGGCCGTCCACCTGCGCCTGCAGGATGGCGGCGTAGATCTTCTCCAGCTCGTAGCTGTGCCAGATGTTCACATACGTGTACTGGGCGTTCCGCTTCGGAGGGATCGGCAGGGACATCTTTTCCACGCCGGGCGTTTCCGGACGGAGTTTCAGCAGCGTGAAGCCGTCCAGGTTGGACAGCAGGTAAAAATCCCCGTTGGCCCAGTTGTAGACGAAGTTCTCGCTGGAGATGAAGTCCCCGTACGGAGAGGAGCCCATATCCCAGAGCTTGTTCACCTCCAGGGTCCGGGTGTCGATGGTATAGAGGTCGTAATAGTTCTTCGGAGAGAGCTCCTGCTTGCCGGAAGGATTGCCGCGGCCGCCGAACACGTACAGCAGGCTGTCCACGATGTAGGAAGTGGCCCCGTAGCGCGGCGTGATTTCCTCGACGGTCGTCCGGGTATTCTTCTCCGGATTCTCCAGGTACGTGACGATCAGCTCGTTCCGGAAATGGTAGTGCCCATAGCCGCCGAAGCTGTACAGGGCGTGCACCCGCGGCTCCCAGGTGTTCGTATTGTTCCAGAAATAGTGGTCCTGCTCCGGCTCCTTTTCGTTCTCCCAGCGGCTGTTCTTGAAATCGAATTTCGAGAAGAGGCCTTCGTCCAGGTTGTAGGCGGTGAGCCAGTGGTGGCTGCCGGCCACATAGAGCAGCTGGTTGGGGAAGTTCGCCGGATTGTACCCGCCGCGGACCGGAATCTCCGCCAGGGTGCCGTCCGTGGTGGAGAACACGTGGATGGGCTCGTCGGGGCAGGTCAGGTAGAACTTGTCCTTGTCGTCGAAGGTGATGGACGGAATGCTCTCGAAGGAATGGGCGAAGACCGGCTTGAAGGAGATGTAGCTGTCGATCATCCACTGCGGGTTCAGGGCCCGGGCGGGGACGCCGTCCAGCTCGTCATAGCACAGTTCCCCGGCGTGCCGGGCGCACGCCCAGGCGCGGAACGGCTTTCCGTTCAGGGACAGGTCGATGTTCCGGACATTGACCGAAGCCACGTCGCCGAGGGTGTAGCCCGCCAGCTGGCACAGGCCGAAGCTGATCCGGAAGGTCTTCGCGCCCTTGGTTCCGGCGTCGCGCACCGAGAACTGGGCGCCGTTGTAGTCCAGGTCGATGGTTCCGTCCTTCGTGTTCAGGCCGATCCGGACCGGGAACCACTGCTCCATCGGAATCTCCGTCGCGATGAAATGGACCTGGTCGCCCGTCACGAGGATGAGCTTCCGCGCGTCCTGCAGGTCCGCCGTGTACATCAGGTCCACGTTGTCCCCCTTGTCGGTGATGATGCGGAAGATGCAGCCGAACACATTGTCCGGCCGGTTGTACAGGTTGAAGGACATCTCCAGCGTCTTCCCCTTGACGGGAATCGCCTTTCCGTCCTCCAGGGCGAGGCCGGTGAACTCGTCCGAATGCGCCGGATAGGAGACGATATGGAGGCCATAGTCCAGTCCGTCCGCAGAGACGTCCACGCTGTCCGACACGGCTTGCACCGACGCCGCAAAAAGCGATGCGCCGACAAGAAGCAGCGTGCAACCTATGTGGAGCAGACGTTTCATCCTGGTTTCAGTCAAGTGCTACCAACAGACAAAGATACGAATAATAAACGGAGAAAACACCTACCGCTCGAAAGGATTCCCCCGGGGCGAGCAGCTGACCACCCAGCGGAGCGCATTGACAAACAGCAGGTTCTGCGTGGCGTCGGAAAAGCACTCGTCCCCGTGCCCCATGTTGATGTACACCATCCGGTAGTCCGTATTGGTCCAGACAATGGGGAAATCCCCGCCGAAGACGACATCTTTCAGGCCCATCGGGAAGTTCTTCGGAGACAGGCTGGCGAGCACCTTCACCGACGGGTTGGAACGCGGGTCGGGCTGCCACTGGTAGAACTCCGTCGACGGGGCCACATAGGCGTCCGGCAGGTTCCGCGTTACGTCGTGGTCATGGGTCTCGATGTCCACTAGGCCCGGCTGCGGCGGCCATGTATTGCACAGGAAGCGCACGCCGCCCAGGAAGTTTCGGAACCAGTCCCAGTGGGTGGACTGGTCATTGTAGGCGGCCGCATGGAAGCCGAGCCAGCCGCCTCCGTTCTCCATATACTCCTCGAACAACTTCCGCTCCTGGGGCGACGAGGGCGAAACGTCGGGCATGATGATCACGTCATACGCCGAGAGGTCGCCGTCCAGGGTGGTGGAGATGTCCAGGATCCACCCCTCGCCGTACGTGAGCTTGTGGAAGAACTCCATGCTCTGGTGCGTGAACTGCTGATGGGCCTCCTCCACGGCGTCGGAGTAATAGAGCAGCGCCTTGAACCGGGGCGTGTTCCCCGCATAACTGGCGGGACGGACGGCCGTGGCGGAGACAAAGTCCGGCTGCTCCTGCCGGGTACGGGAACCGCAGGCGACCACCAGGAGCAGGCCGAAAAGCATGGCTAGGCGGATGAGATGTTTCGTCATATGCCACAAAGATAGCAAGATTTCCGGTTCGCCGCCTACCGCCGCGGCATCGCCTTCTCCAGCGGGCGCTCGCCTCGGAGCATCCGGGCGCCTTCGCCGGTCAGGAACAGGTAGTGGTCGGACGGCTGGCCGTCCATGTCGACGAACTTCGCGACATCGCTGACGGGCGGCGTGTCCGTGCACTTGAAGATGGCCGTTCCCTCGTTCACCTCGTCGAACATCGCGACATAGAGCATCTTCGCGCCGGCGCCGACGGCCGTATAGATCTGGTCCCAGTAGAACTTGCCGCCCTGGCGCGGAATGCTGGCCAGGGGCTTTTCTCCGCCGATGTCATTGGCGTCCGAGCCGCCGCGGCTCAGGTTGTACCAGCTGAAGCCGGGATACACGAGCGGGACATAGCCCACGCCGTTGCGTTCGCACCATTCCGTATCCTTCACGATGTGGTCGCGGTAGCGGTTCATCTCGAAGTGCAGCAGGGGCGTGAAACGCTGAACCATCCAGGGCAGGACCAGGTCCGCCATCCGGATGAGGGTATGCAGGTAAGGGTCCGTAGTGCAGTCGGCGCAGAGGTCCCGCCAGTAGGTCGGCACGCCCAGCATCACGGTGCATCCGCCGTAATCCGGATCGTTGTGCAGGAAGTCGATGAGTTCCGCCAGCTTGATCTTCCGGATGTCGTAGGTCCTGTCCGGGAAACCGACGCCCCAGATGACCAAGAGCGGCTTTCCGAGGTGTCCCAGGTACTCGTTCCGTTTCCCGTAGGAAGTCACTTTCATGCTGTCCACCAGGAACTTCCAGTCCTCCTGCAGCAGGTCGCAGGTCTCTTCCCGCTCCGGGCTCAGACCGGAGAGGTCGTACATCACCGCAAAGGCGCGGTCGTACTCCTGCGCCGCCGCCATCGCGTGCCGGAGCACCGTCACGGAATGCTTGCGCGTCCCGCGCTGCGGGCGGCAGGAGCCGTAAAAGCGCTGGAGGAAAACCCCGTCCAGGCCGTACTCCTGCATCCAGCGGAAGTGCGTCCGGACCGTCTGCTCGTCGTCCGAGCAGAAGAAACGGGCAGTGGTGCCGTCAGCGTTGCGGAGCCCTGTCGGATAGGTGTTCTCGTTCTCGCTCACGTCGGGCCACATATCGATGTGGATCTGGTTCTCGTCGGGGTACATCACCCCGTTCCGGGGCAGGTGGAACCAGCCCTGATAGCCGGCCATCACGAGGCCCTCGTACTCGGGGTGGACGAGGTCGCGGCCGTGCCGGTTCTGTGCCGCCGGCTTCCCTTTCAGCCGGGCGGCCGCCTCGCCGGCGAGCGTCAAGTAGCGGTCCGACGGGATGCCGTCCTCCAGGGGCACGAAGGTGCTTCCGGGAGCCGCCACGGGCACTTTCCGGGCGATCTTGAAGATGGCCGTGCCCTCGTCGATCTCGTCGAACATCGCGATGTAGAGCATCTTCGCGCCGCTGTCCAGGCAGTAGTCCAGCTGTTTCTTGAAGAAACTGCCCCCGTTTCGGGGAATCTGGACGCCGGGGCGCCCGAGGCGCTGCATATTGGCCCAGGAGAAACCCGGGAAGCAGAGGGGCGCATAGGCGATTCCCTCCTTCTCGGCCCAGGCCATGTCCTTTCGGATCAACGACTTGTAGCTCCCGTAGGTCCGTTCGTTGTACCGGCCCACGAACCAGGGCATCACGATGTCGCACTTGCGGATGAGCGCGTGGAGCCGCGGGTCGGGCAGCGTGTCCTTGGTCAGCGTCCGCCAATTCGTCGGCACACCGATCATCACGCTGTAGCCCTTGGCTTTGAGGCCGTCGATGATCTTCTCGCACTCGTCGAACCCGTATTTCCGGTTGTCGTTGAAGCCCACGCCCCACACCGTCACGAGCGGCTTCCCGTTCTGGTACAGGTAGGACGGATTGGCCTCGTGGTCAAAGAGATGATGGGCCTTCGCGAGCGCGTCGATGTCTTTCAAGAGAATCTCCGGGCCATTGGCGGGCATGCCGCTGAGGTCGTACATGATGGCGACGGCGCGGTCGTACTTGTTCGCGCATTCCATCGCCGAGGCCATCACCTTGTTGAAATGCTTCTTCCCGGAGGAATTGGCGATTTCCGCGATGAACCGCTGGAGGAACACACCGTCCAGGCCGTATTCCTGCATCCAGCGGAAGTGGACGTCGACCGTACTCTTGTCATACGGGGACGGGACGAACGCGGGCGTGCCGTCCTCGAAGCGGAAGGCCGTCTCGTACAGCTGCGGATACTCATCCACCTCCGGCCACAGGTCGATGGTGCACCAGCCCGGCTCGAAGCGCCGGCCCTTCTCGTAGTGGTGCCAGTTCCGGCCGGCCCCGTCGCCGGGGGTGTTGAACCATCCCTGGTACCCCGCCATCACGAGCCCTTCGTAGGAGTCGTAGGTGATAGAAGACCGATACGGCCCCTGCGCGAAGGCAGAGACCGTAACGGCCAGGGTCAGAAGCGCGGCGAGCCGTCTCATTTCGCAAAGGTCTGGACGACCTCGCGGATGGTGCCGTCTTCGTTGAAATACAGCTTGTCCACGCAGATGGAACGGAGGTTCCCCATGTGGGAGATGTTGCAGTTGTGATAGAACAGGTACCACTGGCCCTTGTACTTCACGATGCTGCCGTGGGAGGTGTCGCAGTCGGTGGGCTTCAGGATGATGCCCTTGTACTCCCAGGGGCCGAGCGGGGAGTCGCTCCAGCAGTAGCGGAGCTGGTTCCGTCCCCCGAGGCCGGGTTCCTGGTGGTTGTCGGCATACATCAGGTAGTACTTGCCGTTGTTCTTGAACACCCACGGACCTTCGTGGTAGTCCTTCATCCCCTTCATCGGCACGGGCTCGCCGTCGATCTCGGTCATGTTGTCCTTGAGCTTCACGCCGATCATCCGGCCGCCGCCTCCGTAGTAGAAGTAGGCCTGCCCGTCATCGTCGGTGAACACGCAAGGGTCGATCATCGAGAACGCGTCGCCGAGGCCCTCGAGATAGCCGAGGAGCTTCAGGTTTTCCATCGTGGGCTTGTCGGACACGCCCACGCCCACCTTCCAGGTGTTGTTCCAGTCCGTGCCGCTCGGGTGCGGGAAATAGTAGTAGTACTTCCCGTTCCGGTACGCCGCGTCCGGGGCCCACATGAAACCGCCTTCGGGCCGTCCCCATTCCACGTCGCGGGAATGCAGGAACTCGCCGTGGTCGGTCCAGTTGACCATGTCGGTGGTGGAGAACACGTGGTAGCCGTCCATCAGGTCGCAGCCGCGGGGCGGAGCCACGTCGTGGGAAGGATAGACATACAGGCGGCCGTCATCCCACACGTGGGCGGAAGGATCGGCCAGGTAGAGCTCGGTGATGAAAGGGTTGCCCGGCATCTGGAGCTCGACGACTTCCTCGGCGGCGGGGGTCTTGTCGCACCCGCAGGAGAGCGCCGTCAGGCAGGCGGCCAAGGCGGCCGGTATGGTCAGGAATCGTATGGTTTTCATCTTGGTTCTTGCTTATTTGGACGGCAGGGTCGGGGTCATCTTCACTTCGCCGCGGAGCATCTTCGCCGCCTCGCCGGTCAGGAACAGGTACCAGTCGGTGGGGAGGTTGTCGTCGATGCCCTGGAAGCGGATGTCCAGGTCGGAGGTTTTCTTGCTCCAGCGAATGCCGTCCCCGGTCTGCTCCGAGGAGTTCATCCGGTAGTTTCCGTTCGTGTAGCTGGTCACCCAGTAGTCGTCGTCGGAGGCGTACCCGTAACCGGCGGGGACATTGGCCTTCTTGTACGGGACGTTGGACGGAACCTCGGACACGTGCATCTGCTTGAAGATGGCGGTGCCTTCGTCGATTTCGTCGAACATGCCCACGTAGATGGCCTGGGCGCCCGCCTTGATGTCGCGGTAGAACTGCTTCCAATAGAACTTGCCGCCGAAGCGGAAGCCCGTGTTGGTGGCGTCGCCGTCGGGATAGCCGTTGTTCGGATGCATGTTGCGGTCGCTGCCGCCCGGGAACACGTGCGGGGCGTACACCACGACGTGGCCGTCGGTGGAGTACTTCTTCGCCTCGGCGATGTCGTCCTTGATCCGGGACTGCCACTCGCTGCTCTCGAAGTTGTCGTTGCCGTAGCGACCCACGTACCACGGGATGAAAGCGTCGCACTTCTTGATGATCTCGATCATCTTCCTGTGCTCGGTCCCGCTCAGGGCGTCGTTGCCGCCGGCCCGCCAGTAGCCCGGGCAGCCCAGCATGATGGCCCAGCCCTGGGCCTGGAGCTGCTCGATGTAGGGTTCGATGAAGGAGGGCTTGGGCAGGTTGCTGTCGTTGAAACCGAATCCCCAGAGGGCCAGGAGCGGCTTTCCGTTCTCGTACAGGTAGAACTTCTGGGTGCTGCGGTCCTTGAGGTGGTACTGGTCCATCAGCTTCTGCGCGTCGGCCACCATGCTCTTCGCCATATTGTCGTTGGTCGTTCCGCCCATGTCGTACATCACGGCGATGGCGCGGCCGAACTCGTTGGAGCCCTTCATCGCGTGCTTGAGCACGGTGTCGAAATGGTCCTTGTGCTTGGCGTCCTGGATCTCGCCCACGAACCGCTGCATGAACACGCCGTCCAGCCCGTACTGCTTCATCCACTTGAAGTGCGTGAGCACCGTGGACTCGTCATAGGAGCTGAACACCGTGGCGTGCGAGCCGTCGGGAAGGATGAAAGGCGAGCTGTAGCCGGTCGCGTCGCCGTCGCCCACCACATACTTCTTCGTATATTCGGACATATCCGGCCAGAAGTCGATGGAGTTGCGCAGGACCCCCGGGCGGAACTGCTCGCTTTCGCGGTAGTGGTACCAGCCCTGGTTCGGGACCGCCGTCATCGGCGACCCGTCTCCCGGCGTGCCGAACCAGCCCTGGTAGCCCGCCATCACGAGGCCGCGGTACGTGTCGTACGGCTGCCCGTCCTTGTGGGGCTCCACGCCCGGATCGGCATACTCCGACTCCGCCGGTTTCGGATCCGGTTTTTCCGGTTCCACCCGCCCCGGGATCACCTCCTCCGGCTTCTGGCAGGAGAAGGCGACCACGAGCGCAAGGGCGGTGTAAAGGAGTTTTCTCATCATTCGGGAACGACGATTT
>CAMVPS010000038.1:0-18840 GCA_947169405.1 uncultured Bacteroidales bacterium
GCTCGAACATGGCCATGTTCAGGAGTTCCTCGTCGTCCTCGCCGCAGTCCCAGCCCTCGTCCTTCATCATCTGACGGAACTTCGGGAGCTCGTTGGGATACATGTCCTGCGGGTTGCCGGTGTAGAATTCCATGCCCTTCTCCTTGGCCAGCGCCACGATCTCCGGATCCAGCTTGCCCGGGAGTTTGCCCATCTTGCCCAGGATCATGCCCCAGGCGTCCTTGTCGATGGAAGACCAGCGCGGCTTGTCGTTGAGCATGTTGAACAGGTTCATCAGCGCGATGTTCTTCACGTACTGGCTGAACGGGGTCACGAGCGGCGGATAGCCGAGGCGCGGCCATACGTATTCGACCTCTTCGAAGAGCTTCACCATCAGGGTGTCCAGGGTCATCTCCGGACGGCCGTGGGAGCGCTGGGCGGCGTTGATGGCGCCCTGGAAGTTGCGCAGGTCGGCCATCATGGAGCCCATCATGCCGCCGGGCAGGCCGCAGCCCACCAGCAGGGAGGACATCTGGGAATTGGCCGGAAGGATCCAGTAGCCCAGGAAGTCGTCGATGAACTCCTGCGTGAGGCGGCGGACCTCCATGTAGGCGTCCATGTTGACGTCCTTCACCAGGAAGCCGTCGGCCTTCATCATCTGCTGCATGGAAATCACGTCCGGATGGACCTTGCCCCAGGAGAGGGGTTCGACGGCGCAGTCCAGGTAGTCAGCGCCGGCGCGGGCCGCCTCCAGCATGGAAGCCGGGGAGAAGCCGGGGCCGGTGTGGCCGTGGTACTGGACCTTGATATGCGGGTGCTTCTTCTTGATGCCGGCCACGATCTGGCCGATCTCCGTCGGACGGCCGACACCGGCCATGTCCTTGAGGCAGATTTCGTCGGTACCGTACTCGACCAGCTTCTCCACCACACCCAGGTAGTATTCCACCGTGTGGACGGGGGAGTGGGTGATGGACAGGGCAGCCTGCGAAATCATGCCGGCTTTCTTGGCATATTCGACGGAGAGCTTGAGGTTGCGGTGGTCGTTCAGGCCGCAGAAGGAACGGGCGATGTCGGTGCCCTGCGCCTTCTTCACCTTGAACATCAGTTCACGGACGTCCGCCGGAACGGGGTACATGCGGATGGCGTTGAGGCCGCGCTCCAGCATATGGGTCTGGATGCCCGCCTTGCGGAGGGGAGCCGTCCATTTGCGCACGGAGACGTTCGGGTTCTCGCCGTAGAGCAGGTTCACCTGCTCGAAGGCGCCGCCGTTGGTTTCCACGCGGTCGAAGCAGCCCATGTCCACGATGGCCGGGGCCACTCGCACCAACTGGTCCACGCGCGGTTGATACCGGCCGGAACTCTGCCACATGTCCCTGTACACCAGGGAGAACTTGATTTCACGTTTTGCCATATCAGAAATATCAGATGTTTTGTCTATTCAATCAACAAATATACGAAATTATTCCATTTCCTTTGCGAAAAATTCCGCCATTGCATCACGGATTTCGTAAAAACGCGGCGTATACTTCAGCGCGTCGTCCAGATGCATCCGATGCCGGGGTTCCGGGACGGGGTGATGCTCCGCCCGCAGACCCAGTTCCAGGGCCTTTTCGTGGACGGCGTGCGTCCCGTACATCGGGTCCGAGAAAAGTCTCCCGGCCCATCCGAGGGGATAGCCGTAGTCGTACGGCATCACCGGGTCGGCGACGGACTGGAAGGAAAGGATGGGCACCCGTGCGTTCTCCAGGACCGACAGGTCGTGGACGGAGCCCCAGAGGTTGGCGACGGCCCGGATGCGGAAATCCGCGGGCAGCCGCCGCTTGACTTCCTGCATGGGCTTGTCCCCATACAGCCGGAAGGCCAGGTTCAGGGCCGTCATGGCCCCGGCGCTCGTCCCGCACAGGAATACGCGGTCCGGGTCGATGCGGAGGTCTTCCCGTCCCAGCAGGTAGGCCAGGGCGGCGTCGGCGTCTTCCAGCGCCCGGTATTCCGCTTGCCGGATTTCTTTTTTGATCGCATGGAACCCCAGCCGGTAGTCGATGGAAACCGCCACATAGCCCAGCGAGGCGAAATACTGCCCCCAGCCTTTCTGGCCGGGCTCGCTTTTGTTGCCGATGAAAAAGGATCCGCCGTGCATCATCAGCAGCAGCGGCCGTTTGGCCGAAGGATCGTCCCCGGCCGGCGCATAGATGTCCATCTCCAGGGTGACGGGCTTCGGAATGCCGCTGTGGAACATCAGCTTGAGGGTGGCTCTCTTGTCCCCGATGGGGGCGTGGGTGTAATAGCCCGGGGCGGTGGCATAAGGAACATCCTTCTCCACCTTCACTTGATAGGCCGGCGTAGTGAAAGGAAGGGCCATGGCGAGGAGCAGCGTGAACAGGCTCATCATCAGAAGGATGCCGCCAACCGCAGGCCGAACCGCGTCGTGCTTTCGATTTTCGCCTCAATCTCCTCCGGCGTGCTGTAGTCCATGTTCCACGCGGCCACGGTCAGGACCGTGCCCAGGTCCCAAAGCTCCGACAGGGCGTGCAGGTAGCTCGAGCCCTGCTCCCGCGCGTCGCCGGTGGGAATGTTCATCCCACGGGTGGTGATGTACATCACCTTCTCGCACTTGCACTTGCCCACGCAGGTGCGCCCGTTGTCCGTAAACGTGACATCGAACAGGGAGACGTGCTCGAAGAACACCTTCACCACGGCCGGGAAGCTCATGTCCCAGAACGGCGCCGCGACCACGATCCGGTCCGCCTCTGCGATGGTGCGGGCGGCCTCCTGGGCCCAGGCGGGGACGATCCCCGCCGCCCGCTGCGCATAGGTCTCGGGCGTCAGCGGCTCCATCGGCATCTTCGTGAGGTCGAACCTCGTTATCTCATACCGCTTGGCGAGCTCCTCGAGAATGGGCTCCGCAATCCTTCTCGTCCGGGATTCCTCCCCCCGGATGCAGGCGTCGATCACGACCAGTTTCTTCATAAGAATCAATCTTTTCTGCAAATATAGTGAATATAACGAAAAAAACGCCCCCGGAAAACTCCGGGAGCGCCTCTGGGTGGATGATGGGGCTCGAACCCACGACACTCGGAACCACAATCCGATGCTCTACCAGCTGAACTACATCCACCATGTAATGGACTGCAAAGGTACGAAAAAAATCGTTCCCTGCAAGGGTTTGCGCAAAAAAATCAGTTGACGACCGGCGGCAGGTAGGATCCTTTCCGTTCCTGCAGGGTCAGGGGACCGCCTTCCAGGGTGTGCGCGGTCCACTGCAGAAGGACGGGAATCGGGTGGGTCGGCTTCTGGGATTGGGACTCGGCATACTGGTCGAATGCCGAGGCGGGATCGTGGATCGGGATGCACAGGAAGATGCTCAGGGGGGTGTTCCCGGAGACCGTGTCCTGGGTGCCGTCGTGGTCGAGGCGGAAGGTGAGATTCTTCTCGTCGACCGTGTAGGCGGCGTCGAAGGTGTGCTTGTCGGCCTCTTTCCCGTCGAAGGTGGCCAGGATGTTCAGATAGGCGTCGCTGAACCAGGCGTCACTGACCTCGAGCGGGGTCCCGGCGGGGTCGGCCGGCAGGGAGCGGACGTGGGTGGGCTGCAGGATGCCGGCGTCCATCAGGCCATGGAGGTCGATGTCGATCTGGCTCGGGTCCGTGATGGGATGCGTCTGGTAGCGGATCAGCACCCGGCGGGTGGAGGTGACGTCGTATTTTCCCTCGTTGCCGACGACGGTCATTTTCGTGCCGTTGTCGGACGTGAACACGCCGCCGCCGATGGTGCCGGCCTCGATGCCGGAATAGAGGTAGGAATCCTGCTTGTTGCATCCGCCGAGGAGGACCAGGGCGCCGAGCAGGGCGAGAATCAGTTTTTTCATACGGTTTTGGACTTGCGGGTCGGGCGGGCGATCAGTTGGATGTCGATGTCCTCGACGGTGAATCCCCTGAACTTGCGCCGCTTCAGGTGCGCCTGCACGAGTTCGGCCAGTTCGTCGTCGAAGATGTCGCGGAACTTGTGGTTCTCCTTGTCGTACAGGTGGATATGGCGGAAATTGTTGATGTCGAAATACATCTTGTTGTTGCTGCTGAGGCGGCGGCTGTAGATCTTGAGGTCCGCCAGCTGCGACAGGATGTTGTAGACCGAGGCGACCGTGACCTTCACGATGCCCCGGCGGGCGATTTCCTCCTTGACCATGTCCGCCGAGGCGTGGCCGAGGGCCATCATCGCCTCGTGCACCTCCAGCCGCTGGCGGGTCGCCTTGAGGCCGTGGCGCTTGAGCCTGGAGCGGAATTCGTCCAGGGAAGGCGTCGCGGTATTTGTCTGGGTGGCCATGGATTGCAAAGATAGGATGAATTTGGAAAGATTCAAAATGAGAGGAGCGCCCGGGCGTTCGCGACGGCGGCGTCGGTGATGACGGACCCGCTCAGGAGGCGGGCGATTTCCTGCACCCGCTCCTCCTCAGAGAGGAGGCGGATGTCCGTGACGTCGCGCTCCTTGGTGACCAGGTAATGGGCTTTTCCCTTGGCGGCGACCTGCGGGAGGTGGGTGATGGCGAACACTTGCATGTCCTCGCCCATCCGGCAGATCATCTGGCCCATCCGGTCCGCGGCGCTGCCGGACACGCCGGCGTCGATCTCGTCGAAGATGAGGGCGGGCATCGCCGTGTAACGGGCCATCATCGCCTTGAGGCTGAGCATGATGCGGGAGAGCTCGCCGCCGGAAGCCACCTTGGACAGGTCCTGCGGGGCCTTTCCCGTCGATGAGAACAGGAAGCGGACGGCGTCCCGGCCGGCGGGACCTTCCGGGGCGTCGGCCAGTTCGACCTGGAAGATGGCATGGTCCAGTTCCAGGAAGGCCAGCGACGCCAGGATGGCGGAGGCGAAGCCTTCCGAAGCCTTTTCACGGGCGTCGTGCAGAGCGTCGGCCGCTGCGGCATAGGCCTTCTCCGCCTTGCCCAGGGATTTCTCCAGCGCCACGCGCCGCTCTTCCAGGGCCGTGGAGTCGAACAGGGCCTCGGAGAGGCGGTCCCTTTCGGCGATCAGTTCGCCGACCGTCTGCACGCCGTGCTTTTTCATCAGGTCGTACAGGAGGGACATCCGGTCCTCCACCTGTTCCAGGCGGTCGGGGGAGACGTCGATGCGCGCGTTCGCGCCTTCCAGCTCGTCCGCGATGTCCTCCAGCTCCAGCCGGGCGGATTCCAGCCGCTGCACGAGCGGTTCCAGGGCGGGGATGAAGCGGGCGGCGCGGGCGGCCTGCTTTTCGGCCTCCTTCAACTGCGCCGTCAGCGGGGCGCGGTCGTCGGCCGGGGCGAGGATGTCCTCGCAGCCATTCAGGTATTCTTTCAGCTCTTCCGCGTGGGCGAGCTGCTTCTGTTCGGCTTCCAGCTCCTCCAGCTCGCCGTCCCGGAGCTTCGCTTCGTCCAGGCGGGCGAACAGGGCCTCGTTATAGTCCTTTTCCGCGGCCATCCGACGCAGCCGGTCCGTCACCTCGGCCAGTTCCTTCCGGAGGCCCTGGAGGTCGTTCCAGGCCTTCCGGCAGGCCTCCGAACGCGACCCGTTCCCGGCGTAGTGGTCCAGCAGGAACATCCGGAAGGCGGGATCGCCCAGCCGGAGGGTCTGGTGCTGGGAATGGATGTCGATGAGGTGCTCCGAAAGGGCCTGCAGGACGGGCAGGGACACGGGTTCGTCGTTGACGAAGCTCCGCGACCGCCCGGTCCGGTTCAGGGTCCGGCGGATGAGGAGGGTGTCGCCCACCTCCAGGTCGTTCTCGGCCATCAGGGCCTGCAGGGGCGCATTCCCGTCGGCGGAGAACTCCGCCTCCACGACGCAGGTGTCCCCGTGCGCCCCCACCAGGGAAGCGTCGGCCTTGCCGCCCAGGGCGAGGCCCAGGGCGCCGAGGAGGATGGACTTGCCCGCTCCGGTCTGTCCGGTTATAATGACGAGACCCTCCGGAAAATCAATTTCCAGAGAGTCGATCAGTACGTAGTTCCGGACGTGGAGCGAGCGGAGCATTACTCCTCGCCGTTGATGTCGATGGGGTTCGCGCTCTGTGCCCGGCGGTAGTAGAGTTCACCGTTTTCGAACTCGGAGATGGCCACGAGGTCCGGCTTGGGCTGGCGCTCGTAGTACTTGGAGATCTCGATCTGCTCCTTGTTCTCGAACACTTCCTCCATCGTGTCGCGGTCGTTGCGGAAATCCTCCAGTTTCTTGGTGAGTTCCTTCTTCTCGGCGGCGGCGATCTGGTTCGCCCGCTTGTAGAGGATCACGACGGATTCATAGATATTGCCGGTCGGGGCGGCCAGGGTGCGGATGTCGCGCGTAATGGTGTTGCCCGGTACTTTCTTCTTGCTGCCAGTGTCCATTTCTTCTTCTGTTTTTTTAGTTTCCAATTATTAATACTGCACTTTCGGCGGCAGGGTTTCAATTATTTTCGGAACTGTTTTTCTCCATCGCCTTGCGCTCCCGCTCGAAGTCCTTGGCCTTCAGGTCCAGCTCCTCGTCCACCCCGTCGTAGCGGCCCAGGGCGCTCTGGGAGCGGCGGTACATCGCGTCCAGCTCGCGGCGGTACTTGGAGTCGGGATACTCGCCGACGAAGTTGAGGTAGTCGTCCACGAAGACGAGGTAGCGCTCCTTCTGCTTGGCGGGGACGCTCATCCGGGCGTAATGGTAGGAAGCCATCGCGGTGTAGTACAGGATGTCCTCGCGATAGGCGTTGTCGGCATTGTCCTTCAGCACGTTGCGGAGGGCGACGCGGGCGGCGAGATAGTCCTCCATCTTGTAGTAGAGGCGGGCGTTCTCGAATTCCTTGCGGTCCAGTCGGTCGTACAGGTCCTTCTTCATCGCCGCGCAGGCCTCCAGGTGCTCCTTCGCATCCGGATACTCCAGCTCGTAGGTGATGATCGTCGCGAGGCAGTTCCGGGTCGGGGTCTGGTCCAGCTCCCAGCGGAGGGTGGCCCGGTACAGGCAGTCGATCCGGAGGAAGCGGGCGTCGCTGGAGAAGGGGCTCTGCGGGTACTTCTCGATAAACTTCGCGAAGTTGGATTCCGCCGTGTAGTAGTCCTTGTAGCGGTAGTTGGACAGGGCCCAGTAGTAGCGGACCGTGTCGTCCCGCTCGGTGCCGTCGGTCAGGATGGCCATCGACTCGAAGAGCTGGCCGGCCTTGAGGTATTTGCCGTCGTTGAACAGATCCATCGCCGCCTTGTACTTGGCGTCCACGTCATTGGACGAGAGCAGGGTCTCGAACTGGGACTTGCAGGCGGCCAGGAGGGCCAGCACCGCGACGGTGAGGACAATCGTTCTGGATTTCATCATCATAACTCCATTTATCAGATCTCAAGCAGGAACTTCTCCGCATCCCGCGCGGCGGCGCATCCCGACGCCGCGGCCGTGATGGCCTGGCGGTAGGTGGGATCCTGGACATCGCCGGCCGCGAAGACGCCCTCCACACAGGTGCGGGAGGATTTTCCTTCGGTGACGATGTAGCCGGCCGCGTCGGTTTCCACCCAGGGGGCGAACAGCTCCGAATTGGGATGGTGGCCGATGGCGAGGAAGAAGCCGTCGATGTCGATATCAAAGACAGTGCCATCCTTGCGGACGAGGCGGGCGCCCGTGACGCCGAAACCGTCTCCGAGGACTTCCTGCGTGTTGCAGTTCCAAAGTATTTCGATGTTCTCCTTCGCAAAGACCTTCTCCTGCATCGCCTTGGAGGCGCGGAGAACGTCGCGGCGGACGATCATATACACTTTCTTGGCGAGGGAGGCGAGGTAGATGGCCTCTTCGCAGGCCGTGTCGCCGCCGCCCACCACGGCGACTGTGCGCTTCCGGTAGAAGAAGCCGTCGCAGGTGGCGCAGGCCGACACGCCCGCTCCCTTGTATTTCTCCTCCGAAGGCAGGCCCAGGTAGCGGGCCGTCGCCCCCGTCGCGATGATCAGCGCGTCGGCGGCGATTTCCTTCTCTCCGTCGATGACGACCTTGAACGGGCGGCCGGAAAGGTCCACGGAGGTGGCCACGCCGCTGCGGACGTCGGCCCCGAAGCTCTTGGCCTGTTCCCGCATCTGGTCCATCAGGTTGTTCGCGTCCACCCCGCCCGGGAAGCCCGGGAAATTCTCCACGATGGTCGTGGTCGTGAGCTGGCCGCCCGGCTGGATGCCCTCGTACAGGACGGGGGACAGGTTCGCGCGGGAAGCGTAGATGGCGGCGGTGAATCCGGCGGGACCTCCGCCCAGGATGAGGCATCGGATGTTTTCCATATCTTTATTTCACGAGAGAAGTGGAGTAGTCGGTGCTGTAGACGATGCGGCGGATGCCGGTGTTCTTGTAGGACCCCGCGGGCGTCTTCTCGAAGCGGAAGTCGGTGTGGAGGCCGGAGTCGGGGACGCGCGTGAGGGCGCGGGTCCACCGGTTGCCGTACTTGGAGACCAGGCTCGTGAAATAGCGGGCGAGGTCGTATCCCTGGAAGGCGAACTGGCTGGGCTCGGTCCGGTAGAGGGCGCGGTAGGAGCGCACGAAGGACTTCACCCGGGGCGTGTCGTAGTCGGCGAAATACGGCGAGCTGATGTGCAGGTCGTTCTGGTGGTAGGTGCTTCCGTCGATGGTCTCGAAGGTGCGGACCTTGGAGGGGGCGTACATCGCGAAGCGGTAGCCCCGGCCCAGCAGGAGCACGAGGTTGCGGACCATGTCGCCCACGAAAGCTTCCTTTTCGGACGCCACGATGATGCGGTTCACGCCCGTCTTGGTCAGGCGCGACGTGAGGGCGGCGGGCAGGGACCGGCCTTCGGCGACGGTCCAGCTGACGCCTTCGAACGGCGTGCCGGCCTCCACGAGCGCGTTGCGCACGCCCACGGCCGGCGCCGTGCTCCCGCTCACCTTTTCGGTCACGAGGATGATCCGGTCGTCCCGCTGGAGGTCGTCGGCCGCCCAGGCCGCGAGGTCGGCGTACTGGCTTTCCGGCGAGGACGGGGCCTGGATGAAGCCGGAACGGGAATCCGCCAGGTCGGCGGCCCGCTGGTCCAGCGGGGAGATGACCTGGGTCTTTCCGTCGGCGCGCTCCAGCACCGTGGAGAGGTCGGTGGAGGTGATCGGTCCCAGGATGAAGTCGTTCCGTCCCAGTTCGGCGGCGGAAGGGACGCCGTCCTGGAGGTCATAGACGTTCAGGACGGTCTTGATGCCTGCGGACTCGAGGTCGTGCAGGGCCATCAGGACGCCGGAGTAGAAGTCCATGTTGGTCTCGCTCGCCCGGCCGGCGGCGTTGAAGGGCAGCAGAATGCCCAGTTCCACGTTCCCTTTCCCGGCGAACGGGTCCATCACGCTGTCGTCGAAGTCGTCGTCCTCGTCCTCCGTGGCGCGGGCTTGGGCCGGGTCCACGATGACGGGATCCACCCGGAGGGGATCGTAGTTGCCGGCGGCGATTTCGGGGTCGACGATCTCGGGGTCGCCGATGGTCGGGACGTCGGGCGGGAGGATGTCGGCCTTCTTCACCTTGACCTTGTCCACCTTGAGGGGCCTGTACCTGCCTGCGGATACCATCTGGGGATCCTTGATGACCGGATCCTCGAGGGTGGGAAGGACGGGCGGGGGAACGGGCTTGTCCTCGGCCTTCACCGGGGTCGCGGAAGCGAGAACCGTTCCGGAGCCCGCGGGAATCTTGAGCACCTGGCGCTTGGTCACTTTCTTGCTGCGCATGCCGTTGGCCTGCATGATGGCCTCCGGGGTCACGCCGTATTGGGCGGCGATGTCCTCGAGGTCCTCATACCACATCACGGTGTGCTCGATGAAAGACTGGCCCTGCGGGGCCGTCTGCGAGGCTTGCCGGGCCGGTTCGGCCTGGGCCTGGGCCTGCTGCGCGCCTTCCACGATGGGGATGAGCAGGGTGGTGCCTGTCTGCAGGCCCTTTTCCTCCAGGCCCGCGTTGGCCGCGTACAGGTCCTCGACGGTGACGCCGTAGGCCTTGGCAATGCCGAACAGGGTCTGGCGCTCCAGGACCGGATGGGACAGGTATATCTTGCCGTTCAGGCGCACTCTTTCCGTGGACACCTTGACCGGCGTGGCCACATACTCCTGCGCGGAGAGCACAGGGGAGAGGGCGAGGCAGAAGAGGAGCCCGGCGAGGGCGATGGCTCTGTTTTTCATGGCGCTTTTGCTTTTAAAGTTGGGCCGCGAAGCCGGCGAGGTCCGCGCAGAAGCGGTCCCAGTCGAGACGCTCCTTCTCGAGGCGGATCGCCCGGACGCAGTCCGTCCGGACGGAAGGGTCGGAAAAATAGCGGAGGATCTCGTCGCGGATGGCTCCGGGCTCGGCCGCAGGGGCGACAATTCCCGTGCCACGGTCGCCGATGGTGCCCTTCAGACCGCCCACGTCGGTGACGATCATCGGCACCTCGAAGTGGTAGGAGATGGAGGAAATGCCGCTTTGGGTGGCGCTCCGGTAGGGAAGGACGGTCACATCGGCCGCGGAGAAGAACGTCTTGACCTCCGAGTCCCGGATGTAGTCCGGAAACACGCGGACCCGGTCTTTCCCCGGGAGGCTGTCGATGAGGGCCTGGTACTTGTCGAACGAGCCGTAGGGCTCGCCGGCGATGACCAGCTGGTAGTCGTCCGGCAGGTCCCGGAAGGCCTCCAGCAGGATGTCCAGCCCCTTGTAGTCCCGGATCAGGCCGAAGAACAGGAGCGTCTTCCGCGCCGGGTCGATGCCGAGCGCTTTCGCCGCCGCTTCCCGCGGGAGCTTTTCCCCGAAATGGGAATAGAGCGGGTGGGGGAGGAGGACGTACTTGGCGTCGGGTTTCAGGGTCAGGAGGTCGTCGGTGACGCTTTGCGACATCGTCACGAAGCCGTCACAGGCGTTCAGGAACCATTTGGTCAGGGGTTTGTCGAACCAGTGCGGCTCGTGGGGGATGACATTGTCCAGCACGGGCACCACCTTGCAGCGGGCGCCGGCGTGCCGGGCGACCCAGCCCAGCGACGGGGCGAACCACGACATCCAGTATTTCATCACGAGGAGGTCGGGTCCCCAGGCGCGGATGGCGCGGGCGGTCTTTCCCCAGGAAAACGGGTTCACCGTGTCCAGCAGGGCTTCCGCCTCCACCGGCACGGCTTCGTCGTCGGGGGTCACATACTGCGTCTTCCCCGGGAAGAGGATCTCAGGATACTGCCTTTTGAAGGACCAGGCCCTGACATCGTGCAACTTTCCCAGTCCCGCGAGCAGGCTCGCGTTGAACTGGGAAATGCCTCCCCGGAGGGGATAGAAACTGGACAGTATGGCGACCTTCATCGGGGCCGGGGCTTACTTCGTCTCGGCCGCCTTGGTCTTGACGTATTCGGCGTTCAGGCCGGCGAGGATCTCGTCGGTGATGTCGAGGGCGGCGCTGCCGGTCACCACGGGAGCAGGGAGGATGTCACCGGAGGTGGTGAGGATGAGGGCGTACTGCTTCTCCACGTTGTAAGCCTGCACGAACTCGGCGATGGCGTTCATGATCTGGTTCAGCATCACCTGCTGCTCCTCCTGCATCTCCTGCTGCTTGCGGACCACGTACTGCTGGTACTCGTTCTGCTGCTGCTGGAGCTTCTGGTACTGGGCGTTGGCCACGGAGGTGGTCAGCAGGCCCTTGTCCATCTTGTTCTGGAAGTCGTTGGCGTCTTTCTGGAGCTTGTTGCCGCGACGGTCGATCTCGGACTGGATGCCGTTGACCTTGGTCTCCACGACGGAACGGAGGTCGTTCGCCATGTCATAGCTCTCGACGACCTTGTCGATGTTGAAGAAGACGATGCTGCCGGCGGCGGCGGTGGTGTCGGCCTGGGTGGCGGAGGCGGCGACGGGGGCTGCATTGTTGCAACTGCTCAGGAAGAGGCCGGCCACGAAGGCGGCGCTGAGGAGGGATACGATTCTTTTCATGTATGAATTAATTATATATTTTCGGTACAAGATTGCAAAGATAACTATTTTTTGCGGATTTCCGCAAGATAGGCCGCAATCGTGCGCTCCAGGCCCATATAGAGGGCGTCGCAGATGATGGCGTGGCCGATGGAGACCTCGTCCGTCCAGGGAATCGTCTTCACGAAGTACGCGAGGTTCTCCAGGGACAGGTCGTGGCCGGCGTTCAGGCCCAGCCCGCAGGCGCGGGCGGCCTTCGCCGTCTCCAGGTACCGGGCGATGGCGGCCTCCGGACCCAGCGGGTATTCCGCGGCGTAGTCGGCCGTGTACAGTTCCACGCGGTCGGCCCCGCACACGGCGGCCCCTTCGGCCATCCGGGGATCCGGGTCGACGAAGATGGAGACGCGGATGCCGCGGGACTTGAACTCCCGGCAGATGTCCGTCAGGAAGTCCTTGTGTTTCAGCGTGTCCCATCCGGCGTTGGAGGTGATGGCGTCGTGGGCGTCCGGGACCAGGGTCACCTGGTCGGGGACGACCTCGTTCACGAGGTCCACGAAGGAAGGGATCGGGTTGCCTTCGATGTTGAATTCGGTGGCGACGAGGGGACGGATGATCCGCACGTCGCTGTAGCGGATGTGGCGCTCGTCCGGACGGGGGTGGACGGTGATGCCTTCGGCGCCGAAGCGCTCGCAGTCGAGGGCGGCCTTGGTCACGTCGGGCATGTTGCCGCCGCGGGCGTTGCGCAGCGTGGCTACCTTGTTGATATTTACGCTCAATCGAGTCATGTTTCGTCGTTTTTTCGCGACAAAAATAGTGATTTTTATAATTTAAAGTGTTATTTTTGGCGGCTGATTTGATTCTGACGAATGAAAATAGGTTATTTCATCCTGAACGACGGATTGCGGGAGGACCCGTCCGTGATCGCGCTTCTCGCCGACCTCGCCGCCGCTTCCTACCAGGTGTATGAGATCCGGGACCGGAACGACGTCCTCCCCGGGACGGACCTGGTCCTGTCGATGGGCGGCGACGGCACGTTCCTGTCCGCCGCGCATCTGGTGTCGGACATCGGCCTTCCCATCCTGGGCGTGAACTTCGGCCGCATCGGGTTCCTGTGCGAAAACAGCCCGGAGGCCGTCCTCAAGGCCTTGATGGAAGGCGATTTCAGCATCGAGTACCGCACGGTCCTCAACGCCACGCTCAAGGGGCCGGACGCCCGTCGTAACATCGGGATGCTGCCCTATTCGCTGAACGAGGTGGCCATCCACCGCAAAGGGGCCTCCATGCTCGGAATCCGCGTGTCGGTGAACGGGGAGACCCTCCCCACCTACTGGGCCGACGGCCTCATCGTCTCCACCAGCTCCGGGTCCACCGCCTACTCCCTCAGCGCGGGCGGTCCCATCTGCCTGCCCGACACGAAAGTGCTCGTCATCACCCCGATCGCCCCGCACAACCTCAACGTGCGGCCGCTGGTCGTCCCGGAAACCTCCAAGGTGGACATCGCCTTCGAGAGCCGCGAGGGCGTCGCCGTGATGACCACCGACAACCAGACCGTGGAAATCGTGCAGGATTGGACCATTCACGTGGAGATGGCACAATTTTCGCTGAAGCGTATCCGGCTCGCCGAGTCCGGTTTCGTCCGGGCGCTTACTTCCAGGCTGTTCTGGGGCGAGGATATGAGAAACAACGGATAGAATCGTATGAACAACGTACCGCAGCACGTCTCCATCATCATGGACGGAAACGGCCGCTGGGCGAAAGCCCGCGGGAAGGAGCGTGTCTATGGCCATGTGGCGGGGGTGGAAAGCGTCCGCGCCTGCACCGAGGCCGCCGTGGAGGCGGGGGTGAAGTATCTCTCCCTGTACGCCTTCTCCGAAGAGAACTGGAACCGGCCCGAGGCGGAAGTCAACCGCCTGATGGAACTGATGATGGAAGCCATCCACAACGAGGTGAAGACGCTCCTGGACAACGGGGTGCGATTCGTCGTGCTCGGGAACCGCGCCCGGCTGTCCGACAGCCTGAACGCCGCCATCGACGCCCTGATGGAGAAGACCGCCGGCTGCGCGCGGATGACCCTGATCGTCTTCCTCAGCTACAGCGGACAGTGGGACATCCTCCAGGCGATGAAGAAGGCCGCGGCCGAGAAGGGCCCCGAAGGCGTCCAGACGATGACGGCGGACGATTTCGCCGGCTACCTGGTGACCGCCGGCATCCCCGATCCGGACCTCCTGATCCGCACGTCCGGGGAGCAGCGCATCTCCAATTACCTCCTCTGGCAGTGCGCCTATACGGAGTTCGTCTTTTCCGAGGTCCTCTGGCCCGATTTCCGCAAGCCGGAGTTCCGCGCCGCCCTCGAAACCTATGCCGGCCGGGACCGCAGATATGGAAAAGTGAAATAAAAGAATTATCTTTGCAGGATAATGAGAGAAACGATGATGATACGCAAGATAGCCTGCCTCCTGCTGCTCGGCCTCGCGGGGATGTCCCTCCGGGCCCAGACGGGGCGGGAATCGATCGAGATAGATTACGGCAATCCAAAGACTTACGTGGTCGGCGGCGTCGGCGTGGAAGGCAACCAGTACTTCGGCGAGAACCAGGTGCTGCAGCTGACCGGCCTCCGCACCGGGATGAAACTCACCGTCCCGGGCGAGGACGCGACCGGCATCGTCAAGCGCCTGGTCGCACAGCGCTTCTTCGAGGACGTGTCGATGGTCGTGGATTCGCTGAACGTGGCGCAGGACACCGCCTGGTTCAAGATCATCGTCAAGGAGCGCCCCAGGGTCTCCCGCTGGACCTATTCCGGCGTCAAGTCCGGTGAGCGGAAGGATCTGCAGGACCGCCTGAACCTCCGTCCGGGCCGCGAGTTCTCCGACTACGTGCAGCGTACCTCCGAGGACATCATCAAGCGCTACTACAAGGAAAAAGGCTACCTCCTGGTCGAGGTGGACACGCAGGTGCAGAAAGACACCGTCATCCGCAGCGCCATCCGGGTGAACTTCAACGTGAAGAAGGGCGAGAAGATCCGCATCAAGGACATCAACTTCAAGGGCAACAACGAAGACGTGTCGGAGTACAAGCTCTCGAAGTCGATGAAGGAAACCCATTCCAACAAGTGGTACAACTTCTTCAAGTCCAAGAAGTTCAAGGAGAAGGAGTACCAGACGGACCGCAAGACCGTCCTGGAGGCCTTCAACGAGGCCGGCTACCGGGACGCCCGCCTGGTGAAGGATTCCGTCTATTACTCGGACCCCAAGCACCTGTGCATCGACATGATCTTCGACCAGGGCCCGAAATACTACTTCCGCAACGTGACCTGGACCGGCAACTCGGTCTATCCTTCCGAGGTCCTCGACGAGATCCTCCAGATCAAGAAGGGCGACATCTATGACATGGTCACGATGGACAAGCGCCTCCACGGCGGCGGCAAGCAGACGGACTACGACGTCTCCAAGCTCTACAAGGACAACGGCTACCTGTTCTTCCAGGTCAATCCGGTGGAGGTGAACATCCAGAACGACTCCGTCGACGTGGAAATGCGCATCTCCGAAGGCAAGCCCGCCACCTTGAACAACATCGTCATCAACGGCAACGACCTGACGAACGAGAAGGTCGTCCGCCGCCAGATCATGACCCGTCCGGGCTACCTGTTCAGCCAGACGGACTTCGAGCGCTCCATCCGTGAAATCGCCTCCCTCGGCCAGTTCGACGCGGAGGCCATCATGAAGCCGGGCGGCTACTCCGTCATCCCCAACCAGCTGAACAACACGGTGGACCTGGTGTACAACGTCACCGAGAAGCCGTCCTCCACCCTGGAGCTCTCCGGCGGCTGGGGCGGCCGCACCTTCGTCGCCACCGCGGGCGTGAGCTTCAACAACTTCTCCACCCGCCGGATGTTCGAGAAGGGCGCCTGGCGCCCGGTCCCGCTGGGCGACGCGCAGACGCTCTCCTTCCGCTTCCAGACGAACGGCCGTTACTACACGACCCTCAGCGCCAGCTTCATGGAGCCTTGGCTCTTCGGCAAGAAACCGACGTCCCTCAGCCTCTCCGGCTACTATTCCCGGATGACGGACTCCTACCTGTACATCGGCCTCCTCTCCACGGACCGCATGTTCGAAGTCTTCGGCTTCAACGCCGGACTCGGCAACCGCCTGAAGTGGCCGGACAACTACTTCGTCCTGTACAACAACCTCAGCTGGCAGACGTACAAGCTCACGAACTGGTACCAGAGCTACTTCGCCTTCACGGACGGCATCTCCCACAACCTGAGCTACACCCTCTCGCTGACCCGCAACTCCTCCGACCAGCAGATCTACCCGCGCCAGGGCTCCGAGTTCTCCGCCTCCGTGCAGCTCACCCCGCCTTATTCCCTGCTCCGCAAGTACACCTTCAAGAACGGGGAGAAGGTCAAGGTGAACAGCTACAAGGACGTGAACTACGACGCCACCTATATGGACGGCCTGGGCAACATCCAGAACGAATGGAGCTCGGCGAACCGCTACAAGTGGATCGAGTACCACAAGTGGAAGTTCAGCGGCGCCGTCTACACCAAGCTGGTGGGCGACCTCGTCCTGATGAGCCGCGCGCAGTTCGGCTTCCTGGGCTACTACAACCGCAACTGGGGCTATTCCCCGTTCGAAGGCTTCCAGGTGGGTGGCGACGGTATGTCGGGCTATATGACCTACGGCTCGGAAATCATCTCCCTGCGCGGTTACGAGGACTATTCCCTCACGCCGATGCGCGTCACGCCGTACAGCTCCCAGGGCACGTACGCGGGTAACATCTACGACAAGTTCACGGTCGAACTCCGCTACCCGGTGATCCTGGAGCCGCAGTCCACCATCTATGTCCTCGGCTTCCTCGAGGGCGGTAACTGCTGGGCGGACATCCGCGAGTTCAACCCGTTCCAGATCAAGCGGAGCGCCGGCGTGGGCGTCCGCGTGTTCCTCCCGATGATCGGCCTGCTGGGCGTCGACTGGGGCTACGGCTTCGACGACGCCAAGAACGGCGGAAGCCAGTTCCACTTCGTCATCGGACAGCAGTTCTAACGTTTGGTACAACTTTTGCCTTACCCCCTACCGACACGAAATCTAAAAACTACAACGTAATATGAAAAAGATTCTTGCTATTGCCGCCATGGCACTCCTGACCCTCGCCGCTTCCGCCCAGAAGCTCGGCCGTGTCAACTTCACCGAACTCTACCAGCTCGCCCCTGAGGCCGACGCCGCCCGCGAACAGATCACCGCGATGCAGAACGAGGCCCAGGAGACGTTCTCCTCGATGGTCGAGGAATATCAGTCCAAGGCCACGCAGTTCCAGCAGAAGTCCGCGACCTGGACCGCTGCGATCAAGGACGCCAAGCAGAAGGAACTGGTGGACATCGAGGCCCGCATCCAGGAATTCCAGCAGACCATTTCCCAGGAACTGCAGCAGAAGCAGGCCGAACTGATGAACCCGATCATGGAGAAGGCCCAGAAGGCCGTCCAGGACCTGGCGAAGGCCCAGGGCATCGTGGCCGTCTTCGACTCCGGCTCCGCCCTCTATTTCGATGAGGCCGCGGTCGTGGACCTCACCCCCGCCGCCCGCAAGTCCCTCGGCATCAAGGATGGCCGCACCCTCGAGCAGCTCCAGCAGGAGCTCCAGGCGCAGGCCCAGGCCCAGAACGCCCAGAACGCCCAGTAATCGAACTGAAAATGCAAAAAGAGCTCCGACCGTTCCGGCCGGAGTTCTTTTTGTCATTCTAAGGAGGTCCATCGCCCCCTTTCTTTGTCATTCTGAGGAGGCCCGTCGACCCCTTTCTTTGTCATTCTGAGGAGGCCCGCCGGGCCGACGTGAGAATCTCTAGCTCTTGATGGACCCGGTGAACGGATACCCCAGGATGGAGAAGGAGTCGGTCTCCAAGATGTCGTTCATGTCCTCGACGAAGGTGTAGCAGTAGAGGACCCGGCTCCGGAAGTCCACGCCTTCGATGTAGACGTATTCCGGGGCGGTAAAGTCCAGGGTGCGGACGGTCAGCTCGTAGAGGAGTTCGCCGGAGCGGAACTCCACGTTCGCCACTTCGCCGCGGGTCTCGCGGCGGAGAATCTCGATGAAGCGGCCGATGCGGGGATCGTCGGCCTCCAGGTTCCAAGATTCCACAAAGTCGCGGACGCCTGCATAGGCGCCCAGGAGGGTGATGTCGCCGCCGACGATGTCCACGTCGGCCACTTTCAGCACGTCGGGGAGCTGGGAGAGGGAGACCCGCCCGTGCCCGCGTCCGGGGACGAGCACGACGGCCACCTGGCCGCCTTCCTCGTCGATGGTGATGCCTTTGATTTCGGCGCCGGTGAGGTCCTTCACGCAGGAGCCCAGCCTGTCTTTGAAATCCTTTTTCATATTCGTTCGTTTCAGGTTGCAAAGATACAAACATTCGCTTAAAATCTATTGGGAAATATCTTTTTATTCTTTACATTTGTATGCTATTTTGGACACATAACCATAACTTCATAATCAAACACTAAACTAAGCATCTATCATGAGAACACAAGACATCATGGCGAAGCTCCAGGCCAAGTACCCGCTCGAGAAAGAGTATCTCCAGGCCGTGCAGGAAGTCCTCGAATCCATCGAAGAGGTGTACAACCAGCACCCCGAGTTCGAGCAGGCGAAGATCGTCGAAAGGATGGTCGAGCCGGACCGCATCTTCACGTTCCGGGTCACCTGGGTGGACGACAAGGGCGAGGTCCAGACGAACCTCGGCTACCGCGTCCAGTTCAACAGCGCCATCGGTCCCTATAAGGGCGGCCTCCGCTTCCACCGTGCGGTGACCCCGTCCATGCTCAAGTTCCTCGGCTTCGAGCAGACCTTCAAGAACGCCCTCACCACCCTCCCGATGGGCGGCGCCAAGGGCGGCTCCGACTTCGACCCCGTGGGCAAGTCCAACGATGAGATCATGCGCTTCTGCCAGGCCTTCATGCTGGAACTCTGGAACTGCATCGGCCCGGACCAGGACGTTCCCGCCGGCGACGTGGGCGTGGGCG
>CAMVPS010000039.1:0-18548 GCA_947169405.1 uncultured Bacteroidales bacterium
ACATCGCCGCGCTCATCAAGGAATCCGCGCACATCGACGGGTTCTCCCTGACGGATCCGCTCGTCTTCTCCGGCCTGACCTCCCTGTCGGCCCTGCGGCTGGCCGTGGAGCTGCACAAGAAGTACGGCATCTCGGTGGATATGAAAACCTTCGTCAAGACGGCGACCCTGCAAAGCATTGAGAACGAGATCCTCACCTCTCTGATCTCCGGGCAGGCCGTCCACGGGACGGGCGGCGCCTCGCACGGGGCCGGCCCGCAGCCGTTGACCTTCCAGCAGGAGGGCCTCTACTTCGAGTGCATGAAGGCGCCGACCGAGACGGTCTATAACCTGCCGCAGTGCTGGACCCTCCCGGCTTCGCTCGATCCCGAGCTGGTGCGGGAAGCGTTCCTGAAAGTGGTGCGGTGTCATCCCGTCCTGAATTCCCACTTCGAGATGCGGGAGGGGAAGGTGATGCTCGTTCCCTGCGACAAGGAGCCGGAGGTGGGCTTCTCGACCATCCCGGAGGAAAACTTCGCGGACAGCAAGGCCCGTTTCCTGGAACCGTTCAATCTCGGTGAAGGCCCCCTGTTTCGCGCCGAGATCGTGAAGGCGGGCGAGAACTTGTACCTCCTGACCGATTTCCATCACCTGGTCTTCGACGGCCGTTCCATGGACATCTTCATGTCGGAGCTCTGCGCCGCCGTGGACGGCGTGGATCCGACCCCGGAAGAATACACCTATTACGATTATGCCGCGGACCAGAAAGCCGCGGAGGACGGCGAGGAGTTCGCCGCCGCGGCCGCCTTCTTCCAGGAGAAGATGGCCGGCTGCGAAGGCGCCAGCGCCATCCTGCCCGACAAGGAGAAGGGCGACGCCGCCGGCGTGGTGGCCTCGCTGGAGATTCCCGTGGACGGGAAGATCGCCGCGCGCTGCCTCTCGCTGGGCATTTCTCCCGCCAGCTATTTCCTGTCCGCCGCCTTCCTCTCCGTGGGCGCCTTCTGCGGCAACAAGAAAGTGTATATCTGCACGGTCAGCAACGGCCGGTCGGACCTGAAGGTGTCCGATACCCTGGGCATGTTCGTGAACACCCTGGCCCTGGCCGGTGACACGGGCGTGGAGCAGGTGGCGGATTATCTCAAGGAGACGGACAGTCTCTTCGCCGAATCCCGTGCGCACGAATACTATCCCTTCGCCAAGGTCTCTTCCGACTACGGATTCCAGCCGCAGGTGATGATGGCCTACCAGGTGGGCCTGCTGGAAGCCTACAAGATGGGCGGCGCCGAGCTCGCCACCGAGGACCTCGCCACCGAGACGCCGATGTTCCCCGTGAGCATCTTCGTCAATGGCGGGGAAGCGGCCGAAAGCATCCTCATCCAGTACGACGAGACCCTGTACAGCCGGGAGCTCATGCAGAGCTTCGCCGCCACGATGGCGCAGGTGCTGCATGGTATGCTTCAGGACGGGCCGATGGACGGCATCGCGCTCATCGACAAGAAGCAGGAGAAACTCCTGGACGGTTTCAATGCCTATACCCTCCCGGTGGATACCACGCAGACGGTCGTTTCCCTGTTCCGTGCCCAGGCCGCCCAGCGTCCGGACGCCCCGGCGGTGTCCTATGGCGGCAAGACGCTCACCTACAAGGAACTGGACGGGGTGTCCGACCGGATCGCCGCGTACGTCGCCTCGCTGGGCCTCGGCCGGGAAGACGTCGTCTCCGTTCTGATCGGCCGCAGCGAGAACATGGCCGTGGCCTCGCTCGGCGCCCTCAAGGCGGGCTGCGCCTACCAGCCGCTGGATCCTTCCTATCCCGAGGAGCGCCTGAACTTCATGATCGGGGACGCGTCCGCGAAACTGCTCATCGCCGATGCGCAGTACCGGCCCCTGATCACTTCCTATGACGGTCCCGTCCTGGACACCGCGGACATCGCCGCGCTGCCTGCGGGCCCCGTCCCGGAAGGCCCCGCCCCGGAGAACCTGTTCATCCTCCTGTACACGTCCGGCTCCACCGGCGTCCCGAAGGGCTGCATGCTGGAGCACCGCAACCTGGTGAACTTCTGCGCCTGGTACCGGAACTACTACGGCCTCACGCCGGAAAGCCGGGTGGCGGCCTACGCCAGCTACGGCTTCGACGCCTGCATGATGGACATGTATCCCGCGCTGACTACGGGCGCCTCCGTGTACATCATCCCGGAGGAAACCCGGCACGACATGTCTGAGCTCGACCGGTTCATCACAGACAACGGCGTCACGCACAGCTTCATGACCACGCAGGTGGGCGTGATGTTCGCCCTGAACTATCCCGGGAATCCTTCCCTGAAGCATCTGTCCGTGGGCGGTGAGAAGCTCGTGTCCATGGACCCGCCTTCCTATGCCTTCCACAATGGCTACGGCCCGACGGAATGCACCATCTTCTCCACGATCTTCGACGTGCAGAAGAAGGAGCCCAACATTCCCATCGGCCATCCGCTGGACAACCTGCGGTTGTACGTGACGGACACCGCCGGCCGCCGGCTTCCCGCCGGCGCCGTCGGCGAGCTCTGGATCTCCGGCCCGCAGGTGAGCCGGGGCTACCTGAACCGTCCGGAAAAGACCGCGGAGACCTTCATCGCCAATCCGTTCGCTAAGGAGTATCCCTATGACCGGGCGTACCGGACCGGCGACATCGTCCGGTACCGGCTGGACGGCAACATCGAGTTCGTGGGCCGCAACGACGGCCAGGTCAAGATCCGGGGCTTCCGGGTGGAGACCAAGGAAGTGGAGGCCGTCATCCGGGAATTCCCGGGCGTGAAGGACGTGACGGTCCAGCCCTTCGACAATCCTTCCGGCGGCAAGTTCATCGCCGCCTACGTCGTGTGCGAAGGGGAACTGGACACCAAGGCCCTGTCCGCCTTCATCCTGGAGCGGAAACCGCCGTACATGGTCCCCGCCGCCTTCGCGAAGCTGGACAAGATTCCGCTGAACGTGAACCAGAAGGTGGACCGCAAGGCCTTGCCGGCGCCCGTGATGACGTCGGGCGGCGACTATGTCCAGCCCGAGGGCCCGACCGAGACCGCCCTGTGCGAAGTCTTCGCCGAAATCCTGGGCATGGAGCGCGTGGGCGCCACCGACAGCTTCTTCGACCTGGGCGGCTCCTCGCTCATGGTGACGAGCGTCCTGGTGAGCGCCGAGAAGCGCGGCCTGAAGTTCTCCTACGGCGACGTGTTCAACAATCCGACGGCCCGCGCCCTGGCGGCCTTCCTGACCGGAGGCGCCGAAGCGCCCGCCGAGGAGAAGGACGATGTCACCGCCTACGACTATTCCGCCATCGAAAACCTGCTCGCAGGCAATACCCTGGAGGCTTTCCAGGCCGGCGAACGCCGCGAACTGGGCAAGAACATCCTGCTGACGGGCGCGACCGGCTTCCTGGGCATCCATGTCCTGCGCGAACTGATCGAGCAGACCGGAAAGGACACCGTCATCTGGTGCCTCCTCCGGGGCAAGGGCGCCATCACCGCGGAGCGCCGCCTGTCGGAGATGCTGGTGTACTATTTCGAGAAGAACTACCGCCCGCTCATGGGCAACCGGGTCCGGCTGATCGAGGGCGACATCACGGGCGCGGAGATCTTCGACGCCCTGCTCATGTCCGGCACCCCATTCGACCTGGTGGTGAACTGCGCGGCCAACGTCAAGCACTTCTCCCGCGGCGACGATATCCTGAAGGTCAACTATGTCGGCGTGCAGAACCTCGTCGGCTTCTGCATGGCCGCGAACGCCCGGCTGGTTCAGGTCTCCACCATCAGCGTGGGCGGCATGGCCGAGGGTACTGTACCGGTGGTCATGGACGAGCAGATGTTGTTCTTCGGGCAGAATACGGACAACCAGTACGTCGTGTCCAAGTTCCTGGCCGAGCGGTGCATCCTCGAGAAAGTCGCGGAAGGCCGCCTGGACGCCAAGATCATCCGGGTGGGCAACCTGTCCCCGCGCGCCGAGGACGGCGAGTTCCAGATCAACTTCAACTCGAACGCTTCCATGGGCCGCCTCAAGGCGTATCGGATGCTGAACGGCTGCCCGTATCCGCTGCTGGAGGAACGGATGGAGTTCTCGCCCATCGACCAGACGGCCCGCGCCGTCGTCCTGCTGGCCGGAACGCCCGCCGCGAACGTGGTCTTCCACGTCCAGAACGACCATATGCTGCCGATGGACGATATCCTCTCCCGGCTCCACAAGGACGACGGAAGCCCCCTGGACTACCTGGAAGTGGACGAATTCGTCCGCCGGATGGACGAGGCCAAGGCCGATCCGGAGAAAGCCCGGATCCTGTCCAGCATCATCGCCTACACGCAGGCGGAAGGCCAGGTCCAGATGGTGGAGAACGTAGCTTCGAGCGTCTTCTCCATGCAGGTGCTGCACAGGCTGGGATTCCGCTGGGACGAGACTTCCAGCGCGTATGTGGACATGATCTTCCGGATCCTGGACTCTTTCCGTTTCTTTGACGACTGATCCGAATGGCCTCTTTCATCGACAGCATCCGCACTTTTTTCAATGAGAGGAAGGGTTCCCGCCTGGTCCTCATCCTCCTGACGGCCCTCCTGCTGGAGCTGGTCGCGGCCCTGCAGTACACCTATACCCGCAACATCCTGATCCGGGAGGAAGAGCGGATTACGCGGATGGAACTGACCCTGGAGTCCGAGATCGTCCTCCATACCCTGGAGGAGGCGGAACTGTCGATGTACGAGAATGAATGGAGCGTCCAGCAGAGCCTGGCCCACCCGGATTCCCTGTTCGGGGCGGCCGTGCGGATGATCCAGAGCAATTCGAGCGTCACGGGCGCATGCATCGCCGTCCTGCCGGATTACTATCCGTCCAAAGGCCGGCTCTTTGAGCCCTATGCCCACAAGGAAGAGGGCCGGATCCTGGTGGACCAGATTGCCGGTCCCGACCACGACTATACGCTCGGACCCGACTTCAAGCGGGCGCTCCGGGAGGAGTCGGAATTCTGGAGCGATCCGTATGCCTATGGCACGGACCCGGTCCAGCAGCTGACCACCTACACCTATCCCATCCGGGACCGGGCGGGCCGTCTCGCGGCCATCTGCGGCATGGACATCGACCTGACCTGGCTCAGCGACACCCTGAATGTCCGTCCGTACTATCCCTCCAGCTTCGGTTTCATGCTCACCCGGAACGGGCGGCTGGTCGCCGGCCCCCGGGAGCAGCGGGTTTCGCCCCGGACCGTGGAGTATGTGGCGAGCCTGGTGATGGACCCGACCGTCGACCGGACCGTCCGGGGACGGCACCGGGTCAGCTGCATCGAATTCCGGGATCCCGTCACCGGGGAAAGGGCCTACCTCGATTACAGGGCCCTGCCGCGGGACCCGGGCTGGATCATCGCGGAGGTGTCCTACCGGGACGAGGTGCTGGCCCCGGTGCGCAGGATGATGTGGCGGATCCTGCTGATGGCCCTTGCGGGCTTCGCGTTCCTCCTCGTGATCATCCACCGTTTCGCCCGGAACGGGAAGCGGCTCTGGGAGGCGGACATGAAAGAGGCCCGCATCGGGAGCGAACTCCGGATCGCCCGGCGCATCCAGGAGGAAATGCTGCCGAAGGCTTCCCTGGACCGGAGCGACCTGACCGCCCGGGGATCCCTGACGCCGGCCAAGGAGGTGGGAGGAGACCTCTTCGATTACTACATCCGGGAGGAGAAGCTGTTCTTCTGCATCGGAGACGTGTGCGGGAAGGGCGTTCCGGCCGCCATGGTGATGGCCGTCACCCATTCGATCCTGCGGATGCTTTCCGAGCAGGAGGTGGCTCCGGCGCGGATTGTCACGGAACTCAACCGCGAAGCGTGCCGGAACAATGCGTCGGGGACGTTCGTGACGCTTTTCCTGGGGGTGCTGGACTTGTCCACGGGCCGCCTGCGGTACTGCAACGCCGGCCACGACCGTCCGGTCCTTGTCGGCGACTCCGTGGAGGAGCTGCCGGCCCTTGCGAACGTGCCCGTGGGCGTGTTCGACGATGCCACGTACCAGGAGCAGGAAGCCATGGTCGCTCCCGGCTCCCTCCTGTTCCTCTATACGGACGGGGTGACCGAAGCGATGGATGCCGGCCGGCGGCAATTTGGCCGGGAGCGGCTTCTCGGTGCCTTGGCGTCCTGTCCCCGGAAGCCGGATGTCCTGATCCGGACGGTCAGGGCCGATGTCCGGGCCTTCGCTGGGGAGGCCGAACAGAGCGACGACCTCACGATGATGGTCGTCCACTATCACCCGAATAAAAACACAATAGGCTGATTTTGAAGGATATAAACATTTTTGGAATATGAAAACAACCGTACAAGAAATCGATGGAAGACTGGTCGCCGTCCTTTGCGGCGAGCTGGACACCGCCGCGGCCGCGGAGACGGAAGCGGCGCTCAAGCCTTTGTTCGACAGCGACGGGAAGGATCTCGTCCTGGACTGCAGCGGACTGGAGTACATCGCTTCCAGCGGACTCCGCATCCTCATGAACCTGCTCAAGACGGCCCGGACGAAAGGGGAGCGCGTGGTCCTGAAGAATGTGAACGAGGTAATCCGGGACGTGCTGGATATGACCGGTTTCTTCTCCTATTTCGATTTCGAATGAAACGGCTGGCCCTGATCCTGCTCGCCGCCCTGCCGCTCTGCGCCCGGGCGCAGGAGAACACGTTCACGGTGGACGCCGACTATCTCTCGCGCGGCGAGATCCGGTACGGCGGCATTTCCGTCGAGGAAGACGGGGATGCGCTCAACTCGCGTTTCATCCTCAGCAGAACCCGTCTGGGAGCTTCCTATTCCCGCGACTGGCTCACGGCGCGGCTGACCGCCCAGCACGCCGACACCTGGGGAAGCGCGGCCGGAAACGCCCTGTCCATGAACGAGGCCTGGGTGAAGGCGCAGTTCCCGGTGGGCCTCTTCGCCCAGCTGGGCCGCCAGCGTCTCTCCTACGATGACCAGCGTATCTTCGGCGCGGACGACTGGTCCATGACCGGCTACTCCCACGACGGTTTGAAACTGGGATTCGAGCGGGCCGGGCACAAGGTCCATCTGTTCGGTGCCTATAACCAGAACGTGGACAACATCGACGAGGGCGGCACCCGCTTTTCCGGAGGAATCCAGCCGTACAAGTCCCTGGCTTCCGTGTGGTATCACTACGACATCCCGAAGACGAATATCGGCGCCTCCCTTCTCTTTGTCAATATGGGCCTTGAATACCTGGATGTCGGGGAAGAAGGCGCCTACGGGACGTGTTTCCAGCAGCTCGCCGGCACTTTCCTGTCTTGGACTCCGAAGCATTTCGGACTGGAGGCGTCCTATTACCACCAGTGGGGAAAGGCCTATGGGAACATCCCCCTGAATGCCTGGATGGCCAGCGCGAAAGCCACGGCCACGCCGTCGGAACAATGGTCCTTCCGGGCCGGCTACGATTACCTGAGCGGCGAAGAGGATTTCCCCATTCCGGGCGGCGGAAACATCGGCCTGGTGCGCCATGAGATCGTCCGGGGATTCAATTCCCTGTACGGCTCGAACCACAAGTTCTACGGGGCGATGGATTTCTTCTATGTATCGACCTACGTGAACGGATTCACGCCCGGCCTCCAGAATCTCTATGCCGGCGTTTCCTGGAGCCCGGTCAAGCCCCTGTCGGCGGATGCCGCCTACCATTTCTTCTCCACGGCCGCTCCCGTCAAGGATGCCAAGAAAGCCCTGGGACACGAGGTGGAGCTGGCATTGACCTGGACCATCGTCCCTACAGTCTCGCTCAGCGCGGGCTATTCGTTCATGCAGGGCACGGAGACGATGTCCATCCTCAAGCGGAGCGCCAACAACAACCGGCTGCACTGGGGCTGGCTGATGCTGAACGTGACCCCGACCTTCTTCCATAAAAAATGGTGAACTGAAGGATGACCCTCGTCGAAGCCATTGAAATCTTCGCCCTGGTGACCGGCGTCGCCTACGTCGTCCTGGAGATTCTCCAGAAGAATGCGATGTGGGTGGTGGGCCTCCTCACCGGCGCGGCCTGCGCCTACAGCTTCGCGGTGCAGCGGAGCTGGGGGATGATGGGCCTGAACCTCTATTACATCGTGATGTCCGTCATCGGCCTCGTGCAGTGGCGGAAGGACGGCGCCGCGGTGGGGGAGGATGTGATCCATCTGCGGCCCCTGCCCAGGAAAACGGCCCTCTGGAGCGCCGTGGGCTTTGTCCTGGGCTCCCTGGTCCTCATCTGGGTGTTCCGCGCCCTCGGGGACACGGTGTCCGAGCTGGACGCGCCCGCGACGGTCTTGAGCGTCATCGCCACCTGGTGGCTCACCCGCTCGTACATTCAGCAGTGGATGCTGTGGGTCGTGGCCGACGCCCTCACCACGATGCTGTGCGTGGTGAACGGCCAGTACTGGATGGCGTTCCTGTATCTCGCGTATATCGCATCGGCGGTGTACGGCTATTACCATTGGAAAAAGAAAGGAGTGGAACTATGATCCTGATTGTCGAAAGCGGCGCCACCAAGACCGACTGGTGCCTCGTGGACGCCGGAAAGCCGGTCCGCCGGCTGCAAACCCCGGGGATGAACCTGTCCACCATCGCGGCGGAGGCCAACGCGTCCGTCTTCGCGGAGGCGGTCGATACCTTCGCGGACGTGGACGAGGTCCATTTCTACGCGGCCGGCCTGCTGGAGTTCCCCACCGAGCTGGACCGCATCTTCAAGGAACGGTTTCCGGGGGTCCGGTGCGAATATGCGTCCGACCTCCTGGCGGCGGCCCGCGCGGCCTGCGGCCACGAGGCGGGCCTCGCCGCCATCCTGGGCACCGGCTCCAACACCTGCCATTATGACGGGGAGAAGATCGTCCGCAACATCCACGGCGGCGGCTTCATCATCGGCGACGAAGGCAGCGCCGCGGCGCTCGGACGGCTGTTCCTGGCGGATCTCGTCAAGGACCTCGTCCCGGACGACCTGGTGGAAGCTTTCTCGGCGTTCCACGAGGCGGATTACGCTTCCATCGTCCGGAATGTCTATAAGACTCCCGCGCCTTCCCGTTATCTCGGGAGCCTGGCGCCTTTCATCCTGGAGCACCGGGGGGAACCCTATGTGAACGCATTGGTGGAAAGGAACTTCCGCGACCTGTTCGAGCGCGCCCTGACGCGCTACGACCGCCTCCCCGTAGGCGTGGTCGGCGGCTTCGGCTGCGCCTGCCGCGCGGAACTGGAGCGCCTCGGCGCCGAATACGGCCTCAACTTCTCCCGTTTCATACCTTCCCCGATGGAAGGACTCGTCGACTACCATGGCGTATAAAGAGAAATATCCCTCCGAACTCCTTTCCGACGCGGTCGAGGCCATCGGCACGCTGCCCGGCGTGGGCCGTCGCAGCGCGCTCCGGCTCGCCCTGCACCTGCTCCGCCAGCCGCAGGAGAACGTCCATCATTTCACGGAGGCCATCAACCGCCTCCGGGACGACGTCCGCTACTGCAAGGAGTGCCGGATGATTTCCGACGAGGAAACCTGCTCCTTCTGCGCGGACCGCTCGCGCGACCACAGCGCCATCTGCGTGGTCGAGAGCGTCCGTGACGTGATGAGCATCGAGAATACAGGCCAGTATCACGGCGTGTACCACGTCCTCGGCGGCATCATCTCCCCGATCGCCGGCATCGGCCCGTCCGACTTGAGCATCCCGGAGCTGGTCCGGCGCGTGGAGGCCCTGGAGAATCCTGCCGATGCGGAGGTGATCTTCGCCCTCAGCGGCGACGTGGAAGGGGAGTCCACCGCCTTCTACCTGTATCGCAAGCTGTCCCATACGGGCGTGCGCTTCTCCACGCTGGCCCGCGGACTCGGCTTCGGCGACGACCTCGAATACGCCGACGAACTCACCCTGGGCCGTTCCATCACGGCCCGTCAAGAATTCAAACCATGAATGTGATTTTAAGCGCCATCCTGCTGGGCATTTCCCTCTGCGCCGACTGCTTCGCGGTGGCGCTCTGCTCCAGCGTGACCGTCACCCGCGAGGAGGTCCGCCGCAAGGTCTGGACCATCGCCGCCGTCTTCGCCATCATCCAGACAGGCCTGTTCCTGGCCGGCTGGGGCGTAGGTACGGGCGCGACGGAACTGATTTCCGAGTACGTCGGCCATTTCGAGAAAGTGGCCCACATCATCGGCTTTCTCCTCCTGCTGTACGTGGGCGGCGAGATGTTCATCGACGGGGTCCGCAGCAAGTCGGAGCGCCTGAACCTCAGCGGCTTCAAGAGCATCGTCCTGGGCGGCGTCGCCACCTCCATCGACGCTGCGGTGGTGGGCCTGTCCATGGCGATGGACACCGCTCCGTGGGCGGAAATCTGGCCCGTCGCGGTGTCCATCTTCGTGTTTACGGCCCTGTCGGTCCTGGTCGGGATGCTGTCCGGCAGCTTCATCGGCCGGAAGTTCGGCTATTCAGCCCGCATCGTGGGCGGACTCGTCCTCATCGGCCTCGGCGTCAACATCCTGTTATAGTTTTTACCGTTTTTTTCGTATTTTTGAAATCCAGAATCTAAGTTGGCGATGGCGAACAAACCTTACCAGGAAATCTCGGATATCACCCTGCTTCCCGCTCCGGACGAGACGGGTTTCATCTCCCGTTATGCATTCCAGTACATAGACTTCAACGAGGTCCCGCAATATGTGGCGGCCGGACACCGTTTCTCCGACTGCTGCTTCCTCGGCTGTGAGATTCCCACCGAAATGGAAGGGCACATCGGCAGCACCTGCCTGGTCTTTCCCCGGATGGGCCGCATCTACAACGCCTTCCGCGGCAAGCTGTACACCGGGGAAACCCTGTACGCCGGCTACGATCCCGAGAACGAGGACTCCTATGCGACCTGCTTCGATTCCCGCGTCTATGCCGACTACAAGGAAAAAGGGGTGAACTGCGACGACATCCGCGAAACCCTGGGCCGGACGATGCACGACCGGGCCATCGGCGACGCGATGCGGGAGTTCTTGAGCCGGTTCGATCCGCACCAGGTGGTCGCCATCATGGGCGGTCACGCCCAACTGCGTACGGATGCGTCTTACCGCCGCGTCGCCCTCATCGCCAAGGAGCTCACCGAACGGGGCAAACTGATGGCGTCCGGCGGCGGCCCCGGCGCGATGGAGGCCACGCACCTCGGCGCCTGGATGGCCGGCAGGTCGATGGAAGAGTTCGACGACGCCCTGGAAATCCTCTCCGTCGCGCCCACGTTCAAGAATGAAGGCTGGCTACGCTCGGCCTTCGAGGTCCGGAACAAGTATCCGCAGAACAAGTACCGCAGCCTGGGCATCCCGACCTGGTTCTACGGGCACGAGCCCGCCACGCCGTTCGCGACCCACATCGCCAAGTACTTCTTCAACAGCCTGCGCGAGGATGTCCTGCTGGCCATCGCGAAGGGCGGCATCATCTATTCGCCGGGCTCGGCCGGCACCATCCAGGAAATCTTCCAGGACGCCGCGCAGAACCATTACGAGACCTTCGGCGCCCCCAGCCCGATGATCTTCCTGGACAAGGAGTTCTTCACGAAGGAAGTCCCCATATACCCCTTGCTGGAAGACTTGCTCTCCCGCAAGAAGTACAGAGGACTTCTGATTTCCGTGACGGACGACCCTCAGGAAGTCATCGACACCCTGATGTCTTTCCCGAAATAGTCTCTACTTGAACAGCAGCTGCGCGAACTGATACAGCGCGCGGCGCCAGCTCTGCCACTCGTGGGCCGTGCCCGGCGAGATGTAGAAGTGCGCGTTCACGCCGCTCTTGGCGAGCTCCTCGGTCTCGACCTTGGGATCGGTGCCGTCGCCGAAGCCGGGGGCGCGGTTCTCTAGCTCGCGGCTGCCGAAGCTCACGAACACAAGCTGGAGGCCCTTGGCGAATTCGGGGTTGTTCTTCGTGTCGTCCACGGTGATGGTGCCACCGCTGAAGATGCCCAGGGAGGAGAAGACCTCCGGGTGCGCGACGGTGATGGACTTCGTCTGCATACCGCCCATCGACAGGCCCGCCATCGCGCGGTGCTTGTTGTCGGCGATCGTGCGGAAGTGGCTGTCAATGTAAGGGATGCAGTCCTTGATCAGGGTGTTCGCGAAGCCGTCGGCCCAGCCGGAAGGCAGGCCGAAGCCGCCGCGCGGACGCTGGCCCTGTCCCTGGCCCTGCGGAGGACGCTGTCCTTGCGGGCGCTGGCCCATCCCCATCGGCGGACGCTGCCCCTGGGGACCGCCCTGGCCCATCGCCGGACGCGGCATCGTCCAGGAACCGTTCTCCATCACGATGATCATCGGGAGGGCCTTGCCCTCGGCGATCAGGTTGTCCATGATCTGGGCGGTATGGCCCTGCTGCGGCCAGCCGTACTCGTTCTCGCCGCCGCCGTGCTGCAGGTACAGCACCGGGTAGCGCTTGTTGGCGTTCAGGTCATACTCGGCCGGGGTGTAGACGAAGATGTGGCGCATCGCCTTGTTCACTTCGGACCAGTAATAGATCTCCCGCATCTGGCCCTGGGGAACGTTCTTCACGGCGTAGAAGTCCTGGTCCGCGGCCGGGACGTCGATGCCGCTGCCCCAGCGGCTGGCGCCGTAGTAGTACAGGCTGGACGGATCCGGCACGTTGGCGCCGTCGATGTTCAGCTGATAGTAGTGGAATCCTTCGTCCTGCGGGGCGGATTCGCCAATCCAGGCGCCGTCCTCGCCCTTGACGAGGTCATATTTCACACCGCCGATGTCCAGCTTCACGGACTGGGCGTCGGGCGCTTCCACGCGCACGCGGACGCAGCGCTCGGAATTGACCATCGGATACGGCTTGCCGGGCTGGTTGTTCGGCGAGGGGACGAAGTCCTCCTTCACCTGGGCGTTGGCGCACACGCAGAGCGATGCCGCCAGGAAGAAAAAGAATCTTTTCATCGTTTAAAAGGTTAATTGTGATGTCCGTGTGTTCTGTTCCAGTTGTCCCAAGGCGCGGAAGCCTGCTTGCAGAGGTCCAGGAAATGGGCCTTGAGCTCGTCCCAGCGGTAATAGGGGCCGGAAACCGGTTCGATGCCGGGAATGAGGATCTCCTTCTCGTTGTAGAGGACCTTCGTGAGGACCTCGCCCTTCTTGTTTTGGTAGAAGATCATCTGGCAGTTGGTGGCCATCGGGATCTGGAAGAAGGCGTACCAACCCTTCGCGTGGGCCTCCTTGTAGGGGAGGATGCGGTGCTGCGGGTCATCGACCCCCAGCAAGGCGAAAAGCGGGAGGACGGAGGTGTCGTGGCCGAAGCGGAGGTCGGCGGTGCGGTGGCTGCCGGGCTGCATCGCGGCGTCGGCCTTCTCGATGAAGTCCATCAGCAGCGGCCGGATGGCATAGCGGATGACGTCGCCGTTCTCGGCGGAACCGCCCCACATCCGGTACAGGGAATCGTTGCCCCCCTGCCAGAAATAGACCAGTTCCTCCGGAACGAAATATTTCCGGAAAATGTCCACGCCCAGGAAGTCGATGACCTGGCACAGGCCGCCGGCGGAGAAGCACGCCTTGACAAAGGGCTCGGGGTTGCCGAGGACCTTGAGGGCGGCGTCGTAGTCCTTGAACAGCGGGGTCAGGAAGCGGGTGAAGTCATAGCCGGGCGTGCCGGTCGCGGGGGTGTACTTGTTGCTTTCCGGGTTGCCGCCGCGCATCCGGGCCATCTGCTCCGGCGAGAAGCTCGGACGCGGGGCCGGCACCTCCCCGGGACGCGGGACGCGAAGGCTGGGGTTGATATAGGCCATGAAACGCTCCGCGCTGGTGTAGGTGAATTCCTGCCGGGGGCTTTCGGCCTTCATCGAGTTGGTGAAGTTGCACATCGACACGATGCATCGGAAGCTGGTGCTGGAGAAGCTGTTCACCTCCCAGCGGTCCTTGTTCTTGAAGACGGCGGGGAACCTTTCCACCATCCGGGCCGCCAGCATCTGGTGTTCCTTGGCGCCGCGGGGCGTGAGGGAGCCTTCCATTCCCTTGTGCGCCTCGACGATGGCGTTCACATCGGCATACAGGGCCTTGCCGGTCTCGGTGAGGAGGTCCAGCGAATCCAGGACGGCGAACGCGCCCATCGCCCCGCGGGCGAAGGTGGAGTTCTGCTCATACCGGGAGCCGTGGCGGCCGTAATGGGAGATGTAGAAAGGCTTGAAGCCCTTCGGAGCCTTCGTGTCCACGATGGGATCGAACTCGTACGAATGCATGTTGTTCGCCGCCCGGTCGGGGTTCTCGGTGAACAGGCGCACGACTTCCTCCTGGGCGCCGAGGCTCAGGCAGAAAAGGGCCAAAAGTGCTGTGGTAAAGAGTCTTTTCATCAGTGTTATTGTTTGTTTCACAAATATAGTGAATTGCTGATGAAAGAGCAAGATTTTCTTTTTCGGCTACAGCAGCGCCAGCAGCATGCCCTGGATGCGGGCGTATTCGGCTTCGAAGTTGGGGGTGAGGAGGTCCTTGCCGATGGCGGCGGTCAGCTCTTGCTGGGTCCACCAGCGGCCTTCGGTCACTTCGTCGTTGTCGGGGTTCAGGTCGGGATGGCCCACGGCCGCGAAGATGAAGACGAACTCGCGGTCGCGTTCCGTCTCCCAGATGTTGGTCTCCAGGAAGATGGGATTGAAGGCCGTGAGACCCAGTTCTTCGGCGGCTTCGCGGTACAGGGCCTCTTCCGCCAGCTCGCCGTAGGTGACGTGGCCACCGACGGCCGTGTCCCAGTAGCCCGGAAGGAGGTCCTTTTCCATCGACCTTTTCTGCAGATAGATCCGGCCGAGACGGTCCACTAGATGGAGATGGACCACCGGATGCAGGGGCTTGGCGCCGCTGTGGCACCAGGCGCGGGTCGCCTGGCCGTACACCAGCCCGCTGGGCTCGATGAGCGGGAGCATCTCCTCCGAGGAGACGGCGGGGAGTCCGGGCGCGTCGACGGTGGGCCGGGGATAGACCGGCGCGGGTTCCAGGGGGTATACCAGCTCGACCATCAGGCGAAGGAGATGAGGATGAGCAGCTGGGCGACCAGCACGCGGAGGAACATCGACAGCGGGTATACCGTCGCGTAATTCACAGAGGTATAGTCGCTTCCGTACATGCCCTGGGCGAAGGCCAATGCAGGCGGATTGCAGCAGGAACCGGCGATGAGGCCGCACACCTGGTAGAAATTCAGGCGGGCGACGAAGCGTGCGATGACGAAGGTGAGGAACACCGGGACGATCGTGATGATCGCGCCGTACAGGATCCACCAGTAGCCGCCGTTCACGATGGAGCTGACGAAGTTCTCGCCGGCGCCGAGGCCCACGGCCGCGAGGAACAGCGAGATGCCGATTTCGCGGATCATCAGGTTGGCGCTCATCGTGGTGAAGGTCGTGATCTTGTGCTTCGGACCGAAGTGGCCCAGGAGGATGGCGATGATGAGCGGGCCGCCGGCCAGGCCCAGCTTGATGGGCTGCGGGATGCCCGGGAAGCGGATGGGCAGGGAGCCGAAGATGATACCGACCACGATGCCCAGGAAGATGGGCACGAGGTTCGGCTTGTCCAGGGCGCCGCTGGAATTGCCCACCTGCTCGGCCACGCGCTTGATGTTCTGCTCGGCGCCGATGCAGATCAGGGCGTCGCCCATCTGCAGATAGAGGTCCGGGCGGGCCACCAGCTCGACGCCGGAACGGATGACGCGGGTCACGCTCACTTCATAGGCCTCGCGGAAGTGCAGGTCCCTCAGTTTCTTGCCGGTCAGGGAAGATTTCGTGACCGTCAGCCGGCGGGTCACCAGGTGATGGTCCATCCGGTCCCAGTCCTCCACGTGCATCGGCACTTCCTGGCCGAAGAGGATGCGGAGCTTCTCCACCTCCTGCTGGGAGGTGACAATGAGCACCTTGTCCCCCTCCTCGAGCACGATGTCGCCGGTCGCGAAGAGGATTTCCTTCCCCTTCATGATGCGGGAGACGACATATTCGCCCTTGAATTCGTGCAGGATGTCGGACAGTTTCTTGCCGAAGATGGCCGGATTCTCGACGGCCACGTGCATCCGGCGGGGGTGGGAGCCGGTATCGTCCTGGGCTTCCAGTTCCGCCAGCTCCTTGGCGGGATCGACCTTGAAGAGGCTCTTGCCGACGAGCAGGACCAGAATGACGCCGATGACGCCGATGGGATAGGTCACGGCATAGCCGGAAGCCAGCTCGGAAGCGGCCTTGGAGGCGGCGACCGGGTCCATGCCGCCGGCCGAGGCCACGTCGATGTAAGTCTGCTGGGCGGCGCCGAGGCCCGGGGTGTTGGTCACCGCGCCGGACATCACGCCCACCATCGTCTTGAGGTCCACGCCCGTGATCAGGGAAATGATCCAGGTGGCGGCTACGGCGAGCAGGACGTTCACAAGCGCCAGGAGGTTCATCTTCACGCCCCCGGACTTGAGGGAATGGAAGAAGCCGGGACCCACTTGCAGGCCGACCGAGAAGACGAACAGGATGAGGCCGAACTCCTTGATGAAATGGAGCATTTCGGGATCGGCCCGGAAGCCGAGATGGCTCATCAGGATGCCCATGAACAGGATCCAGGTGGCGCCGATGGAAACGCCCTTTATCTTGAACCGGCCCAGATAGATGCCGATGCCGATCACGAAGGCGAGCAGCATGATCGTATGGGCGACGCCCTGACCGAAGAACAGATCTTTCATAGCTTAAAATACCAGTTTGACACAGAAGGCGGCCTTGCCGTCCACGCGGCCTTCCACGTACCAGACCGTCGCCCCGTCCTCCTCCGTCTGCAGCCGGAACAGCTGCACGGTGGTGCCGGGCGTGGTCTCTTTGTTGAAATTGATGTACGCGTCTCGGACCCGGCGGCCCGAAACGGTCTCATAGTCGATGCAATCCATCGCCCACACCATGTAGCGGGCGTTGTTCGTATGGCCGATGATGTCCACGTCGGAGTACACGACCGTGTGCTCGCCGGCGGGCTCGGGCTCCGCCCCGCGGGGCATCGCCACCTTCGGGGCGCGCTCCGCAATGGCGTCGTCCACGTCCCCGATGCTCAGCTTATCCTGAAGTTCCTCGGGCCGGACCAGGCGACGCGTCCGCTCGTCGATCACCACCCACGAACTGGTGCAGTTCACGAGGCGGTTGCCATCGGCATCCTGCAGGAAGAAATCACGGAGATAGAACAGGCCGTCCGCCCCCTTGTGCCAGGTGTACAGCGTGACATTGTCCCGCCACTTGGGGGGATTCTCGAAATGGAAATGCATCCGGGACAGCACCCAGGCCACGTGGTGGACATGCAGGTCGTCATAGCCGAAACCCAGCCCCTGTGCGGCCCAATAGGCGATTTCCTGGGCCATGTCCATAAAGGAGGCCGGCTTCAGGTAGAACGATGCGTCCGTGTCGTAGCACGGGACGCAGATATCCTGGCAGAATTTGTATCCTTCTCTTCTGACTTCGCTCATAACTACACTAATAACGCAGAATCTGAAGCTCCTCCTTGGAATACAGCAGCGGATCCAGCAGCCCCGGCGCCAACCTGCTCAGCAAGATGAATAGCAGCAGCAACCCCACCAGCACGCACAACACGATCAGAACCACCCGCCAGAACTTGCGAGACTTGTCATTTCGACCAAGCGCAGCCTCATTGTCATTTCGACCAAGCGCAGCGCGTGGAGAAATCTCCTCCGCAACCTTCTCCACCTCGTCATTCCCGACCGGTTCTTCCTCGTCATTCCCGACCTGATCGGGAATTTCATCCACCGGTTCCTCCACCGACCCTTCGACAGGCTCAGGGACCGGCTCGGTTTCAGGCTCCTCTTCCTCATTCCGGGCTTGACCCGGAATCTCCTCGATCAGCTCCGCCAGCCCCGCGACGGCCGTCGCGACCTCTTCGGGCGTCTCGACGTGCGTCTTGAGGGAGAGGGGAGCGAGACCCAGGCCTTCGGGATAGATGTCCAGGTCCTCGTCGGCCACAAAGAAGAAATGGTTCTCGCGCGTGGCGCGGAGACGTCCGAGGCCCGGGAAGACGACCGTCTTCTTGACCTTCAGGACCTCCTTCATCTCGGCGAGGAACTCCGTCAGGATGCGGGTGGCCATATCGGCATCGACCCCCTCGTTGTCATGCGCGTAAAGGTCCACGAGATACGTGTCGCCGCCCTGCTTCGGGGAGAAATACAACCGGCGGTAGGGAGGGTTGATCGTATAGCCCTTGTCGGAAAAGGTGGAGGGCACCAACTCGGCTACGAAGCAGCCGACCCCGGGCAGGGTCACGGTGTCGTGGTCCAGGATGGCCTCCTTCACCATTTTTGCAAGCAGATCGATATCCATCGCGGTCAGTTTCAGATTCGCGATGCAAAGATAGTGAAAAAAACCGCAAAAAAGTTTGGAGTTTCCGAAAAAGGTTGTACCTTTGCAATCCCGAAACAACAACAGGGCATCCGCAAGGATGAAAACATTCCTCAGTAGCTCAGTTGGTTAGAGCATCTGACTGTTAATCAGAGGGTCCTAGGTTCAAGTCCTAGCTGGGGAGCCAAAGCGGACAAATCATCGGAAACGACGGTTTGTCCGTTTTCTTTTTCTCCGTAACTCTCTGATTTCAGATATAATTGCCATTTCTGGTTGGTGACATCTTTATAATTCGTTGATTTATTGA
>CAMVPS010000040.1:0-16428 GCA_947169405.1 uncultured Bacteroidales bacterium
CCACCTTCCCGATCGACAATGACGAGATCAAGGGCCGCATCATCGGCCGCGAGGGACGCAACATCCGCGCCCTGGAGGCCGCCACCGGCGTGGAAATCGTCGTAGACGACACCCCGGACGCCATCATGCTGTCCGCCTTCGACCCTGTGCGCCGCGAAGTCGCCCGCCTGGCCCTGCACCAGCTGGTGATCGACGGCCGCATCCATCCGGCCCGCATCGAGGAAGTCGTGACGAAGGTTCAGAAGCAGCTCGAGGACGAGATTCTCGAGACCGGCAAGCGCACCTGCATCGACCTGGGCATCCACGGGATGTCGATGGAGCTCGTCCGCCTGATCGGCCGGATGAAATACCGCTCCTCCTACGGCCAGAACCTCCTGCAGCACTCCCGCGAAGTGGCGAACATCTGCGCCATCATGGCGTCCGAACTGGGCCTGAACCCGAAGATCGCCAAGCGCGCCGGCCTCCTGCACGATATCGGCAAGGTGTCCGAGGAAGAACCCGACCTGCCGCACGCCCTGCTGGGTATGCGCCTCGCCGAGCAGTTCAAGGAGAAGCCCGAGATCTGCAACGCCATCGGCGCGCACCACGAGGAGACCGAGATGACCTCCCTCTACGCCCCGATCGTGCTGGTGGGCGACGCCATCTCCGGCGCCCGCCCCGGCGCCCGCCGCGAGGTCATCGAATCCTACATCAAGCGCCTCAAGGGGATGGAGGACCTCGCCGCGGCCTATCCGGGCGTGACGAAGTCCTACGCCATCCAGGCCGGCCGCGAGCTCCGCGTCATCGTGGGCGCCGAACAGGTGTCCGACGCCGAGGCCGAGGTCCTCTCCGGCGAGATCGCCAAGAAGATCCAGGACGAGATGACCTATCCGGGCCAGGTGAAGATCACCGTCATCCGGGAAACGAGATCGGTGGCGTATGCGAAATAGGATGAGATTCCCGGTCAAGCCGGGAATGACCTTAGCATTGGCAGCGCTCTTTGCGAGCGTTGCCGTTTTTGCCCAGGAACCGTCCGTGAAGTGGAAGGTCGCCTCGGAGGAGGTTTCGGAGGGCAGATACCAATTGACCTTCACCGGCCGGATCGAGGACGGGAAGCACATCTACGGCATCAATCCCGGCATCGGCAATCCCGTGGAAGTGGAATACGCCACCCCGGTCACGGCAGGTCCGCTTCAGGAAGTGACGAAGCCGACGAAGTACAAGGACGACCTCGTCTTCTTCGACAAGGCCGTCTTCTCCCAGGAAGTGACCGTGGAATCCGGCAATACCGTGAAAGGCACCATCACCTGGCAGGCCTGCACGGAAGACATGTGCGGATTTCCTGAAGAATACGCTTTCAGCGTGGCCGTGGGCTCCGCGGAGACGGCCGCCCACCAGACGGCTATCGGCGATCCCGAGGACGCGAAGGACCGCGGCGGCCTGTGGGCCCTCATCATCGAGGCCATCCTCTGGGGCTTCGCGATGCTCCTGACGCCGTGCGTGTTCCCGATGATCCCGATGACGGTCTCCTTCTTCCTGAAAGGCTCGGAAAACGCACACCAGGGCCGATTCAAGGCCTTCATGTATGGCCTGTTCATCGTCCTGCTGTATACGGTGCCCATCAGCGTCATCATCGGCCTGACGCGCCTGCTCGGCGGCGAGACCGTGACGGCCGACATCTTCAACTGGCTGGCGACGCACTGGCTTCCGAACCTCATCTTCTTCCTCGTGTTCATGGTCTTCGCCGCCTCTTTCTTCGGAGCGTTCGAGATCGTGCTCCCCTCCTCCTGGCAGAACAAGAGCGACGCGAATTCCAGCAAGAAAGGCCTGGCGGGCGTGTTCTTCATGGCCCTCACCCTCGTGCTGGTGTCCTTCTCCTGCACGGGCCCGATTGTGGGTTCCGTCCTGATCAAGTCCACCCAGGGCGAGTTCTGGACGCCGATGGTCACGATGCTGGCCTTCTCGGTGGCCTTCGCCCTCCCCTTCACCGTCTTCGCCCTGTTCCCGCAGCTCCTGAAGAAGATGAAGAGCGGCTCCTGGCTGAACTCCGTGAAGGTCGTGATGGGCTTCGTCGAAGTCGCCTTCGGCTTCAAGTTCCTCTCCGTCGCGGACCAGACCTACCACTGGGGCCTGCTGGACCGGGAAGTGTACCTCGCCATCTGGATCGTGGTCTTCACCCTGCTGGGCTTCTACCTCCTCGGGAAGATCCGCTTCACGCACGACGAGAAGGTGGAGAAGATCGGCGTCACGCGCCTTGCGCTTTCCATCGCCGTGTTCTCCTTCGTCGTCTATATGATCCCGGGGATGTTCGGCGCGCCGTTGAAGGCCCTCTCGGGCTATCTCCCGCCCATCTCGACGCAGGACTTCATCATCGCCAACTATGCCGAGGGGCAGGTGGCGGGAACGGTCTCCGCAACCCCTGCGGACCCGAACCGCTACGGCCTCCACATCGCCCACAACCTGCCGGGGTATTTCACGCTGGAAGAGGGCCTCGCGGCCTCCAAGGCCTCCGGCAAGCCCGTCTTTGTCGATGTCACCGGCCACGGCTGCACCAACTGCCGCGAGATGGAAGCCCGCGTCTGGAGCGACCCGGAAGTCCTCCGCCGCCTGCGCGACAACTTCGAGATCGTCGCCCTGTACACCGACGACAAGCAGAAGCTCCCGGAAAGCGAGTGGTTCACCACCCCCGCGGGCAAGACGCTCAAGACCCTGGGCAGCGTGAACTCCTACATCGCCCGCACGCGCTTCGAAGTGAACGCGCAGCCCAACTACCTCATCCTCTCCCCCGAGGGTGAAGTTCTCGCGGGTCCCCGCGGATACAACCTGTCCATCCCCGGATTCGTCCAGTTCCTGGACAGCGCCCTCTGATTGTCATTTCGAGCTTGCCGAGAAATCTGAAATGTCCGAGATCGAACCGCTGATAGCCGACCTGGCGCTGATCCTGATCTGCGCGGGCCTGATGACGCTCGTCTTCAAGAAGCTCAAGCAGCCGCTTGTGCTGGGCTACATCGTGGCCGGCTTCATCGCCAGCCCGCATTTCGCCCTGACGCCCTCGGTCATCGACACCGCCAGCATCCACACCTGGTCGGACATCGGCGTGATCTTCCTCCTGTTCGCCCTCGGCCTGGAATTCAGTTTCAAGAAGATCGTGAAGGTGGGCGGGCCGGCCGTCATCGCGGCCCTGACCATCATCTTCGGGATGATCTTCCTCGGGTTCACCGTCGGCTCCAGTTTCGGCTGGAGCAAGATGGACGCCCTGTTCCTGGGCGGCATGATCTCGATGTCGTCCACGACCATCATCTACAAGGCCTTCGAGGACCTGGGGCTCGCCAAGAAGCAGTTCGCGGGCCTGGTGATGTCCATCCTCATCCTGGAGGACATCCTCGCCGTCGTCCTGATGGTGGTCCTGTCCACGGTGGCGGTCTCCAACAACTTCGAGGGCCGGGAACTGGTGATGTCGGTCGGAAAGCTCGCGTTCTTCCTCGTCCTTTGGATCGTCGTGGGCATCTACCTGATTCCGCTCCTGCTGCGCTGGGCGAAGAAACTGATGAATGACGAGACGCTGCTCGTGGTGGCCCTGGGCCTGTGCTTCGGGATGGTCGTCCTCGCCGCCAAGACCGGCTTCTCGGCCGCCTTCGGCGCCTTCATCATGGGCTCCATCCTGGCGGAGACCATCGAGGCGGAACACATCGAACGCCTCGTCAAACCGGTGAAGGACCTGTTCGGAGCCATCTTCTTCGTGTCCGTGGGCATGATGGTGGACCCGGCGATGATCGGCCAGTACTGGCTGCCCATCGTGGTCATCACCCTCACCGTCATCGTCGGGCAGCTTTTCTTCGCCACCACGGGCGTGCTCCTGTCCGGTCAACCGCTGAAGACGGCGATGCAGTGCGGTTTCTCGCTGACGCAGATCGGCGAGTTCGCCTTCATCATCGCCACCCTGGGCGTGTCCCTGGGCGTCACGGGCAGCTTCCTGTACCCGATCGTCGTGGCCGTATCGGTCATCACCATCTTCCTGACGCCGTATATGATCCGGCTGGCGGAACCGGCGTATGGATTCGTGTACAAGCACCTTCCGGGACGGGTGCGCACCTTTATGGACAATTACGCGGCCTCCTCGGCCTCCCCTACCACGAGCAAGGAGAGCGAATGGCGGAAGTACCTCGGCTCCGTGCTCAAGGTCGTCCTCATCTACGGCATCCTGTGCATCGCCATCAACAGCCTTTCCTTCGGCCTGCTGGTGCCTTTCGCCGCGAAATGGATTCCTGCGCCGTGGGCGAATATCGTCTCGGGGGCCATCACCTTGGTCGCCCTGGCGCCTTTCCTGCGGACGATGGTGATCAAGCACAGCCACTCGGACGCCTTCCAGGCCCTCTGGGAGGAAAGCCGCGCGAACCGGGCGCCGCTCGTGGCGACCGTCGTGCTGCGCTACGCGTTGGCCCTGGGCTTCGTCTTCTACGTCCTGGCCCGCCTGTTCCATATCTCGGTACTCCTGATCTTCGTCCTGGCCTTCCTGGTCGTCTTCGCCATCGTCTCCAGCCGCTTCATCAAGCGGAACGCGCAGCGCATCGAGCATACCTTCCTGACGAACTTCCGCTCTCGCGAACTGCGGGCCGAGTATCTGGGTGAAAAGAAGCCGGAGTACGCCTCCCGCCTGCTGTCCAAGGACATGCACTTCGCCGACTTCGACATTCCCGCCGAAATCGACTGGGGCGGCAAGACCCTGGCGGAACTGAACCTCGGCCAGCGCTTCGGCATCCAGGTCGTGTCCATCCTCCGCGGCGGCCTCCGGATCAACATTCCCAAGGCGAACAACCGCGTCTTCCCGCAGGACCGCATCCAAGTCATCGGCTCCGACGCCGACCTCGAAGCGTTCGGAGAGCACTTGAAAGCCAGCGCCATCGACCTGGAAGACGAGCGCTACCACAGCGGCGAGATGGTGCTCCGCTGCGTCCCCGTGACGGGCCTGTCCCCGTTCCTGGGCAAAACCATCCGCGACGCCGGCATCCGCAACCGCCACCACTGCCTCGTCGCCGGCGTCGAGAAGGCCGACGGCAACCTCCACACCCCCGACGTCACCTCCCCCTTCGAGGAAGGCGACATCCTATGGATCGTGGGTGAGAAGGAGGATGTGGAAAAGGTGATGGAGGGGTAGCTACCGGGGCAAGGCCTCTTCCACGCCTTTGATGGCGCGAATCGCGTTCAGGGCCTGGGTCAATTCGTCCGCCGAGCGGACGGCGAACTCGATAGAGCACGTGACGATGTCGTCCTCCGTACGGGTCGAGAGCCCGTGCATCGACAGTTTGTGCCGTTCCACGATGCAGTCCAGGATGTCCTGCAGGAGGTGGTAGCGGTCGACACCCACGATTTCCACCCGCACCGGATACAGCACGTCGGGATCCGCGACGAAGTCGTCGACGGTGACGATGGTGTTTCCCTTTTCCGAGGCCATCCGGATGGCGACCGGGCAGTTGCGGCCGTGGATGGTCACATGGCCGCTCGCATCCCGGAAGCCGATGATCTCGCTGCCGGGCATCGGATGGCAGTGGGGGCAGAGGGTGTGCTTCGGCTTCGGCAGCTTGTTCAAGTAGTCCTGGATCTGGCGGCGGGCCTTGTAGGAGGTGACGGCGTTCTGCCAGTCCGCCTTGGGATGGGCCGACGGGTCGGTGCCGATCTCCACGCAGTCTCCGCGCTTGAGTTCGGTCCGAAGGGAGGACAGCCGCCCATTGATGCGGGCATAGCGGGCGTGGTCGCCAAGGTCCACCGCATAGGCGAAGTCAAGCGCCGTGGCGCCCTTGGGCAGGGTGATCGCCTTGCATTCCGGGGTGAACGCCACGATATCCTCGTTGTAGAGGGAGGCCCGGATGCCGCCCATCAGGGATTCGGGATCCTCGGCCAACTCCTTGAACACGTCCGTCAGGCGGGCGAGCCAGCGCTCCTGGCTATCCAGGATGCAGCCGTAGTTGGACTGGAGGCGCATCTCATCGGAGGCCACGTGGAGCTCTTCGATGCCGCCGTAGGGGTTCAGAAGGCGGAAATGGACGGACTTGTAGCCATTGGCCTTCGGCTGCGCGAGGTAGTTGACCAGGCTGCCCGTCTGTTCGCTGTACTTGCTCGCAAGCAGGGCGTACACCCGGAAGATGATGTCCTCGTCGGCAAGTCGCCGGCAGCCGGAGGAGTTGATTTCCCGGTCCACGGCCTCCCGGTTGAAGTTCACCCGGATGTAGTGCTTGAACGGAACGTGGTAGAAGTCGCAACGGCGCTCCTGCATCTCCCGCCAGACCGAGAAGGGCTTCCGGTACCGAACGCCCCAGCCGATGTGGCCGCCCATCTCGCCGCCGATGAAATCCCGGCACTCGTCCACAAAGGTGTTCAGCGCCACTTCCGTGCGCTGACGGTCCTCTTCCAGGAGTTCCTCGATCCGCTTGTATTCCAGGGGATCCAGGAACTGGAAGGCCAGGTTCTCCAGTTCGGACTTGACCTTGAAGAGCCCGAGGCGACCGGCCAGCGGCGCGAAGAAGAACTGCGTCTCGGACGCGATCTTCCACTGCTTCTGGGGCCGGAGGCCGGAAAGGGTCCGCATATTGTGCAGCCGGTCGGAGAGCTTCAGCAGGAGCACCCGGACATCGCCCTTGACAGAACCCAGGATGTGCTGGAAATTGTCCACCTGATTCTTGTTGGGCTTGGTGACCGCGGCGACCAGGAAGGCGACGTCGTCGCCGAAACGGTCGCGGATTTCCTCGATGGGATGGGGCGTGTCCTCCACGACGTCGTGCAGTAGGGCGGCCGCCACGATCGCGGCGCCCTTCTGCCGCATCTCCTCCACGACCACGAGCGCCACGGCCAGCGGATGCAGGATATAAGGCAGGCCGCTGTCCCGCGTCTGCGGGGCGTGCGCCTCCTTCGCCAGCTGGAAGGCGTCCTCGATGAGCGCCTTGTCCTGGGCGGTCATATCTTCGGGCAGGGCCGCGAACAGTTTGTCGTGCGCCTGCGAAATCATCTCTGAGTGGGTCATGATATGGTTCTCCAAGGTTGCAAAGTGTCTTGTGAATGGAGGGCGTCAGTCCTGCGACAGGGTGACCGTCTCGTAAAACGTCAACCCCGAGATATATTCCCCGCTGACGGAGACTTTGTGCTCCGGGGCGTCGGGGAAGAAGAGGATGCGGGCGGCATCGTCGCCTTTGCCCAGCAGAACGCCGCCCTCGACGTTCCATAGGCAGGTTTCCACTTCGGAGTTGTCGATGACGAAGAGTTGCGGGTCCTCGGGATCCTGGCGGAGGGAGACGGGGGCGACGACCATCTTGGAGGCGAAGAAAGCGGCGGTCTGGTCCTTGATCTCGTCGTAGACGGGATAGTCGACCAGGCCGTCGTCGCCGTAGAAGAGATTGTGGCGCGCCCCGTCGAAGGCGTGGAGCTCGTTGGCGACGCCGTCGCCCTTCAGGATGCGATGGATGACGCCGGCGCCGCACATTTCCCGGAAGGGATGGCGGTCCACCTCGGGAATGAAGATGGAGACGATGGACTCGAAGATCCTCCGGAGTTCATCCATCGCATCCCGCCCGTCTTCCTCTTCCTCCAAGCTTTCGAAAGGATAGCCCTTGCCAAACGCGATGATCGGATCCTCCCGGCTTTGGAAAGAGATGACGGGAATCTTCGCATTGTGCAGAATGGCGCTGTCCGGCACGGCGCCCCAGAGGTTCGCCACGGCCCGGACATCGAAGCCCCGGAGGAGGGACTGGTGGATGACGATGGTCGTATCTTCCTCTTCCTGAATGATTTCCGGGAGATTCTCCTCGCGCATGTAGGCGAGGTTCAGGGCCACGATGCCGCCGGCATCGGCCCCGGCCGCGAAGATGCGTTCGGAATGGATGAGCAGCGAATCCCGCTTCAGGAGGAAGCGGACGGCTGCGTTGGCGTCCTTGAGGGCGCGGTACATTGCATCGTCCGTGGACTGCACGTTCCGGCGGTATCCCTGCCGATAGTCGACGGAAGCGGCCACATACCCCAATGAGGCGAAGTAGCGGCACCATTCGACCAGCGTAGAATCGCGCTTGTCGCCGTCCTTGAAGGCGCCCCCGTGAAAATTCACGATCAGCGGACGCGCGACCTGGCCGCCGTCCTCCGGGACGTACACGTCCATCGTCAGGTCCATCCGCTCGTCCTCGTCATAGGAGTCGTTCCGGATGACGCGCCCATAGATGATGTCGTGCGCCTCCCCCACCCGGTACATCGGCTCCCGGTAAAGTTCCTTGGTCGGGAATAGCCGGAATTCCGGCGCCTCGTAGGGCTTCAGAGCCAGTTTCTCCGCCTTCAAGTCCACCGTCAAGGTATCGGCCCAAACCCCGCTCGTATCGCGGTACATCAGCGCCTTCGTGTTCCCGAGGGAGTCGACAAACACACGCACGAAACCGCCCTGCACCGTATACACGCCCGGTTCGGGGGTGCGAGAGCAGGAAAGGGCGAGGCCGAGGACGGCACCCAGGACTATGAGGCGGCGAAGACTCATCGCATGAACAGCCGGTCCATGTCGCGGTCCATCGCCGGCTTCACGAGCTTCTCGGGGACGAACTCCCAGTGGCCGATGATGGCGGGATTGCCGATGACCTCCGGGTCGATGGAACCGTTCTCCATCAGGTAATCGTAGAGGATGTTGCGGATCTCCGGGTAGCGGGCGACCACGCGCTCGTCGATCTTGTCCGTGTCGATGCCGGTTTCCTTCATCAGGTTGCCGCCGCCGGAAGCGCGGTAGGAGGTCATCGCGACGTTGTATTCTTTCTGAAGATCGAAGGCGGAGCCGTCGGCCATCGAGGCGATGGCGACGCGCTCGCCGAACGGCTTAGTCACATCCACAGTGTAGTTGATGCCGGCCGCCGAGTCGAAGTTGTATGAGCGGTTCACGAAGGACCAGCGCTGCTGCTGCGTGCGAGGATCGTCCTGCGCCTGGATCTTGAGGAGGGTGTCCTCCGGCTTCGCGATGGTGTTGATCCACTTGTCGTAGGAATGCTCCAGATAGCGCTTGATCTCATCGCCCGTCATCTTCACCACAAAGAGTTGGTTCTCAAACGGATAGATGGTAAACAGGTCGTTGTACCGGATGATGCCGGCCTCCACGTGGCTGTTGAAGGTGAGCGGCGCGGCGAAGGAGATTTCCGCCGGCTTGCTGCCGATGCTGAGCGTATGGACCAGGTTCAGGTAGTCGCACATCCCCCGGTAGGCGTCGCGGGTCCAGAGGTCGGTGTTCAGGATGCCCACCTCCCGCAGGGTGAAGGCCTTGACGGCCTCGTAGTCCTTCTGGAAATGGGCCCGCATCACGGGGTCGGCCTTGTCGGCCCGGACAGGGATGGTCTTGGACTCGTAGGAGCGACTGACGATCTTGTGATCCTTGACCGTCAGGTGCAGCTTTCCCTCGGCGACGTTCCGGCTGTGGCTGCCGGAATTGAGGAACGCATTGTCCTCGTCGGCCTCCACAAACGGTCGGTGGTCGTGGCTGGCCAGGACGAAGTCCACGCCCTGGACCATCTGGAACACGTCCAGACCCTCGGACTCCAGTTGCTTGCCGTCGCCCGCGCCCGTGCCGGAGTGCATCACAACGATCAGCACGTCAGGTTTCTCTTTCGCCCGGATCGCGTCCACATCGGCCTGGACCACGTCCACGATGGGCACGAAATGCATTCCGCTCCAGAGTTCCTCCGTGAGCCAGGCCTTCATGTTCGCGTTCGTGTAGCCCAGGATGGCCACCTTCAGGCCCGCCCGCTTGACGACCTTGTAGGGCGTGAAATACGGCTTCCCGTTGTCGTTCCGGATGGCGTTCGCCGCCAGGAAATCGACCCCGGCCTTCTTGAGATCCGCCGCCACGCGGTCGTACACCGCATGGCCCGTCTCGATGTCGTGATTGCCCACGGCCACCGCGTCATAGCCCATATACGCCACCAGGCGCGGGAACAGGTGCGGTGTCAGCGTATCGACATAGTTGAAGTAATACGGCGCATTGTCGCCCTGCAGGCAGTCGCCCGCGTCGAGAAGGAGGACATTCTCCGCCCCGTTCGCCGTCCGGACGCTGTCCACGTAATACTTCACCGCCATCAGCGACGGCTTCGTCCGGCTGTCCACATAGGTGGAATCGAACCACGTCCCGTGGACATCGTTGGTGGAAAGCACCGTCAGGGTATATTCCCCGTCCTTGAGGGTACGGCCGCAGGAGAGGGCGAGAAGGGCGCAGGCGGCCAGAAAGTAATTGCGGAGTGTCATAATCATCGGTTTAACTTACAAATATACGTAAAAATGTGTAATTTTGTTTCTATGAAACTCCAGACCCCCGTCACCCTGGACCCGGCGCCGGTGTCCATTTCGTACAATGACCGGATTGCCGTCGTGGGCAGCTGTTTTGCCGATGAAATCGGCGGAAGGCTGGCCGCGGCGGGGTTCGATGTGCTGTGCAACCCGTTCGGGACGCTGTTCAATCCCGTGTCCATCGGCAATGCCGCCGCGCGGCTCGCCTCCGGCGTGCCTTTCGCGGCCGACGACGTCGTAGAGATGGGCGCCGGCGACGGACGGTACTGCTCCTTCTGGCACCACACGTCCTTCGCGCGGGAAACGCCGGAGGCGTTCCTGGAGAACGCGAACGCCGTGCTCGCGGAAGCATCGGCCTTCTGGAAAGGTTGCAACAAGGTCATCGTCACCCTCGGTACCGCGTGGGCGTTCCGATACGACGCCACCGGCGAGACGGTTGCCAACTGCCTCAAGCGCCCGGGAACGGAGTTCTCGCGTTACCGGCTGACGGTCGAACAGACGGCCGCCATCCTGCGGGGGCTCGTCCGCCGGAACCCGGAGAAGGATTTCATCTTCACCGTGAGCCCGATCCGCCACCTCGCCGACGGCGCCCACGGCAACCAGCTGTCCAAGAGTACGTTGCTCCTGGCCACGGACGGCCTCCCCTACTTCCCCGCATATGAGATCATGATGGACGAACTCCGCGACTACCGCTGGTGGGCGGAGGATATGGTCCATCCCACAAAACAAGCGGCCGCCTATCTATGCGACCGCTTCATCGAGTGGGCCCTCCCGACCCGGGAATGGGACCTGTATGAATCCAGAATGAAAGAGTGGCGCGCCGCGCAGCACCGCCCGAACGGCGGCGAGCGCTACTTCGCCGCTTCCTCCTCCTCTTTCGAATAGAAATCCATCTCTCCGGTGTAAGAGATGCGGTCGCGGTTCTGCGACTGCACATCCAGCGAGGCCCGCCCGTTGTCGAAGACCGTCAGGCGATAGAGGTGCTCGTCCTCGTCCGTCTTGACATAAATGCGGATCTCATAGCCGTCAGTCCGGGGCTGGGTCACCGTGTAATTGACAATCGGCGCATCGAAGTTCAGGGCGTGGCCGCCGCCGTAAGGCACGCGCCAAGCCTGCCCGATGAACGGGAGATGGGAGATGAGGACACCGTCCTTCACCTTGATGGAGTAGTTGCTCACCATCTTGGACGAGCCCCGGAGCGGGTACATCCGGTCGATGTCGATGGTGAAGTTTCCGGTCTCAAGACCCTGGCGGACCATCTGGGCCTCCTTCGCCTCGCGGACGACGCGTTCCTCACGCGTTTCGGAGCTCAGGATGCCGCAGGCGGAAACCGCCAGCACGGCGGCCAGAAGGGGTAAAAACAACTTTTTCATATTGCGTTCGTTCTAGTGTCTGCGCATGCCCATCGCGCCCATCCGCTGCATCAGGTTCCCCGTCGCCGCGCCCTTCATCACCTTCCGGGTGCCCTCGAACTGCTTCAGCAGACGGTTCACCTCCGGGAGGGAGGTGCCGGAACCGTCGGCGATGCGCTTGCGGCGGGAGCCATTGATGATTTCGGGATGCTCGCGCTCCTTCTGCGTCATCGACAGGATGATGGCCTCGGTGGCCTTGAAGGCCTTGTCATTGTCGATGTCCACGTCCTTGAGGGCCTTGCCCATGCCGGGGATCATCCCCGCCAGGTCCTTGATGTTGCCCATCTTCTTGATCTGCTGGATCTGCTGGTAGAAGTCCCAGAGGGTGTACTGGTCCCGGGCCATCTTCTTGCGAAGCTCGCGGGCCTGCTTCTCGTCGAACTGCTCCTGCGCCTTCTCCACGAGGGAGACGACATCGCCCATGCCCAGGATGCGATCCGCAATGCGGGCGGGATGGAACACGTCCAGCGCCTCCATCTTCTCGCCGGAGGAGACGAACTTGATGGGCTTGCCGACGACGGCCTTGATGGACAGGGCCGCACCGCCGCGGGTGTCGCCGTCCATCTTGGTGAGGACGACGCCGTCGAAGTCCAGGCGGTCGTTGAAGGCCTTCGCCGTCTCCACGGCGTCCTGGCCGGTCATCGCGTCCACGACGAACAGCGTCTCCGTGGGCTTGATGGCCTGGTGCAGGGCGGAAATCTCGTCCATCAGCTGCTGGTCCACGGCCAGGCGGCCGGCGGTATCGACAATCACCACGCTGTAGCCTTCGGATTTCGCCTTGCGGATGGCGTTCTGGGCGATCTTGATCGGATCCTTCTCGCCGTCCTCGGTGTACACCGGCACGCCGATGCCCTCGCCCAGCACCTTCAACTGCTCGATGGCAGCGGGACGGAACGTGTCGCAGGCCGCGAGGAGCACCTTCATGCCGCGCTTGGACTTGATGTGCAGGGCCAGCTTGCCGGAGAACGTCGTCTTACCGGAACCGTTCAGACCCGCGACCAGCACGATGCCGGGATTCCCCTTCACATTGATATCCTGCGCCTCCGAGCCCATGAAATCGGCGAGCTCGTCGTGCATGATCTTGATCATCATCTGCTGCGGTTTCACCGCCGTTAGCACGTTCGCGCCGATGGCCTTGTCCTTCACGCGGTTGCAGAAGTCCTTCGCCACCTTGTAGCTCACGTCCGCGTCCAGCAGGGCCTTGCGGATGTCCTTGACGGTCTCCGCCACATTGATCTCGGTGATCTTCCCTTCACCCTTCAGTATCTTGAAAGACCGCTCCAGTCTCTCGCTCAGATTCTCAAACATAGTCTATTTGGCTTTATCTTGCAAAGATAATAAGATTTCTCGACTCCGGCTTCGCCTCCGCTCGAAATGACAATTCTTTTGTCATTTCGACCAAGCTAGGCCCCTTGTCATCTCCACCTAGCGCAGTCCCTTTGTCATTTCGACCAAGCGCTGTCCCTTTGTCATTTCGACCAAGGCCGAAGGCCGCGCGGAGAAATCTGCTAATTGTCTTTCTGATCGATCGATGCAGCCTTCTGCCACTGCGCCGGCGTCTGGCCCGTGTAGGCGAGGAACTGGCGGGAGAAGTTGGAGCGGTTGGAGAAGCCGCAAAGGCGGGCGGCATCGGCCGGGGGCAGGAGCGGGTTGTCCGCGAGCATTCGTTTGGCGTCCTCCAGCCGCAGCCGGGTGCGCCAGGTGCGGAAGTCCAGGCCGATGCGGTCGCGGAAGTACGCGTGCAGGGTGCCGGTGTCCGTGCCCAGCAGCTCGGCGGCCTCGCCGACGGTGCGCACCGGCTCGCGCCAGCCTTGCCGCGCCTGCCAGGCCTGCAAGGCCTTCTCCAGGCGCTCCATCCGCCACGCGGAGGGCCGATATGCCCCCCTTGACGGTTGGTGAGCCTGTCGAACCACCGTCAAACCTTCATTTTTCGTACGGGAAAAGATGCGCCTAAGGCGCCCCACGAGAGTCTCCATTCACATTTCGCCGCGGCCGGACCCGCGTGGGACAAAAATAGCAAAAACTTTTGAATGTCTTACGAAAATTCCTATCTTTGAATCACTAAACCAAAACATTTTTTCGTTTATGAAGAAGTACATTGCTGAATGCGTAGGCACGTTCGTGCTCACATTCCTGGGCTGCGGAACGGCGATGTTCCTCGGCTGCGGCACTCCCGCTGGCGTGGTGGGAACCGCCATCGCCTTCGGTCTGGCCGTGGTTGCCATGGCTTACACCATCGGTGAAATCAGCGGCTGCCACATCAACCCTGCCATCACCCTCGGCGTCGCCCTCTCCGGCCGGATGAGCTGGAAGGACGCCTGCGGCTACTGGGTGGGCCAGGTCATCGGCGGTATCCTCGCCGGCGCCTGCCTCCTGCTGCTCACGAAAGTGGTTGCGGCCCCCGACCTGACGGGCGCCCTGGGCTCCAACGGCGTGGCCAACGCCGGCGGCGTCGGCGGCGCGTTCCTCGTGGAGGTGATCGCCACCTTCCTCTTCGTCCTCGTGGTCCTCGGCACGACCGACGCCAAGTACGGCGCCGGCAAGCCGGCCGGTCTCGCGATCGGTCTCTCCCTGATCCTCATCCACCTGATGTGCATCAACCTCACCGGCACCTCCGTGAACCCGGCCCGTTCCATCGGCCCGGCCCTCTTCGCCGGCGGCGACGCGCTGAAGGATGTGTGGGTGTTCATCTGCGCTCCGCTCGTGGGCGGCGCCCTGAGCGCCTGCGTCTGGAAGGCGATGGTCCCGAAGGAGAAGTAAGCCCCGTTCTTCAATGGTTCAAGGCCGGACCCGCTGGGTTCGGCCTTTTTTGTGGGCAGATTTCTCGACTCCGCCTGCGGCTCCGCTCGAAATGACAAGGGGAAGGGCTACGAGCGGAGTGGCAGAAACGGGCCGGGATGTCTCGCGACAGCCCGGCCCGGGAAAACGATTATGTTTAACCAAAAAAGTTAGTCTACAGCTTGATCTTGGCGAGACCGGCGGCGTGCTTGGACACCTTACCGGCGACCTTGAGGCCGCTGGCGTCGATATCGCCGGCGCCGTTCACGGAGAGGTCCGCATCGGCGGCTTCGCCTTCGACGATCACGTCACCGGCGCCGTTCACATCCACCTTGAGCCTCTGCACGTTGATGTCGGTGAGGTCCACATCAGCGGCCCCGTTGGCCTGAATGGTCAGGTTGTTGCAGCGGACGGCGTCGAAGGTGAGGTCGCCGGCGCCATTGACCTCGATCTTGAGGTCATCGTCGCTCTTGAGGCCGGCCGGGATGTCGAAGTCCGCGGCCCCGTTGATCTCGATGCCCTTCAGCATGGGGGCCTTGAGGGTGACGTCGAAGTCCGTCGAACGGACCGTGCGCTTGTCCTTCAGTTCGAGGATGAGGGTCGTGCCTTCCACCCGGTAATCGACATAGTCGAAGACGTTCTCCTGGGCGCGGAGGGTCACCTCGTAGGTATCGGACTGGGTGAAGGTGGCATCGGCCTGGCCGTTGATGACGATCCGGTCGAAGTCCTTGAGGTCGAAGGACTTGGTGATGACGGGGCCTTCGCCCTTGATGGCGTTCTTCCCACCTAAGAAGGAGCCCTTGTAGTTGGAGTTCACGTGGAAGCAGGAGGAGCAAAGGAGCACCGTCGCTGCGATATAGAGGATGTTTTTCATTTGTATTACTCGTTGAAGATGGATGAATCGAGGCCGAGAAGGGTCATGCGCTGCTTGATGGCGGGGACTTCCTTCTCGATGAAGTCCTTGCGCTGGGTGGCCAGCACGGTGTCCCGGGCGTCGTCGGAGACGAAATACCCGATCCCGCGCTTGTTGTAGATGATGCCGTCGGCGGTGAGCTTCTCGTAGGAGCGCATCATCGTGTTCGGGTTCACCCCGATGTCGGCACCGTACTCTCTCACGGAAGGAATGCGATCTCCCCCCTTGAGCTCTCCCGAGAGGATGCGGTCGGCGATCACATCCACGATCTGGAGATAGATGGGTTTTTCGGTATTGAAGTTCATAGTGTATTAATGCTGAATGGTTTTGATGCGGCGCCAGACACCCCAGCCGAGGCCGACGGTCATGAGGCAGCTGATCATGACTCCGGCGTTCATGCAGCCGGTGACCCAACGGGCGATCTGCATTTCGTCCATGTTGCTGAAGTCGATGTTCGTGAAAATCCGCGGAACGATGATGCCGGTCAGGAGAGACAGCACGATCGAGAGGCCGAACAGGATGGCGATCGCGCCCACGAGCTTGTTCTTCTTGAAGCAGATGCCGCACAGATGGAAGTACAGGAAATTGCAGAACAGGCTGATGACGAGCGAGAAAATGATACTCGCGGGAGAGAAGGTTATCGGGGATTCGACGCTGAGTTCGGTGATTGCTTTGATCATCTCGCTGTAAGCGTCGATTCCGCTGACGAGCAGGGCGCCTTTACAGGTAGGATCCACCAGGGCCAGGATTCCGTCGATGGCCAGGTAAGTCACAAAGAACAGGAACGGGATGACGATGCACACCATCAGCAGCATCGACACGAACTTTTCCGCCTTGGAGGCCGGGATCATGAGCCAGGCCGATCCCGCCTTCTTCTCGGTCAGATACCCGTAGGCCCGGACCATATAGAGTTCGAGGATGGCGAAGGCGAGGATGAACACCGCCAAGCGCGCATAGATGACCGGAGAGGTCCAGTGCTGGGTGAACACCAGGCTGACCAGCACCCAGATGACATAGAAGATGGCGCTGGCGCCGCCGATCATGATGGCGGCCTTG
>CAMVPS010000041.1:0-15982 GCA_947169405.1 uncultured Bacteroidales bacterium
GCTTCTTGATCTCTTCGTGGGCGAACTTGATGGCCTCGAGCATGTCGTGCTCGGAAACCTCGTTCATCTCGCCTTCGACCATCATGATGTTCTCCTCGGTGGCGGCGACCATCAGGTCCAGGTCGGCGCGGGCACCGTCGGCGAAGCCGGGATTGATCACGAACTTTCCGTCGATGCGGGCGACGCGGACCTCGGAAACCGGACCGCCGAAGGGCAGGTCGGAGGTGGCGAGGGCGGCGGAGGCGGCCAGGCCGGCGAGGGCGTCGGGCTGGATGTCCTTCTCCGCGGAGATGAGCATGATGTTCACGAAGACCTCGAGATGGAAGTCATCCGGCCAAAGCGGACGGATCGGACGGTCCACCAGGCGGGCGATGAGCACCTCGTAATCGGAGGGACGGCTCTCGCGCTTGAGGAAACCGCCGGGGAAACGGCCGGCAGAATAATACTTTTCACGATAATCTACGGTGAGGGGCATGAAGTCGGTTCCCTCCTTGACTTCCTTCGCGCAGGTGACGGTGGCGAGCAGCATCGTGCCTCCCATCTTCACCACCGCGGAACCGGCGGCCTGCTTGGCCAGTTTGCCGGTCTCGATCTCGATTACCCGACCGTCGGGCAATTCGATCTTCTTGTTGATGATGTTCATTTGTTTTACTTCTGTTACGTCTTTACGTCTTCTATCGTCGATCCTTGCTTCCTGTCATTCCGAGCGGAGCGAAGGAATCTCTTTTCATCGAAAAAGGGGGAGAGACCCTGCCTTGCATAGATCTCTGCCCCCGCATTTTCCTATTCCGGAACTTATCGACGGAGACCCAGCTCCTTGATAAGCGCCCTGTATCTCTCGATGTCCACCTTCTGAAGGTAGTTCAGAAGCTGACGACGCTTACTGACCAGGCGGAGAAGGGAACGACGGGTAACCACGTCCTTCTTGTTCTTCTTCACGTGCTCGGTAAGGTGAGCGATACGGTAGGAAAATAAAGCAACCTGACTCTCAGGAGAGCCGGTGTCCTTATTGGACTTCCCGTACTTCGCGAAAATCTCTTGCTTTTTCTCAGGCTGTAAATATTCGGCCATGATGCAATGAGGTTAAAAAGTTATCAGTATGCGGGACCTTCCCGCAAAAAAGCCTGCAAATTTAGGCATAAAATCCGATAAAACAAAACTTTTTGTACCTTTGTTCCCGTGAAAGAGAAGGTCCATATCGACCCGGTGATCGGGGAGGTCCGGCTGCGGAAAAGCGCCCGGTCGCGGCGGATTTCGATCCGGGTCCATCCGCGCCGCGGCGTTGTCGTGACCGTCCCTTCCTACGTCGCCTACGCGATGGGCGTCACCTTCCTGGAATCCCGCCGGGAATGGGTCCTGGCGGCCCTCGAGCGGGCGAACGCCCGGAACGCGGACCTGCCGGAAGGGGAGGACATCGAATCCCTCCGGGCGAAGGCGAAGGCCGCGCTTCCGCCCCGCCTGGCGGAATTCGCGGCCCGCTACGGCTTCATCTACAACCGCGTCACCATCAAGCACAACACCTCCAACTGGGGCTCCTGCTCCTCGAAGGGCAACATCAACCTGAACTTGAACCTGATGCGGGTCCCCGTGCCGCTGCAGGATTACATCCTCTTGCACGAACTGACACACCTTCGCCATCCCGACCACGGCCCCGCTTTCCATACGGAACTGGAGCGCCTGCTGGCCGACCATCTCGCGCAAAACGCGGAAGATGAAACGTTTCAGTCCTTCTTCCCAGTCATCCGGGCCTCGCGCGCCCGTTTTCCCATCAGCCATACCCTGGAGAACGAGATCCGGAAGTACCGCCCGGTGTAGCCTTCCGTGCATAATTATGGGATAACTTCTCCTACGGAGAACTTGTTCTTTCGGCGGATAATCCGTACCTTTGTCGAGATTTTCCCGAAGAAAGAAATCGAAACACATAATTATGGACAAAAAACTTCTTTACACGGCTCCTGCCGCCCGCGAACTGGACGTCCGTTTCGACGCCAGTTTCCTTCAATCCGCCACCGCCGGTCCCATCCAGGACTGGAACGAAGATGATGATTCCATCGACTTCTAAGTCAAACCCTTAAAGAATCCAAGCGATGAAAAAAGCCCTTTTCTTTGCGGGTCTGGCCGCTGCCGCCCTCACCTTCGTCGGTTGTAACAAGGAAGCCGACTACGCCGGCAATGGCCGGAAAGTTGAAATTGTTCTGAGCGATGTCGCCACCCGTACCATCAATTACGGGATGTCCACGGAATGGAATGCCGGCGACGAACTCTCCGTCTTCAACGCCGCTGCAGGTACCACCTCCTGGTCCTCGAATATCAAGTTCACGGTGCAGGACGCTTCCGCGAACCGCGCGACGGGCGAGGTCGAACTGACGGCCGACGCCTACGACTGGTACGCGTTCTATCCTTACACCCGTGCGATTCCGAACCCGACCACGCTCAATCCGGAAGGATCCACCTATGAGCGCAGCGGCTACACGACCGTCGGTGGTCAGTTCCAGACCCAGAAGATGGATGACAATATGGAGCATCTCGCCGGCGTGAAGGTCCCGGTGTTCGGCAATGTCAAGAATGTCCCGGCGGGTGAAACGCCGGTCATCGAGATGAAGAATGCCGCCTCCGTCGTCCGTTTCAAGGTCGTCAACGCCCAGGAGGAAGCAATCAAAGTCCTCTCCGTCAAGTTCACCGCCCCGGAAGATATCGTCGGTACCTATTACATCGACTTCTCCGGCACCGCCCCCGCTTTCGTGGGCAGCGGCGACACATATGTGTTTGACAACGTGATGGTGACGAATGCCGATCCGAGCGCGATCGCCCCCGATTCGAATGCGGATTACTACGCCGTCATCAAGCCCTTCACCGCCGCGGCCGGCGCCAAACTGAAGGTCGAGGTCGAGGCTGAGAATGCCGACGGCTCCAAGAAGGGCACGACCACGAAGGAAATCACCCTTTCCGCCGCCACCGAGTTCAAACCCGGCTACATCAAGTTGCTGAACATCCCGTTCGACGCCACGATGACCACAGTCACCGCCCAGGTGATTCCGTTCGAGGAGTCCTTTGAAGGAGGCCCCGGCAAGTTCACCATCGACAATGTGATCGGTACCGGCATCTGGACCCCTGGAACCAACAACGGGAACAAATTCATGAAGGGCACTTCCCACTTTAGCAGCAATACGGAAGGTGAGAGTTGGCTCACTTCCCCGGAAATCGACGCCACCAGCGCCACGAACGGTGTGAAGCTCTCCTTCAAGCAGTGCATTAACAAGTACTTCGGCGACGTGACCAAAGAAGCGACCCTCTGGGCCCGCGAGAAGGGCGGTGAATGGACGCAGTTCACCATCACCTATCCCGCCTTGAACGGTACCTGGTCAGCCTTCGAGGAGCAGGTCGTGGACCTCTCCGAATTCAAGGGCAAGACCTTCCAGTTCGCCTTCAAGTACGTCGGCCACGAAGCCGCGGCTGGTACTTGGGAAGTCATGGATGTCCATGTCACCGATGCCGTCATTACGCCTGAGTTCAATGCCGAACTGCCCGGCGCTGACGAAAGCCTGAGCCTGACGGTTCCTGCCACGACCACTTCCGTGACGATCAACGTCACCGGCAACGTCGCCTGGACGGCCTCCGCTTCCGATGGCGCCACCGTGGCTCCCGCCTCCGGTGAAGGCGCCGGCACGGTCACGGTCAGCTTCCCGGCCAACACCGATCCCGCCGAGAAGGAGTATACGGTCCTCGTCAGCACGGACGACGCGGCGATCATCGCCGCCGAGGGCGACGAATTTGTCTTCTCCATCACCCAAGAGGCTGCCAGCACCGAACCCAAGGGCTATCCGTTTGAGTGGGGCTTTACCGAGGACCAGGGCCAGGGAGACTTCACGATTAACGATGTGAACAAGCCTACGGATCTCAACTATGTCTGGACCTTCGATTCTCGTGGGTTCATGAAGGCCAGCGCTTTCAAGAGCAACACGAATTATGCCGCTGAAAGCTGGCTGATTTCTCCGGTCGTTGACCTGGCCACCGCCCAGAATCCGGCGCTCACCTTCTCCCATGCCACGAACTTCTTCTCCAGCGTCGCCAAGGCCCAGGAAGAAACTTCTGTCTGGGTACGTGAAGAGGGCGGCTCCTGGGCTGCTATCGAAGGCGTCAACTACCCGACCAGCCTTGGCTGGACCTTCGCCGATTCCGGTTCCCTCGACCTTTCCGCCTACAAGGGCAAGAAAGTTCAGATTGGCTTCAAGTACACCAGCACCGCGACAAAGGCCGGTACCTGGGAGATTCAGAACTTCAAACTGGATGATGCCTCTGTCGGCCCTGTCGAGCCGGGCGTGACCACGGCCACGATCGACTTCTCCCAGCAAGGTTATACCAATGGCCAGGAGGTCTCTTCTGTGACTGAAAACGGTGTGACGGCAACTTTTGACAAGGGAACCAATAACAATGCTCCGAAGTACTACGATACAGGCACTGCGGTTCGTATGTATGGCTCCAATTCCATGACCGTCAGCGCTGACGGGAAGACCATCATTTCCATCGAATTCACTTTCGGCAGCGGTGATGGAACAAACCCGATTACAGCGGATGTCCCGACTTTCGAGACGCCTACTTGGACTGGTGAGGCAGGTTCTGTCACGTTTACGATCGGTGGAACGAGCGGTGCTCGCCGCATTAAGGCCATCACCGTCAAGTACACGGATGATGTCGCTCCGGTCACTCCCAAGAATCCGACCTTTACCGTGACCGAGACCCTTTCTGTCGGGGTTGGTGCGACTGAGAAGATCAATGTGACCACGAACACGGACGGCACCATCACCTACACCTCCGCCAACACGGCCGTCGCAACCGTCGCCACTGACGGTACGGTGACCGGTGTGGCCGCCGGCTCCACGACCATCACGGTCGCCGCTGCCGCCACCTCCGCTTTCAACTCCGCTTCCGCCACGGTCGCAGTTACGGTGACCGAGGTAGACAATACGCTGCATACGATTGTCGTTGCCGATTATGCAAGCACGAGCTTCACGGCTGGTGTTTACAGCTTTACCGCGGCAAAGGGTGAGGCGGCGACTGCCCCTGCCTATAACGCGAATGGAAGTGATCTCCGTATTTATGCCAAGGGGACGTTGACGGTTTCCAACAGCAAGGAGAACATGACCAAGATAGTGTTCAACCTCTCCGCCCAGGGCCGGAAGCGCTTAGCGCCCATCACGGCTTCTACCGGTACGATCGCGACACAGGCGGAGAATGATACGAAAGTGACCTGGACTGGCGATGCTTCCAGTGTTGTGTTTACTGTGGGTGACAAGGCGAACTTCGGCTCGGATGGCGATACCGCCAATGGTCAGCTTTGCTTCACCACGGTCGATGTTTCTCCTTGGTCAGATGGCGATGTGCAGCCCAAGACTCTGTCTTCCATCGAGGTGAGCGGCCAGAAGACCACCTTCACCGTGGGGGACGAATTCACTTTCGGCGGAACGATCACTGCTGTTTACAGCGATGGCTCCCGTTCCACGGTTGACGTGTCCGATGTTACCTTTTCGGGGTATGATATGAGTACAGCGGGGAAACAGACAGTCAGAGTGACCTATCAGGGAAAGTACGACGATTATGAGATTACCGTCAATGCAAAGCCTGATGTCAGCGGAGATGCTTGGTCCGAAGTGCCCACCCTGTCAGATTTGACTGCGGGAACCTTTGTGATCACGGCTTTGAGCGACAATAAGTATTATGCTGTTCCTTCCACGACGATTAATGCACAGACTTTCACCTGCATTGAAGGCGTCTATAACAGCACGGACAAGTCTTTCTCCCCCGCTGAGGGATCGGGAGAGTTTGTCTTAACAGCAGGCCCCGTCGAGAATTCCTACTACATCTACAATACGACGCTTGAAAAGTACCTTGTCGCAACTGGATCGAAGAAGTTCGGTTATGTTGACAATACATCCTCCGACTATGGCTATTGGACTTTCTCCGCGGTGTCCTCTGGCGGCTTCTCTGGCGTCTTCTCTGTCAAGCATGATAATAAGTCCCAATATATGCGGGCTTATAATGATTCTGTCAGGTGTTACGACGGAGCGAACAATAGCGGCGTCTATTTTTTCAAGAAATGAGGGACATCCGGCGGAGGCGCCGGGGGTGAAGAGCCCGCAGTCCTGACCGGATCCGCGAGTAACGTAAGCGCGACAGGGGCGACCCTGTCCGCTTCGTACTCCGGGGTCCAGTCTTTCCAGGGGGCGGGTTTCTATGTAGGAACGTCCTCCAATCTCAGCACGCTGATCCAAGGTCAGCCCGTCTATACCCAGTCCGCGCTGACTATCGGCAGCGGCTCGTTCAATGCGGCCGTGGGCGCGCTGAATGAGAATTCGACCTACTACTATGTCGCCTTCATGGAGGTGCTGATAGACGGCGACTATCAGATGGTTTACGGCTCCGTAAAGTCGTTCAAAACCCTGTCGCCATCGACCGCCACCACCCTGAACAAGGACTGGCTGGAGGCGCCGGAGTCGCCGGCTTCCCTTGGTGGCAAGTATATGGTTACGACACGGGGAACTTTGAACGGAAAGAATATCCGCAACTATTCCATCCTGTACGATCCTGCCAGATACGCGTCCTTGTGGACGGCTTACGTGTATACCAGCTCCCATAACGGCTCAGGCACCGGAAACGGATGGAAGAAGAATCCGCAGATTCCCGAGGCCAAGCAGGCGGACTGCTCCAAGGCCTATCCTTCCCAGGGCGGCGTCACTTATGACCGTGGTCACCAGATCCCGAACGCGGACCGCAATGCGGACAGCAGCCTGCAGAACCAGACCTACTACTGGACCAACAGCACGCCGCAGCATGCCTCCTTCAACCAGGGCATCTGGAACACCTTGGAGAACCAGGTCCGGAACATGGTGTCGGGCTCGGATTCCGTCTATGTCGTTACCGGGCCGGTCTATCAGACCGTCGGCGGAAACGAGACCGTCCGCACGCTCACGAATTCAAGCAACGACGGCAAGGTGCTTCCGATTCCGAACTACTATTACAAGGTCCTGCTGAAGGTCCGCCGCTCCGGCGGCACGGTGACCGCCGCCTCCGCCATCGGCTTCTGGTTCACCCACGAGGCCCACAGCGGCGAGAACTGGCAGAGCTTCGCCAAGAGCGTCGATTACATCGAGCAGATGACCGGTTTCAACTTCTTCGCGAACCTGCCACCCTCGGTCGAGGCAACAGCGGAGACAAACACCAATTGGGATACGTTCCGGAGTTTCTAAGTGCTGATGGTGGTCCTGAGACTGGACCACCATTGACAGAAAAAGGGTAAAAACGCTGAAGGTGGTCCACCAACTGGACCACCTTCAACACTTTCTGCCGTCCGGGGGACTACAGCCCCCAGTCGGACGCCTTGAAGGTATCCTTCGGGGCGTTCGGCACGTTCGGGAAGTAGGTGACGCCGGTGATACGTTCCAGGTCCGCAACGGACATCATTTCGCGGGAGGTGACCTTCTGCCCCTTCAGGGCGTTGCTGTGGGTGCGGACGAAGGCGGCGCACTTGATTTCCGAAGCGGTGCAGTCCTTGAGCGCCTTGCCGGAATTGCCCTGCTTGGTGCGGATGAGGACGTAGTAGAACATCGTGGGCATGGACACGTCGTTCCGCCCGCCATAGGAGATGACGGTGGGATTCTGCGTGACGCCGTAGCCGTCGGTGTACCGGTCAAAGTAGCAGCCGATGACCTCGTACAGCGTGTCAGCGCACACCTGCGTGTCCACCCAGTCTTCCAGGTTGTTCCAGCCGCCGCCACCGGTATTGAATCCGGAAGACAGCTGCGGGGCGATGTTCGTGTAGTAGAAGACGTCCTTGTTGGTGGCGACGGAAGAAGTGCGTTCCGCCGAGCCCAGCATATGTCCCTTGTTGCAACCGCCACCCGTGCTCTTGGAATTGTATTGGATGTTGGAGGGAATGTCCGGATCTTTCCTATAGCTGTCATTCCGGCCCGCGCCGCCCACATACATGCTGTGCCGCGGCGCGGCAACCCACACGGGGCAATGATACTCGGCGCTGTAGCAGACGGTGTAGCTGCGGGCGGTTTTGCCGCCGGGACCCTTTTCTCCGCCGGAGCACATGTGGATGGCGTAGTATTGCGTAGGATCGTTGGTGTTCACCCGGTAATTCCCTGACTTGGAGATGTTCATCATCGGCGCCTCGTACCAGCCGGGCTGGTCGCCGCCGATGACGATCTCTCCGGCCGGCGTGGTGAAGCTCTTGACCTCGCCGTAGTAGTACTGATAATCAGTGCCTTCCAGGACGGCGATGTACGCGCGGTAATAGTAGGTATGGCCGGCGCCGAGTCCGTTGATGGTCACGTTGAAGGAACCGCCGTTCAGGTACTCCGCCTGCCAGTCTTCGGACAGGTCATCCGCGGAAAGGCCCCATTCCACGCCGCCGTAGGTGGGCGTTCCCGTGTAGGTAGCGGAGAGCGTGGCCTCGGTCTGGGTGACATTGGAGGAGCTGCCCGTCGTCACTGTAGGCGTGGCGGGCGTCGTTCCTCCGCCACCGCTGCCGGGCGCTTCGCCGTCCAGCTTGAAGAACGTGACGTCCTTTTGTGCGCTGGTATAGCAGCGGAACTGCATGGAGCTGGCGTTGAATTGGAGGAAGCGGGTGGGGTACTCGACGTTGTAGGCGCGGATGACACCGTTCGTGGTCTTGAAGGTCCAGCGGTAATTGTCGGAGGGTTCGCTCGTGCTGACGTGCAGGGCGTTGCTGCTGGAATTCAATCCATAGTAGTTGTCGCCCATCTTCATCGAATAACCGCTACCGGACTTCTCGATGCGGATGTTGTAGGCCTTGCCCGATTCGTAGGTGATTTTTCCGTCGGAGACGGACACGATATCGTGCGTTTTCGCGTCTCCGTCGCTGTCCAGGACCATTTTGTTCCCTTCATACACGATCAAGTAGTCTCCCGTCCAGTCCGTCTGCGCCTGCGTCACCTTCACATAGTATTCGCCAACGGGGGCAAACGGGGTCTTCTCCGCTCCTTGCATACTGATTCCCAGGATGTTGCGGGCATTCCGCGCGAAGGCCTTGGAAATATTCCGGAACACTTTCCGGTAGGTGGCCTTGTCGGTCGTGAGCGTGACGGTGAGTTCAGTCAGCTCCACCGGGAACACGCTCACCCAGAACTCCAGGTTGCCGGAAGCGTCGACGGCGAGGTTCTCCGCATTGACCGTGACACGCGGAACGCCGTCGGTGGCATACTCCTCGGCATTGCACAGGTCGACGATGATGTCGCCCGTCAGTTCGGCCCCGTTCTGGGCCTGGAGGACGATGCTTTGCACCGTTTCGTCGGCGTCGAGGGCGAGATTCTTCAGGGTGATGTCGGCGTGGGCCGTCAGGCGGGTCCAGATCATCGGGATGGGGCTGGCCGGCAGGCTGCGCCAGTCACCCGTGGAGGTGGCGGCCATCAGGTCCGCGGCCGGATCGAAGGAGGTCGCCGTGGGCGTCTGGACTTCAGGAACGGCGGTGAACACGTCGGGCGCGCCACTGAAATCCGTTCCCGCGACCGCCGGATAGACCGCGTAGAAATGATGGGCGCCGACAAGGTTGGTCGGGAAGTTCCCGGGCACCCGGAAGGCGGCCGTGAGGCTGTTTTCCGTCAAGGCGTCGGAGGGATACAGGTTCGGCCCCACCCAGCTCGAGTTCACGGAGTAAGCCATGCTGATGGCGTCGCCGGCGGTCCATTCGATGGTCTCCCCGTTCCATCCGGTCCGGGTGGCCGGTTCTTCCGAGGTGAAGATCAAGGCCTTCACCGGCTCGGAGACGTTTTTCTGACACCCCGCGAGGGTCAATGCGGCCAGCGCCGCGAGCAAAATCTTTCTCATGGCGCTAAAGGTCTCCCAGGTCATTGTCATTGTCGTAACCAAAGTCGGCCCTGTTCTCTCCGGTCGATTGGAGGAAGGCCTGTTCGAACCGCGCCTCCAGGACGCGGAGCGCCGGTTCGATGTATTCCTTGAGGTTTTTCATATCAAGTATGATTCTGTGCAAAAACTATTCCTCCCACACCAGGTACGCGGAGACGAGCCAGTGGTTCATCTTGTCCCCGTCGATGGGTTGCGCGTTCGGGATGCTGATGGTGAGGCGGTGCATGCCCGCGGCGAGTTCGCCGAGCGGGGCGTCATACGGTTCGGCCTGGGAACCGGGGCACCAGCCGGAGCGGGAGAGGTCGGAGGACGCAATCTCGCGGATGACGTCGTCCGGGCTCAGCGGCGTACGGGGACCGTCCCGCCGCGTGACGACCGGCTGGCCGTTGCGGAGGTACCAGATGCCGGACGTGGGGTTGTAGAGGCGGAAGGACGAGCAGTCGGTGCGCCAGGGGATGAAGTCGAGGACCGGCGTTCCGTCCACGGAAACGAGATTCCGCTGTTTCGTGAACTCGTCGCCCTCGCTATGGCCGCCGTGGCCCGTCACGATGTACCGCAAGGAGGCCTTGGAAGCGAAACGCGGGAGTTCGAAATCCACCGTCAGGTCCTTTCGGGCGAAGATGTCGGGATATTCCTGGCCGACGTAATAGACCGTGTTCACGAGCGGGGTGACGTGCCCGCGGGGGATGGGCTCGTACTTGCATTCGTCCTCCTTCACGTCGATATCGACGCTCGCCAGGTAGCCTTCGGCGGTCCAGGTGTCGATGAAGACGCCCACCCAGGCCTCGCCCTTCAGGAGGGGATAGAGGTCGGTGATATCGGCCTCCCAGCACGCCTCGGGGGCCCATTCGTCGATATAGACGGGCTTCCGGGAGGCGTAGGTGGTGGTGTCGCGGCGGCTGTAGTAGCCCACGCCGAAGGGCGTCATGAAGCGCATCAGTTCCACCGTGGGCTCGAAATCGGGCCCCGGAACCGTGCCGACGAGCTTCTCGTAGCGGGTGGAATCGACCGCCGGCCAGGCGGCTTCGCCCTTGGCGACGGACAGGATGTTCACCTTCGGCCCGTTCGCCGGGATGACGAACACCGAGCCGGACTTGTCCCAGCGGTCGCCGTCGGACTCCACGCGGACGGTGAGTTTCACGTCCACCTTCCGTTTGTAGTCGGGCAGCTGGACCTTCTTCAGGATGATGCGTCCGTTGGTGAGGTGGACGATGCCTTCCGCATCGGCGTCGGTGAAACCGCCCAGGCTGTCCGGCAGGAACTGGACGTGGGCGTGGTCGAACACGGTGAGATGCGTGTCGCCGACGGCGCGGTAGGTGCGCGTGCAGGAGGCTGCGAGGAGTACGGCTGCGAGACTGAGAATCAGGTATTTGCGCATAGTGTCATTAATTGGCGGTGATGACCTGGCCGGCGCCCTTGTACAGCTTCACGGGGCCGTCCAGCAGGATGGCGAGGACCGTGACGCCCGGGTCCAGCGCCTGCTCGGGGACGTCGATCTCCAGGAGGCCGGGGATGTCGTTCCAGTAGACCTTGTTATAGACTTTGTAGTTGAGCATGTTGCCGCTCCCGACCACCCAGACGCGCTGGACCTGGTTCATGATGCCCTTGATCTCCACGGCGCCGTTGGGGCGGTAGGGGAGATACACGTACAGGATGTCGCCGGCCTGGTTCAGGGTGGTGTAGCCGGGGGCGAAACCGGCGGGAATGCCCGCCCGGGTGCCGTAGATGGCCTCCTTGTGCTTCCGGGTCCATCGGCCCAGTTCCTTCAGGACGGCCACCTGCTCCTCCGGGATGGTCCCGTCCGCGCGGGGGCCGATGTCCAGCAGCAGGTTCCCGCCCATCGACAGGCAGTCGACGAAGGTCTTCAGGACCATCTGCGGGGTCTTGAAGTTGATGTCCGTGTGCTGGAAGCCCCAGGAGTCGTTGATGGTGTAGCACAGCTCCCAGTAGCGGTCTTCGGGCCGGACGGTCGGGACGCCCTGCTCCGGGGTGCCGTAGTCGCCATACCCCTGGATGCGGGAGTTCACGATGACGTTCTTGTTGTAGGAGGCGAGAAGGTCGATGATCTCGGGCGCGTGCCAGGTCTCGGCGCTCTGCTCCCAGTCGCCGTCGAACCAGAAGAGGTCGGGCTTGTAGGCCTTGGAGAGCTCGGTGAGCTGGGCCTTGTCGAAGTCCACGAAACGTTGCCAGCGGGCGGGATCGTCCGCGATGGCGTAGCGGGTCTCGTCCTTGGTGAAGTTGGGATAGTCCGGGTGCGACCAGTCCAGCAGGGAATAGTAGAGGCCCACTTTCAGCCCCCGCTTGCGCGCTTCCTTCACGAAGGGCGTCAGGACGTCGCGGCCGGCGGGCGTCTGCTTCGGGACGCTGAGGTCGGAGGCCTTGGTGTCCCAGAGGGCGACGCCGTCGTGGTGCTTGGATGTGATGACCGTGTATTTCGCCCCGCTCTCCCGGATGAGTTCCGCCCAGTCGGCCGGCCGGTAGTTCTCTGCCGTGAAACCGGTCTTCTGCGCCATATACTGCTCGTAGGGGAGGTACTTGTTGTAGAAGGACCAGCTCTCGGACACGCCGTCCACGGCGTAGATGCCCCAGTGGATGAAAATGCCCAGCTTCGCGCTGTCGAACCAGGCCATCCGGGCGGCCTTCTGCTCCGGCGTCTCGCCGGCGCGCTGCGCCCGCAGCGGAAGCACGGCCGCCGCCAGCGCGATGCAAAGGAGAGGAAGTCTTTTCATAGATGCAAAGATAGCATTTTCCAAAGATTTTGCCCATCTTTGTATGCTATGAATGTGGAAACGAGATTATATCGGATCGGCGGGCACACGGTGCGGGTGCGGCTGGAGCAGCCGTGGACCTTCAAGGCCCTGACGGAGCAGCAGCTGGCGCTCGTGGACCGTCTCCGCCGCGGCGAGGACATCGGCGTCGAGTCCGTTCCGGCGGACCGGCAGGAGCAGCTTTCCGTCAACGAGGCCCTGATGGGCAAGGAAGCGATGACGCGCGAGGTCTGGGACACCCTGGACGAGGCGGAACGCTCGGAATACCGCCACGCCCTGGATTTCCTCCAGTACGCGCCGTTCGAGGTGGCGGAAGGGGAGCCCGTCTTCACCCTGACCATCCATGCCGGGGTGCCCGACTGGCTGGAGGAATCGCGTCCGCAGTGGAAGAGGGTCACGGCCGTGGAAGAAATTCCGCCTTACTATTACGGCTATACTTTCGGAAGCAAGACCATTTACGAGTATCTGGTGGCCCCGGAGGTCCGGGCAGGCTACTTCGTGATGGACAAGGACTATACGGAAGGGGACTACTATCCCTGCCCGCGCATGGGCGGCAAGACCACCCTGTTCCAGGTCAATACCTCCCTGATGATCCAATATACCTTCGCTACGGCGGGGCTCGGGACGCTGCTGCTGCACGCGTCGGTCACCCGCTACGAAGGCCGTGGCAACCTTTTCTTCGGCGTGAGCGGCACCGGAAAGAGCACGCACAGCCGCCTGTGGCACGAATTCGTCCCCGGATCGGACCTGATGAACGACGATAACCCCGTCATCCGCTATGAGGACGGACGCTTCCTCGTATACGGTTCGCCCTGGAGCGGGAAGACGCTCTGCTACCGCAACGTCGTCGCCCCGGTGAACGCCCTCGTGCGCCTGGAGCAGTTCCCGGAGAACCGGATCGCCCGCCTGGAGCCCCTCCAGGCCTATGCGAGCGTCATCGCCGCCGTCTCCACCATCCGCTGGAATCACGACATCATGTCGCTCCTCATCCCTACCATCGAACGCGTCGCGATGACCGTTCCCTGCTTCCAGCTCAAATGCCGTCCCGACGAAGAGGCGGTCCAAGTATGTAAGAATGCCATCCTTTGATTTTTGTCATTTTGAGCTAGTTTTGTCATTTCGAGCGTGTTTTGTCATTTCGAGCTAGTCGAGAAATCTAATACTTTATGAAAATAGGAATCTGCAACGACCACGCTGGCGTGGAGTATAAGAAGAAACTGATGAAGATGCTGCGCGAGCGCGGCATCGAGGTCGTCAACTACGGAACCGACACCGAGGTGAGCTGCGACTATCCCGATTTCGCCCACCGCCTGGCGCAGGCGGTCGAGAGCGGGGAAGTGGAGCTGGGCATCGCCCTCTGCGGCACCGGCAACGGCATGGCCATCACCCTGAACAAGCACCAGGGCATTCGGGCCGGCCTCGCCTGGTGTTCCGAGGTGGGCCGCCTCGTGAAGGCCCACAACAACGCGAACGTGCTCGTCCTCCCGGCCCGGTTCATCCCGTACCGCATCGCCTCCAACATCGTCCGCACCTGGCTGGACACCGCCTTCGAAGGCGGCCGCCACCAGCGCCGCATCGACAAGATGCCCTGCCGATGAGCATCTACGTGCCAGGCGCTTCCCCTGTCATTCCGAGCGGAGCGAAGGAATCTCTCTCCCATGACATCGCCGACTACCCGGACGGCATCGTCCTGCCCATCGACAAACCCTATCGATGGACCTCGGCCGATGTCATCCGGAAGGTCAAGTTCGCGGCTTTCCGGCACTTCCGCAAGAAGAACCTGAAGGTGGGCCACGCGGGAACGCTGGACCCGTTGGCGACGGGCGTGCTGCTCGTATGCCTCGGCCCGGCCTGCAAGCGTGCGCAGGAGTTCCAGGACCACGACAAGGAGTATGTCGCTTCCGTCCGTTTCGGCGCCACGACGCCTTCCTATGATCTGGAAAAGGAAGTGGACCGGACGTTCCCGTACGACCAGGTGACGGAGGAGGCCGTCCGCGCCGTCCTCCCGTCCTTCCTGGGTCCGCAGGAGCAGGTTGCGCCGCTGTTCAGCGCCAAGTCCGTCGATGGCGTCCGCGCCTACGAAATGGCCCGCAAACTGTACCGCAATGCCCAGAAAGGCATCCAGGACCCCGACTTCGACGCCGCGGCCCTCGACACCCTCCACCGCAGCCGCATCACTATCTCCGACCTGGAATTGCTTGGTTTTGTAGATGCTTCTGACGCAATGGGGGCATCCGCTGTACCTCAGGAATCTGCTTACGGGGCATCCGCCAACGGAGTCGGACAAAATTTTTTCGACCTTTTTTCGGGAGAAAAAATTTTAGTCCGCGGAGTCTCTGCGGATGCCCGGAACAACGTAAAATCTGCATCATCCCGCATCAACGTAGCGGACACCTCTTCCTTGGGCCTCCCCGAGGCGAAGATCCGGATCGCGTGCTCGAAGGGCACGTACATCCGCGCCTTCGCCCGCGACCTCGGCGAAGCCCTCGGCACCGGCGCCCACCTGTCGTGCCTCGTCCGTACAAAAACAGGCGCCTTCCGCCTGGAAGACGCCCTTTCTCTTGAAGAAGCCTTGGCCCTGCTGGCCGACTAGATCCGGCCCAGCCGGTTGGCGATGAAGGTCATCCGGCGGGCGAATTCCTTGCGGCCGACGAGGGAAATGATCGCGGCGATGCCCAGGCCGCTCGCGCTGCCCGTGAGGGCGAGACGCAGGCTGTTCATCACCTTGCCCATCGGATACTCGCGCATCTTGATGTAGTCCTCGAGCTCCTTCTCCAGGGCCGGGACTTCCAAGGTGCCACGGTAGACTTCCAGGTCGTCGAAGCCGAATTCGCGGCCCGTGATGTGCTGGCACACTTCGAAGCAGTACTCGTACCACTCCGGTTTCCAGAACTTGTCCACGTCCTTCGCCAGGAAGGGAGCCGTGGCCAGTTCGTCGTACACCTTGGCGCGGGGGTCGATCCGCTCCGGCGCGACGGCGGGGCCGCCGGCCTTGACGCCGAAGCCGGCATAGTCCTCCGGGGCGACGAACAGATAAGGCGCCGCGTCCCAGAAGTCGGAGACGAAGGTGGCGCGGTCGCGCAGGGTCTCGACCACGCGGGCTACATAGCCTTTCGTGAAGATATGGTTCTGGAAATCAAAGCCTTCCGGGGACAGTTCCGACCCGGCCACGAGGGCGCAGGCGGGGCAGTCCACGACCTTGATGCCGTGCTTTTCCAGGACGGGGGCGTAGAGGTCGGCCAGTTCCTCGGCCGGTTTCATCCGGAGATACTCCTTGTTGTACCACTTGGCCTTGTCGGCGTTGAAGCGGGCGCCGGACTTGATGA
>CAMVPS010000042.1:0-15816 GCA_947169405.1 uncultured Bacteroidales bacterium
TCATCCAGCGGGAATACCTGAACAAGGTCAAGAAGAAGTCCTTCCTGCTCACCACTTTCGGCGTTCCGATCCTGTTCGCCGGCATGTACGCCGTGATGCTCTTCGTGATGCTCAAGGCGGAGGGCGACTCCAAGCGCATCGCCGTCATCGACAACTCCGGCATCGTGATGGAGAAGCTCGAGAACACCAAGCTGATCACCTTCACGCAGCTTTCCGAGACGGATCCCGAGGCGGTCAAGAACCGCCTGGGCGAGTATGACGCGGACGTCCTCCTGTACATCTCTCCGCTGGACAGCGCCACCAAGTCCGTGACGGCGACCACCTACGCCGACAAGCCGATGGGCATGGAGACGGCCGAGGCCATCGAGCACCGCATCAACGACGCCGTGGAGGCCTACCGCATCGACTCCTATGACATTCCGGGCCTGGAGCAGATCATGGAAGACGTCCATTCCAACGTCCATCTGACGTCCTACACCGTGGACGAGGAGGGCAAGGAGACCATCTCCCAGAGCGAGGTCTACATGATCGTGTCGATGGTCCTCGCGATGGCCCTGTACATGTTCATCGCCCTGTTCAGCGGCATGGTGATGTCCAGCGTCATCGAGGAGAAGACCAGCCGCGTGGTGGAGGTGCTCGTCTCCTCCGTGAAGTCCACCGAACTGATGTTCGGCAAGATCATCGGCGTCGCCCTCGTGGCCCTGACGCAGTTCCTGCTGTGGATCGTCCTCACGGGGGTGATCATCGGCATCCTGGGCGGCATCGTCGGCATGGACAAGATCACGGGCGGCATGGACTCCTCCAAGATGGAGCAGGTGCAGCAGATGTCCAACATGGGCGGCATGGGAAGCACCATCGACCTGGAGAGCCTGCAGGCGATGGCCGACACCGCCGCCGTGGCCGAAGGCCCGACCGGCATGGAGGCCGTCCTGGGCACGCTCGGCTCCTTGAACTACACGCAGCTCATCATCTCCTTCCTGCTGTTCTTCCTGTTCGGCTACCTGCTGTATGCGTCGCTGTTCGCGGCCATCGGCTCGGCCGTGGAGAACGAGGCGGACACCCAGCAGCTGCAGATTCCGGTGACGGTCCCGCTGCTGCTCGGCTTCTTCATCGCCTTCTACGCCTTCCGCGCGCCGGAAAGCAGCATCGTCTGGTGGGGCTCGATGATTCCCTTCACCTCGCCGATCGTGATGCTCGCGCGCCTGCCGTTCGGCGTCCCGATGTGGGAACTCATCCTGTCCATCGGCCTCCTCATCCTGACCTTCTTCGTCTGCGCCTGGGCGTCCGCGAAGATCTACAAGGTGGGCATCCTGATGTACGGCAAGAAATCTACCTTTAAAGACCTTTGGAAATGGTTAAAGCAAAAGTAGCAGCGCTTTGTCTCCTCGCCGCGGTCTCCTGCGCCCAGCAGGGGCCGCGGATGGAGTGGAAGCGCGTCGCGATGGACGGCAGCCGGACCGGCGTGGTCCCGGTGAACGCCGAGAACGTGGACACGGCCCTGGGCGCGTTCGAGGACGATTACATCGCCCCGAACGGGCGGCATTTCACGGACGGGGCGACCCCGGAAGTGGCCGCGATGCTCATGGAGGTCCAGCCCAGGATGGCGCACCTCAAGGAAGTGGTGGGCCACAACGCCCGGTTCATGGACAATCCCCGGACCGAGTGCGACCTCCCGATCGGCAACCTCGTCGCGGACGCCCTCCGCGCGAAGGCGGCCGACTACTTCCAGGTGCCGGTGGAGTTCGCCCTGACCAACTACGGTGGCATCCGCATCCCGATGCCGGAAGGGGCCGTCACCCTGGACGACATCGAGTCCATGTTCCCGTTCAAGAACTACATGTGCCTGGCGAAGCTGCGGGGGAGTGAACTCACTCGCCTGCTCGAGCAGCTCGCGAAAACGCCGGCCTTCCAGGCCGTGAGCGGCTGCCGCGTGAAGGTCAAGGCCCACGAGCTCGTGGAGGCCGAGGTGGATGGCGCGCCCATCGACCCGAAGCGCCTGTACAACGTGGCCACGATCGACTTTCTCCTCTCCGGCGGGGACGGCATCGCCGTCGGCGCCCGGGCCGAGGACGTGAAACTCACCACGGTCCTGATGAAGGACGTGATGCTGGACTTCATCCGCGCCAAGGAGGCGGCCGGCGAAATCATCGACTATCAGAAGGACGGACGCGTCGTCATGGAGGACTAAGGTATGGACAAGACAGCAAGAATCCTCTTCATCTGCCTTTCCGTGGCCCTGGCCGCGGGCGTGGGCTATTTCTGGAATGCCCGGAATGCGGAGCCGAAGTCCCATCTGGTCATCCTGCATACGAACGATACGCACAGCCATTTCGAGCCGGTGCGGGACGACGAGTATCCCGGGATGGGCGGCATCATCGAACGGGCCGCCTACCTGGACAGCGTCCGCGTGGCGGAAGGCCCGGAGAATGTGCTCCTGCTGCACGCGGGCGACTTCAGCCAGGGAACGACCTACTTCTCCGAATTGGGCGGCAACCTGGAGGTCCAGGCGCTCAATGCGATGAAGTATGACGTCGTCACCCTCGGCAACCACGAGTTCGACAACGGCCTGGAGGACCTCGGCCGCCGGCTTTCCTCGCTGGAGATGCCAGTTGTCGTGTGCAACTACGACTTCTCGCCCTTCGAGGCGGGGAAGTACATCAAGCCTTATGTGATTCTCGAGAAGGCCGGCCTGAAGATCGGCGTGATCGGCGTCCTGTGCGACCTCAAGACGATGGTCGCGGGCGACATCGCCGAGCGTGTTCCCGAATTCCCGATGGTGGAGACCGTGCAGAAGTATGCGGACCTCCTGAAGGTGGACGAGAAGTGCGACCTCGTGATCGCCCTGACGCACATCGGCTACACGGAGCACACCCCCGGCGACATCACCGATCCGATCCTGTGCTCCAAGACCCGGAACCTCGACCTCATCGTGGGCGGCCATTCGCACACTTTCCTGGAGGAAATGGTCTATCAGCCCAATGTGGACGGCGTTCCGACGCCCATCGTGCAGGACGGCTGCTACGGAATCTTCTGGGGAAGGATTGATTACAGTTTGTAAACAATCCGGTTCATATCCTTACTAATCGGGAGGGCGGAATGCCCTCCCGATTAGTTTTTATTATCAAAAGAAGTTATTCAGAAAGGGAACATTCTTAATATTTTTTGAGAGTTTATTTGCGAAATAAAAATTTTTATTATATATTAGCACCTTAAGAATACCTAAAACTAACAATATTCACCAAACTCTAATCTAATCTAATGAGAACCAAGCTGTTAACCTATCTGCTCTGTGTTGGTTCCCTCCTTCTTGGAATGGCCACTGCTTCTGCGCAGACACGGACACTCCGGGGCTCGGTCGTCTCCGCGGAAGACGGAGAACCGATCGTCGGCGCGTTCGTGACGGTGGAAGGACAGACCAAGATCGGCACCCTCACAGACCTGGACGGTAACTTTGTCCTCGACAAGGTACCGCAAAGCGCGCAGAATCTCGTGGTCTCCTTCATGGGTTACCGCGATGCGACCGTTCCCGCCCGGGACAATGTCCGCGTCGCCCTGGAATCGGACGCCGAGATGCTGGAACAGGCGGTCGTCACCGGTATGACCTCGGTGGACCGCCGCATTTTCTCCGGATCCTCCGTCAAGGTGGATGCCGATGAGGCGAAACTGAACGGTATCGCCGATATCTCCCGTTCCCTGGAAGGCCGCGTAGCTGGTGTCTCCGTGCAGAACGTCTCCGGTACGTTCGGTACCGCCCCGAAGATCCGCGTCCGTGGTTCCACCTCCATCTACGGCTCCTCCAAGCCGCTGTGGGTCGTGGACGGCGTGATCATGGAAGACGTCATTGAAATCGATGCCGAGGACCTGAGCTCCGGTGATGCCAACACCCTGATCTCCTCCGCGATCGCCGGTTTGAACTCCGACGATATCGAGAGCTTCGAAATCCTGAAGGACGGTTCCGCGACCTCCATCTACGGTGCGCGCGCCATGGCGGGCGTTATCGTGGTCACCACCAAGAAAGGCCGTGCCGGGCACAGCTCGATGACCTATTCCGGTGAGTACACGTTCCGCATGAAGCCGCTCTACAGCACCTTCAACATCATGAATTCCCAGGACCAGATGTCCGTGTACCAGGAATTGGAACAGAAGGGCTGGCTGAACTACGCGAACATCGCCAATGCCGAGAACAGCGGTATTTATGGTAAGATGTACCAGCTCTTGAGCGAGTACGATCCCATTACCGAGCAGTTCGCCCTGCCCAACACCCTGGAAGCGAAGGCGGCCTACCTGCGGGACGCCGAGTTCCGCAACACCGACTGGTTCGACTTGCTGTTCACGAACAGCATCCAGCACAACCACTCGATCTCCATGTCCGGTGGTACCGACAGCGGCAACTATTACGCCTCCCTGTCTGTGATGGACGACCCGGGCTGGACGCTCCAGAGCGCTGTCCGCCGCTATACGGCGAACATCAACGGCACGTACAAAATCAGCCGTTCGCTCTCTTTCAACATGATCGGCAACGCCTCCTACCGTCATCAGCGCGCTCCGGGAACCCTGGGTGCGACGACGAACGTGGTGAGCGGTGAAGTGAACCGCGCGTTCGATATCAACCCGTATTCCTACGCCCTCAACACGTCCAGGACGCTGGATCCGAACGAATACTACACCCGGAACTATGCGCCGTTCAACATCCTCCATGAGCTGGACCGCAACTATCTGGACCTGGACGTGACCAACGTGCGTTTCCAGGGCGAACTCAAGTGGAAGGTGTTCCGCGACCTGGAACTCTCCGCCCTGCTCGCCAGCAAGTATGCGCAGACGTCCCGCCAGCACTACATCCTGGACGATTCCAACCAGGCGCTCGCTTACCGGGCGATGGGTACGACCACCATCCGGAGCAACAACTCCTACCTCTATGAGGATCCGGACGTCCAGTATGCCGACCCGATCACTGTCCTCCCGTACGGCGGTATCCACCAGCGGACGGACAACAAGATGACCGGCTGGGACTTCCGTGCATCCGCCACCTACAACCACAGTTTCGGCCGTAACCACCAGGTGAACGCCTATGCCGGTATGGAGGTCAACAGCAACGACCGCCAGGAGACCTGGTACCGTGGCTGGGGCATGCAGTACTCCATGGGCGAACTCGCCAACTATGACTACCGCATCTTCAAGAAGGGCGAGGAAGACGGCTCCGACTACTTCACGATGTCCAACACGCACGAGCGCCGCGCCGCTTTCTTCGGCACGGGTACCTACTCCCTGATGAACCGGTACAGCCTGACGGGTACCATCCGTTATGAAGGCTCCAACCGCCTGGGTAAGTCCCGTACCGCCCGCTGGCTCCCGACCTGGAACGTGTCCGGCCGTTGGAACATTTCCGACGAACCCTGGATGCGCTCCCTGCAGCCGTACCTTTCCCACGCCGTCCTCAAGGCTTCCTACTCCCTGACTGCGGAAAGCGGTCCGTCCTGGGTCACCAACTCCGCCGTCGTCATCCGGGCGGCCAACCACTGGCGTCCCGGCACCGGCGACAATGAGACGGCGCTGAACATCTCCAGCCTCGCGAACCCGGATCTCACCTTCGAAAAGAAGCACGAACTGAACATCGGCGCGGAACTGGGCTTCTTCGACAACCGGGTCAACTTCACGGGCGACTGGTACAAGCGTAACAACTACGACCTGATCGGTATCGTCAACACGATGGGTCTCGGCGGTGAAGTCTCCAAGTACGGTAACGTCGCGAGCATGACTTCCGGCGGTTACGAACTGTCCCTGTCCACGATCAATGTCCGCACGCGCGATTTCAAGTGGACGACCAACTTCATCTGGTCGCACTCCCACAACATGGTCACCTCGCTGTACAGCACCAAGCGCGTCATCGACCTGGTGAAGGGCAGCGGATTCGCGATGGAAGGCTATGCGAACCACTCCATCTTCTCCATCCCGTTCGCCGGCCTGAACGAGGAAGGCCTTCCGAAGTTCATCAACACCGACGGCAAGGAGACCGTCACGGGCATCAACTTCCAGCTGTCCACCACCAGCGGCAGCGACGCCCTCAACTTCCTGGAGTATTCCGGTACGGCCGATCCGACCGGCGTCGGTTCCATCGGTAACACGTTCGAGTGGAAGGGCCTGCGCCTGAATGTCTTCATCACGGGCTCGTTCGGCAACGTGGTCCGACTGGACCCGGTGTTCAAGTACCGGTATTCCGACCTGACCTCCACGCCGAAGGAATTCGCCAACCGCTGGGTGGTCCCGGGCGACGAGGCTTATACCACGATCCCGACCATCGCCAGCCGGATGCAGAGCAATACCTACACCTCGCTCAGCTACGCCTACAACGCCTACAACTATTCCACGGAGCGTATCGCCCGGGGTGATTTCGTCCGCCTCAAGGAGGTCTCCCTCAGCTACGACTTCCCGAAGAAGTGGGCGGAGGCCATCTATCTGGGCTCCCTCTCCCTCAAGCTGCAGGCGACGAACCTCTGCCTCCTGTACGCCGACAAGAAGCTGAACGGCCAGGATCCTGAATTCTTCAACACGGGCGGTGTGGCCGTCCCGGTCCCGAAGCAGTTCACCCTCACCCTGAAGGTGGGCTTCGGCGGCGCTCCGGCCAAGAAACCGGCTGCGGTCACCACCTATGTCCCTGCGCCTCAGGTCCAGGAAAAGATCGTCGAGAAGGTGGTCGAAAAGGTCGTCGAGAAGGAAGTCGTCAAGGAAGTGGTCAAGGAAGTGCCCGCGGCCACGCTCAAGGACATCTATTCGGATGACCTGTTCTTCCTGATCGGCAAGTCCGAGCTCCGTCCGGAAGAGGCCTTCAAGCTGGGCCGGATCTGCCAGCTTCTCACCGACAACCCCAAGGCGAAGATCGTCATCAAGGGCTTTGCCGACAGTGGTACCGGTACGAGTGAAATCAACAATCGGCTTGCCCGCGAGCGCGCCCAGGCTGTCGCTTCCATGCTGCAGTCCGGCGGTATCGACGCCAGCCGGATCTCCGTCGAATCCCTCGGCGCTGACCGGAACGCTTCGGCTTCTCCCGAGTCCAACCGCGTCGCCGTGTGCATTGTGGAATAATTAAAACGAGCTGACTTATGAAAATGAGATATTACCTGTTGGCTTTTGCGGCCCTGGCCGGGATGGTCTCCTGCGACAAGTATCTGGACCAGATGCCGGACAACCGTACCGAGATCGATACGGAGGAGAAGGTCGCCGCCCTGCTGGTGTCGGCTTATTCCCGGCACAACTACACGATGATCACCAGTTTCATTTCCGACGACATGGACAACAACGGCGCCGTCGTTACCTCCGCGCCGGGCGAGTTCTTCCATGAACTGTGGAACTGGAAAGATATCACCTATACCAACAATTCCTCGCCCCAGAGTGTCTGGGAGGACCTGTTCAGCGCCATCGCCTGCGCCAACCAGGCCATCGAGGCCATCAATGAGATGGGCGGTCCCGACGCCAGCCCCAGCCTGGGCGCCTCGTACGGCGAAGCGCTGATGTGCCGCGCCTATGCGCACTTCGTGCTCGTGAACCTTTTCTGCCTCAACTACAACTCCCAGACCAGCGACACCGACCTGGGCATCCCGTACATGGATGCGCCGGAGCGGGGCCTGAATCCCGCCTATGAGCGCGGAAACGTCAAGGAAGTGTACGAGCGGATCGAGCAGGACATCGAGGAAGGCATGCCGTATGTCCGGGATGATTATACCGCTCCCAAGTATCACTTCACCCGCCAGGCGGCCTACGCGCTTGCGGCCCGTTTCTACCTGTTCTATGAGAAGTGGGACAAGGCGGTCGCTTACGCTGACATGTGCCTCGGCGCCGAGCCGCAGACCATCATGCGCGACTACAGCGAGCTGCAGGCCAATTACGCGTCCTTCACCGATGCGCGCCGGGCTTACAACAGCAGCAGCAACAAGTGCAACCTGCTGATCAACACGGGATACTCCAATATCATGTACTACTTCGGAAACTATTCCGGGTCCTACAAGTATTATTGCTATTCCTCGCTGATCTGCCAGACGGAAGGCCTGCTTGCCCCGATGCCCTGGAAGGAAGACCCGATTACGTCGATGGTGGCGTCCGACCTGCGCTGGCGCACCCATACGTACAATTCTTCCGCGCTGAGCTACACCATCCTCTGGAAAGTCGGATACGAGTTCGAGTATACGAACCCTGTGGCCGGCACCGGTTATGCCCACACCGTCTATCCGCCGCTGAAGGTGGACGAGACGCTGCTGGTCCGTGCCGAAGCTTACATCATGCTCAAGCAGTATGACAAGGCGATGGAGGACCTCAACCTGTGGTGCAACAACTTCTATACGGCCAGGATCAACATGACCCCGGAATCCGTGACGGAGTTCTACAACCAGATGAAGTATTACAAGTGGGATGAGCCCACCGCCAAGAAGCATCTGCATCCGGCTTTCGCCATCGACGCGGAAGGATCCACCCAGGAAAGCATGCTGCAGCTCCTGCTCAACTGCCGTCGCACCGAGAACTGGGGCGAAGGCCTCCGCTGGTTCGACATCAAGCGCTACGGCATCGAGATCTACCGCCGCGCCGTCAACGGCAACGGCCAGCTCTCCGCCGTCACGGACAGCTTGAAGGTCGACGATCCCCGCCGGGCCATCCAGGTTCCGGTCCGGTGTATCGACGCCGGTCTCCAGCCGAATCCCAGAAACAACCAATAAAGGCATCCGACCATGAAAAGATATATCGCTTTGACATTTGTCTGCCTTGGGATGGCCCTGGCGCTTTCTTCCTGCAGGAAGGAGACGCTGTCTCCCGAGAGCGTCATCACCGTGGACGCCCAGGTCCAGAATGATTTTGACAAGTGGCTCGACGCCAACTACGTCCATCCGTACAACATCCAGGTCAAGTACCGCTACGAGATGAACGAGTCCGACTTCAGCTACTACACCATCGCCCCGTCCCTCGAGTACTCGATCATGATGGCCCACATCGTCAAGTACGTGTGCATCGAGACCTACGACGAGGTGGCCGGCGTCGACTTTACGCGGCGCTACTTCCCCAAGATGTTCTTCTACACCGGAGAATGGGAATACAAGAACAACGGCACCTACATCCTCGGTACGGCCGAGGGCGGCCGGAAGATCTTCCTGGCTGGCCTCAACTACCTGCCGCAGTATGTCACTTCCGCCGCCAACCTGAACCATTTCTACCTGAAGACCATCCACCACGAGTTCACCCACATCCTGAACCAGACGAAGGACTATACGCCCGAATTCGAGCAGGTGACCCCGACGAACTACGTGGCCGGTGACTGGAGCACGTCCAGCTACAACACATACTATCGTCAGCGGGGATTCCTCTCCACGTACTCCCAGGACAGTGACCGCGAGGACTTCGCCGAAGTGCTGTCCCTCTATGTGACCAATACCGCGGAACAACTCGAGGAATGGCTCGCTGATGCGGGCCGGAAGGTCACGGAGGACGATTTCGACGCGGAGGACAAGAACAAGGACCATTACACCGAGTTCCATTCCTCTTTCCCGGATGTGAAAGTCGGAGACACGTTCCCTGGCAAGGAGCGGATCCTGGCCAAGATCGACCTGGTCCGGAAATACTTCATGGACAACTTCGACATCGATATCGACGAACTGCGGGATGCGGTCCTGCGCCGGCAGAAAGACGTGATCGAGGGGAAAGTGGACCTTACTTCCCTGGAAATCAACTAACCCTTAAGAAGCAATCCGTATGAAAAGATTTTTCACATATCTGATGGCCCTCGTCCTCGCTTCGGCGGCGCTGCTGTCCTGCGTGAAGGATGAGGAGCGGATCTTCGAGGATTCCGCCTCCGCCCGTATCACCAAATATCTGGGCGAGACCCAGAAACTGCTGGTGGATGCGCCGAACGGCTGGGTGATGTACTATTATCCCAACGGCCCGGGCAAGGAACGCAACTCCCAGGAAATCGGTGGTTTCGTCTACACGCTGGTCTTCACCGATACGGAAGTGACCGCGTGGACGGAAATCTTTGAGGGGGGCAGCACGTCCCTTTACAGCATGAGTACCGATGACGGTCCCATCCTGAACTTCGATACCTTCAATTACAACCTGTATTACTTCGCCACGCCGGCCGGTTCTACCGATAACATCTACGGCCTGAAGGGCGGCACGTACTACAAGGCGCACCAGGGGGATATCGGCTTCAAGATCCTGAGCTATTCCGCCGACAAGATCGTCCTCCGCGGCAAGCGCTCCGGCAACTACTACATGATGTATCCGCTGCCTTCGTCGACGTCTCCGGAGGAATTCGCCGCCCAGTCGGCCCATACGGCGGAGACATTCGGCGTCAGTACGTTCGAAGGCAAGTTCGCCGGCAAGGACGCCCAGTTCTTGGTGAATCTGAACAACCGTCAGATTGAATTGAAACTGGGTTCCGGCGAGGGAGAAGGCTTCCAGGCCGATGAAACGCACAAGACCGCCTTCGCGTATACCCCCACGGGCATCAAGTTCTACAGGCCGGTGACCCTGGGCGGTGTCGAGTTCGATGAACTCGTCTGGAACTACGACAACAAGACCTTCGCCTATGGCAGCGACGTCCTCCAGGGCAAGCTGCCGGACTACTGGCAGCCTTATGACAGTTTCCCGGGCGAATACACGCTGTATTACTACAAGACGGCCACGGACTACAACAACAAGATAGTCAGTACGTTCGACATTACCATTACCGAGAACGTCCGCAACAAGAGTTACTGGATTTCGGGTATGGTCCACGACCACGATGTGGTCGGAACGTACGATCTTTCCACGGGAACCATGAGCATCCTGGCCCAGGTGGTGGGCACGAGCCCCGGGTATTACTACCAGCTCTCCTGCAACAACACGCCTGCCGGAAAGGTCTCCTATGACGCTGACAAGGGTATGATCGGTCTCTGGGAGATTGACTCCGATCCGTTCACGGTCAATTTCAAGGACAACGGTCTCTGGTCCAATGAGTGCACGGGCTTCATCATGTACCAGTTCACGAATGCGGGCACCCGCGTCGGCCAGATGGGGACCGGAGAATGGTCTTTCTATTCGGGCAGCGGCTACCTGCGGTACCTTACGAAAATTGTCAAGAAATAACGACGAGCCATGAAAAAGTATATCTATCTTATCTTTGCGGCCCTGTCCGCCCTGCTGCTGCTTTCCGCCTGCCGGCGAGAGCAGCCGGTAGAGGTCAAGAAGCCGGCGCTCAAGGTCGTCTCGTCCAACGTCGTCTTCGGCGTCGAAGGAGGTGAGGGTACCATCGTGGTCGAGGCCGACGGGACCGTTTCCGTGACTTCGGAGCGGCCGTGGGTTCAGACGTCCGTCAACGGAAACACCATCACGGTGACGGTTTCCGAGCTGAATCCGAACCCCCAGAGCCGTTATTCCCGCCTCACCATCCAGGCCGGTTCCGAAAAGACCTACGTCACGGTCCACCAGTACGGTGAAATCTTCGACGGCATGAAGATGGAGGATGTGACCGTGGCCAGTGCCGGCACGACGATGCGGTATGGCTTCAAAGCCAACATGACGGTCAACGTGACCGCCGACCAGCCCTGGGTCCACTGCGAGATGGACGAGGAGAATGAAGGCGTCCTGATCGTCACCGTCGACAAGCACGAGGGCTTCGGCACCCGCTTCGCCAACGTGTCCTACACGGCCGGAACCAATACCGGGTCGATGAAGATCACCCAGGAACCCACCTATGGCACGGTCTCCGGCTGGACGGTCGAGGACACCGACGGTCGGTTCGTGTTCCCGGACCAGATCGACGTGATCGAGGTCACGCCGCCTGCGGACATGGCCACGGCCCCGTATTACTGGGGCGTCCTGGATCCCAGCGAACTCGCGGGCAAGGACATCCCTGCGTTCATCCGGGAACTGGCGGCCTCTACGAAGGAAGCCGTCGATGCCGGCGAAATCACGCTCTGCAAGGGCGCTGATTCCGATGAACTCAAGAACCTGCCTTCCACCGCCAAGGCTGTCATCATCGTCTTCGACGACCAGAACTATCCGACGGGCCAGTATGCCGTGATCGATGTCGCTGTCCCGGACCGCGGCCCGAAGAAGCAGCTGGTGGACGGCTGGGAAATCACCCACGACGGAGGCACCTTCGTGGCCCCGGACCAGGTGGACGTGTTCACGATTACGCCGAAGGCCGGCTATGAGGATGTCAAGTACATCGCCACGGTCGTGAGCAAGGAGCTGGTCTCCGACCTCGAGGACTATGCATTCACGACCTTTGCCATGGCCGAGCGCGAAACCATCCTGGCCAAGGTCGCCAGCGGCGAACTGCCGTCCTTCGATGCGGGTCTCAGCACCGGTACCACGGAGCTCTCCTGCAAGAACCTGACCGGTGAGGTGTATGTGTTTGTCGTCGCTTTCAGCGACAACCAGTTCTACACGGGCGACTATTCCTACGACGAGTTCGCCATCTCCGATGCGAAGCGCAGCTTCTGGATCGGCACCTGGACCTTGACCAACACCGCCGGTGATTCCTACACCTGCATCATCAAGGAGAAGGACGACGATTCGGGTTATCTGACGATGTCCTGCAACGGCCTCTATACCGGTACCGGCGCCAAGCTGGTGGCGATGAACTGGGTGGACCTCCGCTACAACGAAGACGGTACCTTGACCTTGTTCGGACAGGAGCACAAGGAGATGGAAGTCGAATACAATGCGACGTACGGAAATGTCTATCCGGGCCTGTATGGCTACTTTAAGAGGGACGGAAAGACCTATTACAGGACCGCCGTGCCCTACGACATCTTCGATCTCACGTTCGGCGAGGCGGGAACGGCCGTCATCGGCAAGATCCATCCGGTTCCCGATGATACGATCCTGTTCGAGTCGATCGCCATGCGCTACTGGTCTTCGGTGAAGGCGGCACGGTTCTCCTTCACCAGCAACAAGACCATCACCCTGGAAGGACTGAAACTGACGAAGCAGTAGTCCCTTCCCTGATACGATTCGAGGCCGTCCCTTCCGGGGCGGCCTCGTTTTTGTCATTCCGAGCGACCTCTTGTCATTCCAAGCGAAGCGAAGGAATCTACAGGATGTTCATCGACTGTTCCCGGATCTTCTCCAGCTCGTCCTTCATCCGGACGACCAGCCGCTGGATGCCGGCGTGGTTGGCCTTGGAACCGGTGGTGTTGATCTCGCGGCCCATCTCCTGGATGATGAAGCCGAGCTTCTTGCCAGGGTAGGGCTCGCCGTCGATGGTTTCCATGAAGTAGCGGCAGTGCTGGCGCAGCCGGACCTTTTCCTCGTTGATGTCGTACTTTTCCAGGTAGAAGATGAGTTCCTGCTCGAAACGGGCGGGATCGGGCTTCTGGGCCAATTCCTCGAGATTCTTGAGGAGGCGGGCTTTCACGCCCTCGATCCGTTCGCCTTCCAGCTTCTCCACCTCGTCATAGAGACTGAGGATGAGGTTCACGCGGCCTGTGACGTCCTTGTACAGGGCGACGCCTTCCTGGCTGCGGAAGGCCTGGAGATGGTCCAGGGCCTCGTCGATGGCGGCTTCCACGGCCGGCCAGTCCTCTTCGCCGATGGCGTCGGCCTTCTTCGTGTCCACCACGTCGGGCAGGCGGAGGAGGGCGGCGAGCAGTTCGCTGTTGGCCTCGTCGCCGGGGGCGGTGAAGCCCGGGAGCTCGCGGCGGAGGCTCAGGACCTGGCTGTAATAGGCCTTCAGCGCCTCGGCGTTGATGGGACGGGCGATGTCGGCGGCGCCGGCCTCATAGGTGAGGAAGAAGTCGATGGTGCCGCGCTGCAGGCGCTCGGCGAGCTTCTTCCGCACGGGGATGTCCTTCTCCTTCGGGAGGATGGAGGTCTTGATATTGATATCCGCACTCTTGCTGTTGAGAGTGCGGATTTCGACGGTGAGTTTTCCACCTTTCAGCTGGGCTTCGGCCTTGCCGTAGCCGGTCATCGACTGGATCATCGACTTACTTGATAATGTCTAGGGACTTGAATACTTTGGTGAGGGCGGTGACGGCGCGGTCCACCTGCTCCTTGGTGTGGGTGGCCATCAGCGCGAAGCGGACGAGGGTGTCCTGCGGGGCGCAGGCCGGCGGGATGACGGCGTTGATGAACACGCCTTCGTCGAAGGCCATCTTGGTGACCATGAAGGTCTTTTCCAGGTCGCGGACGTACAGCGGGATGATCGGGCTCTCGGTGTCGCCGATCTCGAAGCCGGCGGCGCGGAACTTCATCAGCGCGTAGTTCGTGACGTCCCAGAGGGCCTTGATGCGCTGGGGCTCTTTCTGGATGATGTGCAGGGCCTCCAGGGCGCTGGCCGTGGCGGCCGGGGTGGCGGAGGCGCTGAAGATGTAGGTGCGGGCGGTGTGCCGCAGCCAGTTGATGATGATCTTGTCCGCCGCGACGAAACCGCCGATGGAGGCGAGGGACTTGGAGAAGGTCCCCATGATGATGTCGATGTCCTTCGTCAGGTTGAAGTGGTCGCAGACGCCGCGGCCCTGGCGGCCGAAGACGCCGAGGCCGTGGGCCTCGTCCACCATGATGACGACGTTGTCGTACTTGTGCTTGAACTCGACGATCTCCGGGAGCTTGCACAGGTCGCCTTCCATCGAGAAGACGCCGTCCACGACGATGAGCTTGACGGAGTTCTTGGGGCAGCGGCGGAGGCAGCGCTCCAGGTCCTTCATGTCGTTGTGCTTGTAGTGCAGCGCCTTGGCGAAGGACAGGCGGCGTCCGTCCACGATGGAGGCGTGGTCGCGGTCGTCGCAGATGATGAAGTCGTCGCGGGTGAGGAGCTGCGGGATGACGCCGGAGTTCACCGTGAAGCCGGTGGAGAAGCACAGGGCTTCGTCCTTGCCCACGAAGGCGGCGAGCTCCTTCTCCAGCTGGACATGGATGTCCAGGGTGCCGTTCAGGAAACGGGAGCCGGCGCAGCCGGAACCGTATTGTCTCAGGGCCTTGACGCCCGCCTCGATGACGCGTTCGTCGCCGGTGAGGCCGGTGTAGGCGTTGGAACCGAACATCAGGACCTTGTGGCCCTCCATCTCGACTTCCGTGCCCTGTTTGCTCTCAATTTCACGGAAATAGGGGTAGACCCCTTTCTCTATCATTTTTTGCGGCAGGTCGTACTTCGCCAGCCTTGCATGCAGTAAACCCATACTTGTTCGTTTTAGTACGGTGCGAAGTTAGTAAAAATAATTTAAAATGCGTACCTTTGCCACCTATAAGGTAACAAACCATGGAAGAACGCAAACTGAATTTCCTCGAAGAGATCATCGAAGCCGACCTCGCGTCGGGCAAAGTGGACACCGTCATGACCCGCTTCCCGCCGGAGCCGAACGGCTACCTGCACCTCGGTCACGCGAAGTCCATCTGCCTGAACTTCGGCCTCGCGCAGAAATACGGCGGCAAGACGAACCTCCGCTACGACGACACGAACCCCACGAAGGAGGACACCGAATACGTGGACTCCATCAAGGAGGACATCCAGTGGCTGGGCTTCCATTGGGACAAGGAGCTCTATGCGTCGGACTACTTCGACCAGCTGTACGAATGGGCCGAGGACCTCATCAAGCGGGGCCTCGCCTATGTCGATGACCAGACGCAGGAGGAGATCCGCCTGAACCGCGGCACCGTGGACAAGCCCGGTACCCCTAGCCCCTGGCGCGACCGTACCCCGGAGGAGAACCTGAAGCTCTTCCGCGAGATGAAGGCCGGCAAGTACGCGGAAGGGGAGAAGGTCCTCCGCGCGAAGATCGACATGGCCCATCCGAACATGATGTTCCGCGACCCGCTGCTGTACCGCATCAAGTTCGCGCACCATCACCGCAC
>CAMVPS010000043.1:0-15775 GCA_947169405.1 uncultured Bacteroidales bacterium
CCGTCCACCCCGACGGCACCCCCGACAAGGACTCCCCCAAGGCCGGCTTCTGGAAGTGCCCCTACCACAACACCCGGATGTGCCTCCAAGTCCTCGACCTGGTCTGACCGGTCATCAGCACGCCTGAGGGATCATTTTCGGGCCATAACGTTCCCCGAGCAGTGCTCCAGCACGGCCCGGGGATAATTTTTGGCGTTTTTCGTTCCCCCAGCCGTGCTGGGGATTTCTTTTATCTGCCAGTTATGTGGAAAAAAGACATATTCTAAGTTGGAATTATGGTGGCAATCACGGGCAAGGTCTGTCGCACCTTTGGGCAAGGTCTGATTCCAAAGCGCATACCATGCCCGCCGAATCTGCCACACAGTGAAAACAGACCTTGCCCATAATTCACGCAGACCTTGCCCCATAATCTAAAAAACAGAACGTTGTGTGGGTGTTTCTGCACCGACAGTGAAGAAGAGCCTTTTCTTGAAAGACTTGAAAGCGATTGTTCACATTAATACTTTTTGGATGGGTATGGGGTGTCCGGGGGCTTGTCCACCCCCGGACAAGTATAGGGGGAGGGGCCCGACGGATACAAGTTCCCGCTCTGCGGGGACGCAGGAGACGTTAGGAGGGGCCGGAGCGGAGCGGAGTCCTCCGGACACCCCACACCCATCCAATCATAAGAAAAGGCCGACTCAAAAGAGCCGGCCTGGATCTTCCCCTGACGGACGGGTTCTACTTGGGGTATTCGCGGTTTTTCTTCCGCAACCTCGCGCACCAGGTACTCGGAGACTCCTGCATCACGGCCTTGAAGGCCTGGTTGAAGGTGGTGCCCGAGTGGAAGCCGGCGAGCGCGCCGAGTTCCGACACCGTGAGCGATTTGTTCTTCCGGAACAACTCCATCGCGTACATCACCCGATAGTAGTTGATATAACTGCGGAAGTTTTTCCCGGAATAGTAGTTGATGGTCTTGGAGAGATACACCTTGTTGGTAAACAGCACGTTCGCAAGGTCACCCAGGGAGAAGGACTCCACCAGGAAAGGCTTGCGGTCCGCCATGTACCGGCAACACCTGTCGTAAAGAAACTGGTCGACCACAGAAGGCCCGTCTGCCTGTGGTTCGGTGTCGCCTCCCTGCTTAGCGAGGGAAGACTGCCGCTGCGCGGTCTCGCGGTGAGCCCGGCTGCGGCCCAAGAGGTACACTCCAGTCAGGAGGACCGGAGCGAAAAACAGCATCAGGATCATTGGCATAGGCTGACGGTTTTTCGCCCCTCAGGGGAAGACTTTTATTTTCCTTTGATGGCCTCGAACCCGCGTCCGTACACCCCGTTCACGGAGGAGACGGACAGGAAGGCGTTCGGGTCGATGGCCTTGATCTGTCTTAAAAACAGGTTGACATCCGTCTTGCGCGTAATCACCATCAGCACCTCGGCGGGTTCCTTGGTGTACCAGCCCTTGCCGTCCAGGACGGTGACGCCCCGGTGCAGGTCGTGGGTGATGGAATCGGCGATCTCCGCGTAGTGTTTGGACAGGATGAACAGCTGCACGCTCTGCTGCGAGCCGGACAGGTAGCTGTCGATGACCCGCCCGTTCACCGTCACCAGGATGAGACCGTAGATGACGGTCGTCACCTTCTCGGCGAACGGCATCAAGTGCGAGAGCGGCTGTCCGTCCGGGCCGACGAGCTGCTTGCCCGTCGCCGGGTCCAGGTCCGGGACGATGGACGGGATCAGCAGGGAGGACAGGATGATGACGAAGTCGATGTACAGGATCACCTTGCCCGGGGACACGTTGCGGTACTTGGTATAGATGAGCGCGATGATGTCCGTGCCGCCCGTGCTGCCGCCGTTGGAAATGGACATGCCGATGCCGATGCCGGCCATCACGCCGCCGCACAGGGTGGACATCAGCTTGCCGTTCTGCAGGGCCAGCGTCTGGATGATCTCCGTGGGGATGAGGTCCGGCAGGAACCGCAGGCCCACGGAAGCCAGGATGATGGCGTAGATGGTCTTCGCGCCGAATCCCATGCCGATCACCACCATCGCGAGGATGATCAAAATCGCGTTCAGCACGAAGTAGGAGTAACCCATCTGGATCGCTCCGTCCGTGGCGTACTGGATCATTGAGGAAATACCGGAAACGCCGCCGCCCACCAGGTTGTTGGGCATCAGGAACAAGGCCCATCCCGTCACGTAGATCAGGATACCGAGGGTGACGAGCGCCCATTCCTTGACGACTGTCCAGAAAGACTTTTTGACTATGGCCATAGGTTATTGGTTAGTGTTCTTTTTCTTGGTCGGAAGGCCCACCTTCATCTCGTCGAAGCCCTCGCCGAAGACGTTGTTCGCGGGGACGACCGTCACGAACGCCTTGGAATCGATGTCCTTGACGCATTTCACCAGCTCCGAAAGCTCCGTCCGCCGAAGCATCACCATCAGCACCAGACGGTCTTTCTGCGTGTACCAGCCCATCGCCTTGAGGGCGGTGACGCCTCGCTCCATCCGCTTGGTGATGTAGTCTCCAATCTCGTCGATCCGGTCCGAGAAGATGATCACCTGGACGGTGGAATCCTTGCCCAGGATGATCAGGTCCAGCACGTAGGAGCACACGCCCATCGTGATATAACCGTACACCACGTCCGTGAAGCAGTGCCCCGGAACCAGGATCAGCAGGGTGATCACGATGAAGTCAGCGTACAGGTAGAAGCGGCCGACGGTGATGGGCCAGAACTTGTTCACGATGAGCGCGAGGATGTCGGTGCCGCCCGTGGAACCGCCCCGCATGATGATCATCGCGAGGCCCACGGCTTCCAGCAGACCGCCGATGATCGGGACCAGGATGGCCTCCTTCACGTGCAGCGCATTCCCTTCGATGGACCAGAGCCAGGACATGTTCTCGGCGCCGAGGACGCGGAACAGGGCCGTGGACAGCAGGATGGCGTAGATGGTCTTGATGCCGAATCCCCGGCCCAGGATGATCCAGGCCAGGACCAGCAGGAGGACGTTGATGCCGAAGTACCAGATATCCACCGAGATGCCGGTGACCATGGAGAGCAGGGCGGACGCGCCGGTGAGGCCGCCGTCGATCATGTTGTTGGGGAGGAGGAAACACTGCCAGGCCATCACGAAGAGGATGACCCCCAGCGTGATCACGACATAGTCGTAAATGCCTACGATTACCTTGCTCCTTGCCATGGTTTACTTCTTGAGGACGACGTTCACGATGCGGCCGGGGACGACGATGACCTTCGCGATGGTCATGTCGCCCACGTACTTGGGCGTCATTTCATGGGCGCGGACGGCGGCTTCCACGTCCGCGGGCGCCGTATTGGCGGGGACGTCGATGAGGAAGCGGGTCTTGCCGTTGAAGGAGACCGGATACTTGACGGTGTTCTCCACCGTGTATTCCTCGTGGTACTCCGGGAAGGAGGCCATCGTCACGGAATCCTCGTGGCCCAGCTGGTGCCACAGTTCCTCCGCGATGTGCGGGGCGAACGGGGACAGCAGGACGAGGAGCGGCTCCAGGACTTCGCGCTTGTGGCAGTTCTGCAGGTCGTTCAGGGCGATCATGAAGGCGGAGACCGTCGTGTTGTAGGAGAAGTTCTCGATGTCCTCCTGTTCCTTGCCGATGAGCTTGTGCAGGGCCTTGAGTTCCTCGGCCGTGGGCTTCTCGTCGGTGACGAGCCAGTTGTCGCGGTCCCAGAACAGGCGCCAGACCTTCTTCAGGAAGCGGTTCACGCCGTCGATGCCGTCGGTGCTCCAGGGCTTCGCCTGCTCCACCGGACCGAGGAACATCTCGTACAGGCGCAGGGTGTCCGCGCCGTAGGTGTCGCACACGTAGTCGGGGTTTACGACGTTGAACATCGACTTACTCATCTTCTCGATCGCCCAGCCGCAGACGTATTCGCCGTTCTCGAGGATGAACTCGGCGGTGGCGAACTCGGGACGCCAGGCCTTGAAGGCCTCGAGGTCCAGCCGGTCGTTGCGGACGATGTTCACGTCCACGTGGATCTCCGTCGTCTCGTACTGGTCCTTGAGGCCCAGGGAGACGAAGGTGTTGGTGTTGACGATGCGGTATACGAAGTTCGAGCGGCCCTGGATCATGCCCTGGTTGATGAGCTTCTTGAACGGCTCGTCCTCGCAGACATACCCGAGGTCGAACAGGAACTTGTTCCAGAAACGGCTGTAGATCAGGTGGCCCGTGGCGTGCTCGGTGCCGCCCACGTACAGGTCCACGTTCCGCCAGTATTCGTCCGCCTCGCGGGAGACGAGGGCCTCGTCGTTGTGCGGGTCCATATAGCGGAGGTAGTAGGCGCTGGAGCCCGCGAAGCCCGGCATCGTGCTGGTTTCCAGCGGATAGCCGTCATAGGTCCAGTCCTTCGCGCGGGCGAGCGGCGGGTCGCCGGCCTCGGTGGGCTTGTACTCGTCGATCTCCGGCAGGGTGAGCGGGAGCTTGTCGAAAGGAATCGGGGTGGCGACGCCGTCCTTGAAGTAGATCGGGAACGGCTCGCCCCAATAGCGCTGGCGGGAGAAGATGGCGTCGCGCAGGCGGTAGTTCACCTTCCGGCGGCCGAAGCCGTTGGCCTCGATGTAGTCGATGGCGGCGGGGATGGCCTGCTTCACGGTCATCCCGGTCAGGAAGCCGCTGTTGCACATGATGCCATCCTTGGCGTCATAGCTCTCCTCGGACACGTCGGCGCCCTCGATGATCGGGACGATGGGAAGGTCGAACTTCTTCGCGAAGGCGTAGTCGCGGCTGTCGTGGGCCGGGACGGCCATGATGGCGCCCGTGCCGTAGCCGGCGAGGACGTATTCGGCGATCCACACGGGGACCTTCTCCCCCGTGAGCGGATGGATGGCGTAGGAACCCGAGAACACGCCCGTCACCGCCTTGCCGGCGATGCGCTCGCGCTCGGTCTTCTTCTTGACCTGCTCCAGGTAGGCGTCCACGGCCTCCTTCTGGGCGGCGGAGGTGAGTATCGGAACCCACTCGCTCTCCGGGGCGAGGACCATGAAGGTCACGCCGTAGAGGGTGTCGGCCCGGGTGGTGAAGATCGTGACGTCGTGCGACTGCCCGTCGCATTCCATCCGGAACACCATCTCCGCGCCCTGGGACTTGCCGATCCAGTTGCGCTGCATCTCCTTCAGGGAATCCGTCCAGTCCAGGCGGTCCAGGGCGTCCAGCAGGCGCGGCGCATAGGCCGACACGCGGAGCTGCCACTGGGTCATCTTCTTCTGGTAGACCGGGAAACCGCCGCGCACGGAATAGCCTTCCTTGACCTCGTCGTTGGCGAGGACGGTGCCGAGTTCCGGGCACCAGTTCACGGTGGACTCGCCCTGGTAGGCGATGCGGTAGTGCATCAGGACATCGGCCTTCTCCTTCTCGCTGAACGCCTTCCACTCGGCGGCGGTGAACACCGGGGCGTCGTTGTTCGCGGCGTCCACGGCGGCGGAACCGCCCTGCTCGAAGGCCGCCACGAGCTCCTCGATGGGACGGGCCTTCTGGAGGGCGTTGTCGTACCAGCTGCCGAACATCTTCAGGAAGGCCCACTGGGTCCACTTGTAGTAGTCCGGGTCGCAGGTGCGGAACTCGCGGTCCCAGTCATAGGAGAAGCCGATGCGGTCCAGCTGGCTGCGGTAGCGGGCCACGTTGTCGTGCGTGGTCTTCTCCGGGTGCTGGCCGGTCTGGATGGCGTACTGCTCGGCGGGCAGGCCGAAGGCGTCGTAGCCCATCGGATGCAGGACGTTGAAGCCCTTCAGGCGCTTGTAGCGGGAGAAGATGTCGCTGGCGATGTATCCCAGCGGATGTCCCACGTGCAGGCCCGCTCCCGACGGATACGGGAACATGTCCAGGACATAGTATTTGGGTTTGGCACTGTCGGTCCGGGCCTTGTAGGTCTTGTTCTTGGCCCACCAGTCCTGCCACTTTCTCTCGATTTCGATGAAATTGTATTCCATAGGTATCTATTTGATTCGCTTTCCGTTGATGCCGAAGCCGCCCTTGGTGTTCTTCTCCAGGCGGAAATCCACCGGGATGGTCAGGGCAACCTTCACTTTCTTGCCGCGGTGGCGGCCCGGCCGCCACTTGGGCGAGGCCGAAATGACGCGGATGGCCTCCTCGTCCAGGGACGTGTGGATGCTGCGGTTGATCCGGACATCCTTCACGTTGCCGTCCTCGTCGATGACGAAGTCCACGAGCACGCGCCCCTGGATGCCGTTGTCGACGGCGTACTTGGGATATTTCAGGTATTGGTACACCCACTTCTCCAGGAAGTAGGAAGGTTCGCTGGACGTCAGGAACATCGGCTTGACGTCGCAGTCGTTCCACGAGATGGCGTCCTCCACCGGGACCGGCGCCTTGGCGCTGTCCTGCCGGAACAGCGGGCGCGGGCCGTTGCAGAGCGCCATCGTGTAATTGAAGATGTATTCCAGTTCCCGCTCCATCCCGTCGAAGTCCACGATGTCATAGGTGTCGCGGCCGGTGTCGTGTTCCGGGTAGCGGCCCGTCGTGAAGAGGATGGAAGGGATTTCTTTGTCGTAGAAGGCCCGGTGGTCCGAGGAATAGGGCTCGTCCACGGTGAGTTCCGCCTGGATCGGCAGGAGTTCGCCCTGGAGGGCGCGGACGCCGCCGTCGAGGTCCTCGTTGGAGGACGTGTAGGCATAGAAGCCACGCTCAGCCGTGCCCAGCATGTCCAGGTTGATCATCGCGTCGATGTGGGCCACGTCGGAGAAGGACCGGTTCAGGAAATACCACGAGCCGGCGAGGGTCTCCTGCGAGGCGCCGAAGGCGACGATGAGGACGTTCCGCCGCAGCAGGACGCGGTTCGTCGACAGGCGCGAGGCCAGTTCCAGCAGCATCGCGAGGCCGGAGGCGTTGCCGTTGGCCCCGTAGAAGATGCGGCGGACGGTTTCCCCGTCCTTGGTGAACGTGTCCATCCCGAGGTTGTCCAGCCGGGCGCCGATGACCACGTAGCGGTCGTTCAAGGACTTGTCCCAGCCCGGAATGAAGGCGACCACGTTGCGGGAGGTCAGGGTGTCGGCCCCTTCGCGGGCGATGCCGAACTCCTGCCCCGTCACCGGGGAAATCAGGTCGATGCCGTATTTCTCGAGGGTGCTCCCCACGTATTCGGCCGCGTCCCGCTCGCCCTCGGACCCGGCCTTGCGGCCTTCCAGGGCGGCGGCGGAGAGATAGGAGACGTGCTCCTTGAAGGCGTGGACCGTCTCGGAGTCGTACAAGTCGTCATAGACCGACGAGCCGGTCCTGAACTGGGCCGGCAGCGCCGTCGAAAGCAGCAGGCAGGCTGCTGCGAGGAGGAAACGCTTCACCATGTCGTCATTCGTTTACAAGAATCCACCCGTCCGGAGGGCAAATTCCGTTCCCGCGCAGCTCGCGGAGTTTCTTCAGCGTCTCGTTCAGGCTGTCGGAGGCACACACGGCGACGGCCAGGAGGCCGTTCCGGAAACTGATGATGGTGGCGTCGCGGTAACCGGCCTCGCTGCACTGGGTGAGCTTGCGCTCGGCATAGGAACGGGTCCGGAAGGCGCCGACGACGATGTAGTAGCGGGACGCCAGCTTGGTCGTGTACAGGCCGCCCATCTTCGTGGGGTTCAGGATGGTGCCCTTGGTCTGCGACAGGGAATCCAGCAGGTGCGCGTCCAGCGCGGCGAGGGAATCGGCCAGGCGGGCCCTCACCCGCTCCAGGGAGTCGATGCGGGCCTGGTACCGGGCGACGTTCTCCGCACGCTCGATGGTGGAGCGCTTCACTTCCAGGTCGTCCGACGTGGGCCTCCCGGCGAGGGTGCGCACGAAGTCGCAGCCACCCAGGAGAAGGGCCGCGCAGGCGAGGAGCAGGATGACAGACCGTTTCATACTATATCAGTTAACCTCAATTTACAAAGTTAATGGTTTTTCACGCGTCTTCAAAGCCCCGGGCGCGGTTTTCTTCCTCGTCGAAGGCCTTCACGATCTTGGTCACGAGCGGGTGGCGGACGATGTCCTCGTTGCGGAAGGTGATGGCCGCGACGCCCTTGAGTCCCTTCAGCAGCTGGATGCCGGTCAGCAGGCCGGAATCGGACTTGCGGGGCAGGTCGATCTGCGTGGCGTCGCCGGTGACGATGAACTTCGCGCTCGTGCCCATGCGGGTCAGGAACATCTTGAGCTGCCCAAGGTTCGTGTTCTGCGCCTCGTCCAGGATGACGCAGGCGCGGTCCAGGGTCCGGCCGCGCATATAGGCCAGCGGCGCGATCTGGATGGTCCCGTCGGCCATGAACTCGTTCAGCTTGCGGGACGGGATCATGTCCTCCAGCGCGTCGTACAGGGGCTGGAGATACGGGTCCAGCTTGTCCTTGAGATCGCCGGGCAGGAAGCCCAGGCGCTCCCCCGCCTCCACGGCGGGCCGCGTGAGGATGATCCGCTTGATCTCGCGGTTCTTCAGCGCCCGGACAGCCAGGGCGATGGCGATGTAGGTCTTGCCCGTGCCGGCCGGACCGACGGCGAACACGAGGTCGTTGTCGAAATAGGCCTTGACCAGCTCCTCCTGCGTCTTGTTGCGGGCGCGGATGGGCTTCCCGTCCGTTCCGTGGACGATGACGGCGTCGCCCGTGAGGCGGAACTTGTCGGGCGAGGAGGTCCCGTCGAAAATGTCCTCCACGTCGTACACCGTCAGGTTCATCTTCCGGTGCCGCCGCTCGACCAGTTCCCCGAAGCGGATCTGGAACTCGGCGATGTCGCTCTCCCGGCCTTCCAGGATGAGCTCGTTCCCCCGCGCCACCACTTTCAGGTGCGGGAAATAGGAGCAGAATTCAGTGAGGATCTTGTTGCCGGCCCCGTACAGCTCAATGGGGTCGATGGCCTCCAACGTAATGGTTTTCTTCATAAATCTTCCGATAGGTGGACTGCATGTCCCGATGGTCGGCGGGAACCCGCCAGAGCGAGTCGGGCAGCGTGACGGGGACGGTGGCGTAGGAATCCTCCACCATCCCGGGTTTGGTGCACCAGATGTACTCGAACGCGGGTTCGAGCAGGCGCGGCGCGTGGTCCTCCTCCAGCACCACCCGGAGCGTGAGGGCCAGTTCCAGCCGCGAATTGAGGTCATTCTGGTTGGAGAGGGCGTTCCCGAGCGAATAGACGACGGGCGCCTCCCCGATGTATTCGACATCCTGGATGACGTGCGGATGCGCCCCCACGACCACGTCGGCCCCGTTCTCCACGAGCCAGCGGGCCATTTCCTCCTGCTGCGCGTCGTGGTGAAGCCGGTACTCGGTGCCCCAGTGCGGGAAGACCAGCACCAGGTCGGCCTCCCGGGCGCGCTCAAGCATCGGCAGGATGTCCTTTTTCCGCATATAGTTCACCTTGGGCCAGGGATCCCAGGGACCAGTGTTGGTCCCGTAGGTGAAATTGACGATGGCGATGCGCAGTCCCCGGACGTGAAGCAGGAGCGGATTCCGCAGCGTGTCGGCCTGCGCGTCCCGGGCGATTCCCGTATAGATCAGGCCTTTCTGCTCCAGCACGTCGATCGTGCGCCGCAGGCCGGCCGTCCCCTTGTCCAGGATGTGGTTGTTCGCCGTCAGGAAGACATCGAAGCCGATGTCCGAGAGATACTGCGCGTACGCGTCGGGTCCCGAAAAGGCCGGATAACCCGTGTAGGGCTTTCCGGCCAGGGGGAATTCCATGTTGCCGATGGCGAGGTCCGCCCCGGCGATCCGGTTCTCCAAGTGCTTGAAGAAGGAGCCGAAGCCGAACTCCTCGGCGCTCTTGGACACGGCCCGGTGGCTCATGATATCCCCGACGATGAACAGGGACACCGTATCCGGGCGGGGCTTCAGGAAGTCGAAGCGGAGCGGCCAGAGGGACTCGAAATCCGGCGTACGGGACCGGTCAGGCAAACGCTGCGCGGCCGCCGAAACGGCGACCACGCAGCAGATTGCAAAGGCGAGCAAGCGCTTCACGCTTGCCATCGATTACTCGTTGGTGCCAACGATGGCGTTGTACTTCTCGTAGCCGGCCTTGTACTCGTCACCCTCGTTACGCAGGGCGAAGTAGACTCTCTTGAGGAAGTCGGCGGCGGCGCTCTTCAGCGCTTCGTCCTTGGCCTTGGCATAGCAGGTCTCGAAAGCGGGAACCGCGCTCTTCAGGGCCTGGGCGATCTCTTCCATCTTGGCGTCGTACTCCTTGTAGGCGTTCACGGGCAGGGCGTTGGCCTCTTCCACGAGGGCGGCCTGCTTCTGGAGCCACAGGGAACCTTCACCATAGTAACCCCACTCGTAGTTCGGGTCGATCTCGGAAGCCTTGCGGTAGGCCTTGAGGGCGCCGTCGAAGTCCTTGATGCCGGTCAGGATGTTGCCTTCCACATAGTAGAGGGAAGGATTGTCGGGCATCTGGGCCTTGGCCTCGTCCAGCAGTTCGACGATCTTCTTGGGATCCTCCTTCATCTGGATGTACAGGTTGATGAGGTTCGTCAGGATGCTGGGGTTGTCCGGATACTGCTTGAGACCGTCGGCCAGGTACTGCTTCGCGGCGGTGGTGTCCTTGTCGGCGAGGGCGCAGTTGGACAGGGCGGCGAAAACGGAACCTTCGGAGGTGTAGCCCATGTCGAGGCACTGGTTGTAGTACTTCTTGGCGCGGGCGAAGTCACCGGCGTTGGCGGCCGTGAAAGCGGTGTTGTAGACGGCGTTGGTGTCGATCTTGGAGCTCGGAGGGGTCATCGAGGTCTCAGCGGCCTTGCCGAACAGCTCGGAAGCCTTGTTGAGGTTGCCCAGGGTGTAGGCGGTGATGGCGTCCTGGTAGTAGTAGTCCTTGATGCCCTGGAGGGCGGTGTCCACTTCCTTGCCCTTGGCGCCGAGCTCAAAAGCCTTGGCGTAGGCCTTGACGGCCTTCTCGAGCGGATCGCCCGGGACGGACGGCTTCGTCAGCTCGTAGAAGGCGAGCTGGCCGGCCTGGTTGAAGTAGATGTTGGCGCGGCTGTGAACCTGCTTCTCGTAGGTCTGGCCGTCGAGGGTGACGGTTTCGGTCGAGAGAGCCGGATCGCCTTTGGCCATCAAGTTGAAGGTGGCCTTGTCGATACCCGTCGAGATGTTGGAGGTCGGGTTCGTGTAAGCCTTCACATAGGCCTCGCCGAGCTTCATCCAAGGAGCGGGCTTGGCCCCCTTCTTGGCGTCATTGGCAGTGGCTTCCGCCTTCTCGATCGCCTTCTGGATCTCGGCGTCGGACTTGATCTGAGCGTTGGCTACCTGCACGGAGGCAACGAGCGCAAGGGCAAGAAGAATTCTTTTCATGATACTATAAGGTTAATTTAGTTGTTGTTCTCCTCTTCGGGCGTCTCCGGTGCCGGAGGCAGTTCCTGGTTCTCGGCGGCCTGGGTCTCTTCGTCGTCGCTGTGGGCCACCACGGACACGGCGGCGATGGCGTCTCCTTCGCGGATGCTCACCAGCTTCACCCCCTGGGTGGCGCGTCCCGCCACGCGGATGGTGCTGACCGGCATCCGGATCGTCATTCCCGACCGGTTGATGATCATCAGGTCGTCTTCATCGCAGACGTTCTTGATGGCCACCAGGGCTCCGGTCTTTTCCGTGATGTTGAGGGTGCGGACACCCTTCGCGCCACGGGCGGTCTGACGGTACTCCATCGGGTCGGAGCGCTTGCCGAATCCGTTCTCCGAAACCACGAGGACCTGGCGGTTCTCCGCGCCTTCGGCCTCCGGATCCTGGCATACGACACCGATCACATAATCCCCTTCATCAAGATTGATGCCACGGACGCCGGTGGACGTGCGGCCGAGCGGCCGGGCCTCCCGTTCGTCGAAGCGGACGCAGCGTCCGCCGTGGGCCGCGATCATGATGAAACAGCGGCCGTTGGTGAGGATGGCCTCGAGGAGTTCGTCGTCCTCGCGGATGTTGATGGCGTTCACGCCGTTGGTCCTCGGACGGGAGTAGGCCTCCAGGGAAGTCTTCTTCACGATGCCCTGGCGGGTGACCATCATGATGTAGTTGTTGTTGATGAACTCCTCGTCCTTGAGGGTCTTCACGTTCACGTAGGCCTTGATCTTGTCGTCCGGGTCGATCATCAGGATGTTCTGGACGGCGCGGCCCTTGGAGGCGCGGTTGCCCTCCGGGATCTCATAGACCTTGAGCCAGTGGCAGCGGCCCTTCTGGGTGAAGAGCAGGAGCGTCGAGTGGTTGTTCGCGATGTAGATGTGCTCGATGAAGTCCGCGTCGCGGGTGGCGCTGGCCTTGATGCCGACGCCGCCGCGGTTCTGGGTGCGGAACTCGGTGAGCGGGGTGCGCTTGATGTAGCCCAGGTGGGAGATCGTGATGACCTGGTCCTCGTCGGAATAGAAGTCCTCGGGGTTGAACTCGTCCTCGGCGAGGGTGATTTCGGTGCGGCGCGGGTCGCCGTACTTCTCCTTGAGTTCGCGGGTCTCGTCCTTGACGATCGCGAGCTGCAGCTCCACGCTGGCGAGCACGGCTTCGCAGTGCGCGATGAACTTCATCAGCTCGTCGTACTCGTTCTGGAGCTTCTCGCGCTCCAAGCCGACCAGCTGGCGCAGGCGCATGTTCACGATTTCGGTGGCCTGGATGTCGGTGAAGTCCCAGCGGTCCATCAGGATCTGGCGGGCTTCGTCGATGGAGGCGGCCTCGTAGCGGATCACGTGCACGATCTCGTCGATGATGTCCATCGCCTTGAGGAGGCCTTCCAGGATGTGGGCGCGCTTCTTCGCCTTGTCCAGCTCGAACTTCGTGCGACGGACCACCACCTCGTGGCGGAAGTCGACGAAGCTGCGGAGGATCTCCTTGAGGGAGAGGGTGCGCGGACGGCCCTTGACGAGGGCCACGTTGTTGAACGAGAAGCTCGACTGGAGCGGGGTGTACTTGAACAGGGTGTTCAGCACGACGCCGGAGTTCACGCCCTGCTTGAGGCGGATCACCACGCGGATGCCCTCGCGGGAGCTTTCGTCATTGATATAGGAGATGCCCTCGATCTTCTTGTCGTCGGCGAGCTGCGCGATCTTCTCGATCATCTCGCGCTTATTCACCATATAGGGGATCTCGGTGACGACGATGGTCTCGTGGCCCTTGTCGTCCACCTCGATTTCCGTCTTGGAGCGCACCACGACGCGGCCGCGGCCGGTCTCATAGGCCTCCCGGATGCCGCTGCGGCCCATCACGATGCCGCCGGTCGGGAAGTCGGGACCCTTGATGTACTGCATCAGTTCGTCCGTGGTGATCTCGGGATTGTCGATGTAGGCGCAGATGGCGTCGCAGCATTCGCCCAGGTTGTGCGGGGCCATGTTCGTGGCCATGCCCACGGCGATGCCGGACGCGCCGTTCAGCAGGAGCAGCGGGGCCTTCGTGGGAAGGACCGACGGTTCCTGGAGGGTGTCGTCGAAGTTCAGGTCCATGTCGACGGTGTCCTTGTCCATGTCGGCGAGGACGTCCTCGGACATCTTCTCGAGCTTGGCCTCGGTGTAACGCATGGCGGCCGGAGAGTCGCCGTCCATCGAACCGAAGTTGCCCTGGCCCCACACCAGCGGGTAGCGCTGGTTCCACCACTGGCCCAGCCGGACCATCGCGTCGTACACGCTGGAGTCGCCGTGCGGGTGGTACTTACCCATCACGTCACCCACGATACGGGCGGATTTCTTGGTCTGGCCGTTATATCTGACACCCATTTCGTTCATACCGTAGAGCACGCGGCGCTGCACCGGCTTGAGGCCGTCCCGCGCGTCCGGAAGGGCGCGGGAGACGATCACGGACATCGAATAGTCGATGTACGCGGTGCGCATCTCGTGGTCGATCTCCACCGGCTGGATCAGCCCCGTCGACTGGGGCTCTTCCACCGGATTCTTCTCTTCGTTCTTGTCCATTTTACAAGTGCTATCTATAAACATACAAATATAGCACTTTTTCTTGATTTATCAAAGACTGACAATCTGTCAAAATCCGTTTTCCGCACGATTGTTGATTAAGGGGATTTTACTTATCTTTGTTTCCTATGATACAGATATCCGACCAACTGAACGGCATCATCAAATACGCCCGCGAAGAGGCGATGCGCACCGGCAGCTACGGCATCGGCCCGGACCACCTCTTCCTCGGGATCATCCGCCACGAGGAGAACACCGCCTTCCAGGTGCTCCAGGGGCTCGGCATCGAACCCGCCGAACTGAAATCCTTCATCGACGGCAGGATTTTTACCAACGAGACCATCCCCTACTCCGAAATCGACCATATCAACTTCTCCCGCCAGGCGCAGAACGTCCTGAGCATCACGGTGATGGAAGCCACCCGGCTGAAGAGCCCGGAGGCGGCGCCGCACCACCTCCTGCTCGCCCTGTGCCGCACCACGGACAGCTACGGCCAGGCCTTCCTCCGCAACCGCGGGGTGGACTACGGCCGGATGCTCTCGTTCATGGAGACCGAGGGCCTGCTGAAGGTCCAGGGCGCCGAACAACAGCCCGCCGAGGGCGAGAACGAGGAGGAGGAAGAGGGCGAGGCGCCCAAGAAGAACGGCATCGACATCGAGGAATTCGGCTACGACCTCACGAAGGCGGCCCGCGAAGGGAAGCTGGACCCGGTCGTCGGCCGCGACATGGAGATCGCCCGCGTGATCGAGATCCTGGGCCGGCGCAAGAAGAACAACCCGATGCTCATCGGCGAGCCCGGCGTGGGCAAGTCCGCCATCGTGGAGGGCATCGCCCTGCGGATCGCCTCCGGGGACATCTCCCCCGCCCTCGCGAAGAAACGCATCCTCTCGCTGGACATCGCCTCGGTGGTGGCCGGCACCAAATACCGCGGCGACTTCGAGAAGCGCCTCAAGGCCATCATCAAGGAAGCCCAGTCGAACCCCGACCTGATCCTGTTCATCGACGAGTTCCACACCATCGTGGGCGCCGGCGGCGCGTCGGGCAGCCTGGACGCGGCGAACATGCTCAAGCCCGCCCTCGCCCGCGGCGAGATCCAGTGCGTGGCCGCGACCACGATGGACGAGTTCACGAAGATCGTGGAGAAGGACGGCGCCCTGGACCGCCGTTTCCAGAAGATCGTCGTGGAGCCCACGGACGTGCAGGAATCCATCGAGATCCTCCGCCACCTGAAGCCCCATTACGAGGAATTCCACCGCATCACCTATACGGACGAGGCCGTGGAGGCCGCCGTCCGGCTCACCGACCGCTACCTCACGGACAAGTCCCTGCCGGACAAGGCCATCGACGCGATGGACGAGGCCGGGTCGATGGTGCGGCTGAACCTCGCCCGCAAGAAGGGCGGCTGCGACACGGTGACGGCCGACGACATCGCCTCGGTCGTGTCCAAGATGACCGGCATCCCGGTGAACAAGGTCGCCGAGTCCGAGGGCAACCGCATCCTCAAGATGAAGAAGCGCCTCCAGACCCGGATCATCGGCCAGGACGAGGCCATCGACACGGTCGTGCGGGCCATCCAGCGCGGCCGGGCGGGGCTCAAGGACCCGCACCGTCCCATCGGCACCTTCCTGTTCTTCGGCCCCACTGGCGTGGGCAAGACCCAGCTGGCGCGGTCCCTGGCCGAATACCTGTTCGACTCGGAGGACAACATGGTCCGCATCGACATGAGCGAATATATGGAGAAGTTCTCCGTCTCCCGGCTCATCGGCGCGCCTCCGGGCTACGTCGGGTACGAGGAGGGCGGCCAGCTCTCGGAACGGGTGCGGCGCAAGCCCTACTGCGTGGTGCTGCTGGACGAGATCGAGAAGGCCCATCCCGACATCTTCAACCTGCTCCTGCAGGTGATGGACGAGGGCCGGCTCACGGACAGCA
>CAMVPS010000044.1:0-15544 GCA_947169405.1 uncultured Bacteroidales bacterium
ACACCGCGATCATGCACACCGACCGGAAGAACAGGTCGCGGTTGAGGACGAAGAATTCCCGGAAACCCCTATGGGAGAGATCCCTTCGTCGGTCTTCGACCTCCTCGGGATGACAGTCTGCCATTCCGGCGCTTCCTTCTGTCATTCCGAGCGGAGCGAAGGAATCTGTTTTGCGGAAGAAAGACCGGTACCGGAACCGGACCGCCAGCGAAGCGTACAGGAAGCCCGTCCATTGGGCGATGAGGGTGCCGTAGGCGACGCCCGCGAAGCCGAGCGCCGGGAGGCCGGCGTACCCGAAGGAGAGGCCGATGGACAGGAGGATGTTCGTGGCATTGACCAGCAGGTCGCAGATCATCGGCCTGACGGTGTCCTGCATGCCGATGAACCAGCCCTTGAAGGCGAACAGCGAGAGGGTGGCCGGGGCCGCCCAGATGCGGATGTAAAAGTATTGGGTGGCAAGGGTTTGCACCTCCGGGGAGCATTCCACCAGGAGGAACGCCACCTGCACGACGACCCATTGCAAGGCGATCAGGACGAGGCCCGATCCGAAGGCGATTCCGAGCGCCCGTTTCAGGGTGACCGCGATGTCTCCCTCCGCTTCCGCCGCGCCGGCGCGATGACGTCCGTAGGCTTGCGCCGTCAATCCGCCCGTGCCGCCTCGGAGGAAGCCGAAGTTCCAGTACAGCATGTCGAAGAGCATCGTGCCGATGGAGATGCCGCCGATGAGGGCGGCGGCGCCGAGGTTCCCCGAGGCGCCCAGGTGCCCGGCCACGGCGATGTCGACCATCCCCACCAGGGGCACGGTGATGTTCGCGAGGATGCTCGGAACGGCGAGGCGGAGGATGTCCCGATGGAGATTCATCGGAACTTCTTGTCTTCCTCCAGCATCCCCAGGTAGGAGGCGTAGCGTTCAGGGGAAATCGTGCCGGCGTCCACGGCCGCCTTCACGGCGCAGCCGGGTTCGTGGGTGTGGGTGCAGGGGGTGAACCGGCACCCTTCGGAAGCGCGGAGCATTTCGGGGAAGTACTTGCCGATTTCCTCCTTCTCCAGGTCCACCAGGCCGAAGCCGCGAAGTCCCGGAGAATCAATGACATATCCGCCCGTCGCGAGGGGGTACATCTCGTACAGGGAAGTGGTGTGCTTCCCCTGCAGGTGGGCCGTGGAAATCTGACCGATCTTGGGGTCCAGGGCCGGGTCCAGCGCCTTGATGAGGGAGGACTTCCCGACGCCCGATTCCCCGGAGAAGAGGTTGATCTTCCCCCGGCAGGAATTCCGGAGTTCCTCGATGCCTTCACCGGTCAGCACGGACGTGTCGATAACGCGGTAGCCCGCCCCCTCGTAGATGGCGTGGAACGTCTCGATCTGCTCCGGCGCGAGTTCCCGGTACAGGTCCACCTTCGACAGGACCACGGTGGCCGGGATGCCATACACGCCGCAAGTGACGAGGATGCGGTCCAGGAAGGGGAGTTTGACCTCGGGGAAGAACAGGGAGACGACGAGGTAGGCCATGTCCACGTTGGCGGCGATGATGTGCGCCTGGCGGGACAGGTTCGTGGACCGCCGGATCACATAGTTCTCCCGCGGCAGCACCTCCGTGATGACGGCGGTCTGCTCGCCGTCGGCCCATTCGTACCGGACGCGGTCGCCGACGGCCACCGGATTGGTGATTTGGCTGGCCTTCAAACGGATGCGTCCGCGGAGCACGGCGGGGAAGATCCGCCACTCCGGGAGGGCGGAAAGTTCGTAATGGCTGCCGGCATTTTTGACGACGGTCGCTTCCCCTTGTGTCATTCGTCGGTCTTTTTGAACAGTTCGTACCGCAAAGATAAGGGTTTGTTTTGGAAATCCGTCCCCATTCCCTATTTTTGCTTTTGCCGGACGGTAGTCCGGGCTGGACATTAAAACTAATAAACCACTATGAATATTCGAATTACTATCCAGTATCATACCCAGTGGGGTGAGACATTGGTGCTCCGCATCGGGAAGAAGCGGTATCCGATGGATCCGGCTTATGCCAATATGTGGCAGAAGGAACTGACGGGGCGCAATCTCCGCGACGGGGACGCCTACACCTTCGAGGTGGAGAAGGACGGGAAGACCGTCCGCCGCGAGTGGCGGGCGCACCGCTATGAGGCTCCCGCCGGCGGCAATTCGCTGGTGATCCGCGAGCGGTGGAACGACCGTCCCGCGAACTCCACGTTCTACGCCGCCGCGTTCAGCGACGTCATCTTCCGCCGCCCGGACGGCGTTTCCTTCCGGAATCCGCGTCCCACGGCCCCGTGGAAGGGGAACGTCGCTTTCCGCGTCGCGGCCCCCGAGGTCCGCACCGGCGAGTCCGTCGCCCTCGCGGGCAGCGGCCCGCTCGGCGACTGGAAGGAGTTCCATCTGCTGGATGACGGCGCTTTCCCGTACTGGCGCATCGCCCTGGACGTGAAGGAGCCCTTCGAATACAAGTTCGTCATCGTGGACACGGCCACCAAGAAGCCGGTCCGGTGGGAAGAGGGCCCGAACCATTTCTTCGCGGAACTGCCCGCCGCCGGGTGCCGCCTGGAAGTCGCCGACGCCGTTCCCGCATTCCGGACCCGCCCGTGGCGCGGCGCCGGTGTCGCCGTCCCCGTCTTCGCCCTCCGTTCGGAGGACAGCTTCGGCGTGGGCGAGTTCAACGACATCAAGAAACTGGTGGACTGGGCCGTGGAGGCCGGCCAGAGCGTGATCCAGCTCCTGCCCATCAACGACACCACGATGACCCATACCTGGCAGGATTCCTATCCCTATAACGCTGTCAGCTCCTTCGCCCTGCATCCGCAGTTCCTGCACCTGCCCGCGGCCGGTGTCCGGCGGGATGCGAAGTACAAGGCCCTGAAGGCGGAGCTGGAGGCCCTGCCGCAGGTGGACTACGAGAAGGTGAACGAGGCCAAGACCGCCCTGCTGCGGAAGGTCTATGCGTCCAAGGGCCAGGAGACGATGCAGTCCCAGGCCTACCACGATTTCGTCGCGGCCAATGCCGAATGGCTGATGCCGTATGCCGCTTTCTCCGTCCTGCGCGACCTCAACGGCACCTGCGACTTCTCGCAGTGGGGCGAGTTCGCCGAGTACAAGGTCCGCAAGGTGGACGCTTTCGCGGCGGCCCACGTGGACGAGGTCAATTTCTACTGCTGGGAGCAGTTCCTGCTGGACGCGCAGCTCCACGAGGCCGTGGCCTACGCGCACAAGCGGGGCGTCGCCCTGAAGGGGGACCTCCCGATCGGCGTGAGCCGCCAGAGCGTGGACGCCTGGCAGCACCCCGACCTGTTCCACCTGGACAGCCAGGCCGGCGCCCCGCCGGACGCCTTCGCAGTGGACGGCCAGAACTGGGGCTTCCCGACCTACAACTGGGAGAAGATGGCGGAGGACGGCTTCGGCTGGTGGAAGGCCCGCATGCACAAGATGGCGGAGTACTTCGACGCCTTCCGCATCGACCATATCCTCGGTTTCTTCCGCATCTGGGAGATCCCGGTGCCGTACAAGAGCGGCCTGATGGGCCACTTCAACCCGGCCCTGCCGTACAGCGGCGAGGAACTGCGGAACAAGGGATTCAACCCCGTGAACACGGGCGACACCGACGTCCTGTTCGTGGAGGACCCGCGCCGCAAGGACTACTGGCACCCGCGCATCTCTTCGCAGAACACCACGGCCTACGCGCAGCTTCCCGACTGGCTCAAGGACCGGTACAACGAGCTGTACAACGACTTCTTCTACCATCGGCACAACCAGTTCTGGAAGGAGTCGGCCTACCGGAAGCTCCCGGCCCTGCTCCGCACCACGGGCATGTTGTGCTGCGGCGAGGACCTGGGTATGATTCCGGCCAGCGTCCCCGAGACGATGGCGGACCTGGACATCCTCAGCCTCGAGATCCAGCGGATGCCGAAGGACCCGAAGGACACCTTCGCGGATCCCGCCCGTTATCCTTATTCCTGCGTGTGCGCGACCGGCACCCACGACACCAGCCCGCTCCGGGCCTGGTGGGAGGAGGACCGCGCCCTCACGCAGCGGTATTTCAACGAGGTGCTCCACTGCGCGGGCGAAGCCCCGGCCTTCTGCGAGCCGTGGGTCGCGGACCTCATCCTCGGCGCGCACCTCAAGTCGCCGGCGATGCTCGCCATCCTGCCCCTGCAGGACTGGCTGGCCACCGACGGGACGGTCCGCTACGCCGGCAACCCGGCCGACGAGCGCATCAACGTCCCGGCCATCCCGCGCTACTACTGGCGCTACCGGATGCATTGCACCCTCGAATCCCTGATCGGCGCCACCGCCTTCAACCAGCACGTGAAGGGCATGGTGGACGCTTCCGGACGTAACGTATAACCATGAAGGAAAACGATTGGAAATCCAGGCTGGGCGTGGTCTATTCCACGAATCCGGACTTTCAGTATGAGACGGCTTCGGAGGCGGAGGCGGAGACGCTCCCGCCGGCGAAGCAGCGGCTCATCGTCGGAATCGACCGGCGCAACCGGGGCGGGAAGCAGGTCACGCTCGTGACCGGCTTCGTGGGCAAGGCCGACGACCTGAAGGAGCTCGGCAAGACCCTGAAGACCCGTTGCGGCGTGGGCGGTACGGCGAAAGACGGCGAAATCACCATCCAGGGCGATCTCCGCGACAAGGTCGTCGCCCTGCTGAAGGAAATGGGCTATCAAGCCAAACGAGGTAACTGATGCTGGACGATCCCTTCAAATCGGGGCGGCTTCTGCTGCCCGACACCCCGCCCGAGGCCGTGACTGCCGCGGGGGAGGGCCTTTCCCTGGCCGCCTCCATTCTCGTCGCGGTCTCCGTCCTGTTGTTCCTGCTGGCACTCCGCAGTTTCCTCAACGTGCTGCCGTACCTGTCGGACAACATCCTCCGGGCCCGCGGCAGCGCCGCCCTGGAGAACAGCGTCCGGGTGAGCCGCGACCGCAACCTCGTGGCCGCCGTCCTCCTCGTCCCCGCGATCCTGCTCATCTACCGGTACCGCCTCATCGACATCGCCTGGTTCGACACCCTGTCGCCGGACCTGCGGCTCGCCGCCGTCGCGGGCGCCTTCATCGGTTTCTTGTTCATCCGGTTCCTGCTGTACCGGTGGATGCGTCCCCGCCGCCGTTATGACGATTACCAGATGGCGTACCGGGCCGGCTACACCTTCTTCATCCTGCTGATGATCCTGGCCCTCCTGACGGTGGGCGTCTGCTATGTCCTGCACCTTTCCGACCTGACCATCAAGACCTTGCTGCTGGTGGAAACCGGTGTCGTCTATCTGATCTATCTGTTCCGCCGCGGACAAATTTTGTCGATGTCTTGCAATTCATTGACAACTTTTTTGTACCTTTGCGGGCTCGAATTGCTGCCGACCGCCTTGCTGGTCGTCCCGGCGGTGATTCTCTGAGCGAGTGTATAGGTTAGTGCATAGGTTAGTGTAGATTAGAAGTATGACTGTCAAGAACATCCTGATTTCGCAGAACACCCCGCGTGTTCTTACTCCCTACCAGGCTGTGACGGAAAAGTACGGCGTGGAATTCGAATTCCGCCCGTTCTTCCTGATCGAGCCGCTCACGTCCCGGGAGTTCCGGGCCCAGCGGATCAACATCCTCGATTATACCGCCATCGTTTTCTCCTCCCGCCACGCCATCGACGCGTTCTTCACCCTGGCGGAGGAGCTCCGGTGCAAGATCCCCGAGACGATGAAGTATTTCTGCACGACCGAGGTGGTCGCGATGTACCTCCAGAAGCACATCGTGTACCGCAAGCGCAAGATCTTCTTCGGCACCGGCACCCCGGACAGCGTGGTCGCGCTCATCGGCCCCAAGCACAAGGGCGAGAAGTTCCTGATCGCCACGTCGGACAACTCCAACAACGATACCCTGTACCGGCTGTTCGAGGCCGCGAAGCTGGACTACACGCCCGCCGTCTTCGTCAAGTCCGTGCCCCAGGACCTCAAGGATGTGGACCTGCACGCCTACGACATGATCGTCCTGTACAATCCGGCCGACGTCAAGTCCCTGTACGAGAATTTCCCCGCCTTCCAGCAGGGGAATATCAAGTTCGTCTCCTACGGCCGTTCCATCGTCAAGGCGATGGAGGAAGCCGGTCTTTCCATCGAAGTGAAGGCCCCCTCTCCCGAGGTCCCGTCCGTGGCCCGCGCCATCGAACGCTATCTCGAGGAGCAGCAGTAGTTTCCGCCCATGGCGGCCACCCTCTCCAAATCCGAGCGGCTCTGCGGCAAGAAAGCCATCGCAGAGCTGATGGAGCGTGGAAAGGGCGGCGTGTCCGGCTGCCTGCGCTACAAGTTCCTCCAGGCCGATGAGGCCGGGGTCACCCGCATCCTGGTCTCCGTTCCCAAGCGCCATTTCAAGCGTGCGGTCAAGCGCAACCTCCTGAAGCGCCGCATCCGCGAGTCCTATCGGCTCCAGAAGGACCTCCTTCCGGTGCCCGTGGACATCGCTTTCCTGTACCTGGACCGTGAAGTCCTTCCGTCCGAGGACATCTACGCCGCGATGACCGCCGTCCTGGCGGCCGTGGCGGCCAAGACCGGACCCAAGACCGACTCCAAACCCGAATAGGCATGCCCGGCTGGTTGAAAAACGTGCTTATCTTCCCGTTCGTGTTCCTGATCAAGTTCTATCAGGTATGCGTGAGCCCGTTCACCCCGCCGGCCTGCCGGTTCACCCCCACCTGTTCCCAGTACGCCCTCGAGGCGTTCCGCAAGTACGGCCCCTTCAAGGGCCTTTACCTCGCCGTCCGCCGCATCCTCCGGTGCCACCCCTGGGGCGGTTCCGGCTATGATCCCGTTCCGTAATGCCCAAGAAAGAGAAAGTGCGGGAGATGTTCGACAGCATCGCGCCCACCTACGACCGGCTCAACCACGTCCTGTCGCTGAATGTCGACAAACTGTGGCGCCGCCACGCGCTGCAGGAGATTGTGGACGGGACGCCGCAGCGGATCCTGGACGTCGCGTGCGGGACGGGGGATTCCACCATCTCGATCGCGAAGACGGCCGCGGAAGGGTCGACCGTGGTCGGGGCCGACATCTCCGAAGGAATGATGGCGCTTGTGAAAGGCAAGGCGGAGAAGGCCGGCGTAGGGGAACGGATCAGCCTGCAGGTCGCCGACGGGGAGGCGCTCCCTTATGAGGAGGGAACTTTCGATCGCGTCACCTGCGCGTTCGGCATCCGGAATTTCGAGCACAAGGAGAAGGGGCTGGAAGAGTTCCTGCGCGTGCTGAAGCCCGGCGGAAAGGCGGTCGTCCTGGAATTGTCCGTGCCGCAGAACCGGCTGGTCCGGTGGGCCTACGACCTGTATTTCCTGCACGTCCTGCCCCGCATCGGCGGCGCCGTCTCCGGCGACCGGGCCGCCTACAAATACCTTCCCGCCTCGGTCCATAACTTCCCGTCTCCCAATGACTTCTGCCGGATGATGGCGGAGGCGGGCTTCCGCAATGTCCGCTGCCGGACGTTCTCGTTCGGCCTGTGCCGGATGTTCGTCGGGGAGCGGTAGGTTTGCCCGTCCGGGTTTTTATTGCTACCTTTGCGATTCGGAAACTTAAACCTGATTCGCATAATGTCCAATTATTTCTATGACATGGTCCCCCGCGAGGAGCTGGAGCGTCTGCCCTTCCTTCCCACGATGGGGGAATTCGTCCCGTGGATGGCGAAGACCTACGCCGACATGCCGGCCCTCTCCGACCTCGCGCACACGATTACGTATAAGGAATTCGGCGAGCGCATCGCGCGCCGCCGCGCCGTCATCGAAGGCCTCGGCCTTCCGAAGGGCGCGCACATCGCCATCTTCGACCGCAACAGCCAGGACGCCATCGAGCTGTTCCTCGCCGTCACCAGCGCCGGTTATGTGGCGATGAACCTGCCGGCCTCCCTCCCGGAGATGGCTCTCATCGGCTCCTGCATGAAATTCGACATCGCCGCCCTCTTCGTCCGCGACGAGTTCAAGCCCCTCACGGCGAAGCTCCAGGGCGTGAAGGTCCTCCCGGCCTCCTCCATCGCCGAGGAAGGCGTTCCCGCCACGGTCGTGGATCCGGACCAGCCCGCCGCCATCTTCTTCACCGGCGGCACGACCGGCACCCCGAAGGGCGCCGTCCTGAGCCACCGCGCCTTCATGCGCGGCTCCTTCAACGCCATCTTCAAGCCGGGCAAGGTGATCGGCGTCCACCGCTACATCGCCCTTCTGCCCCTGAGCCACGTGTTCGGCGCCATCGCCGGCCTTATGGGCTGCTTCTACACCGGCAACCTGATGCATACCTGCGAGGACATGAAGGCCACCATCGGCAAGCTCCCGATGATCAAGCCCACCCTCCTCGTCATCGTCCCGGGCATCTGCGACATCCTCGCCGGCCTGTGCAAGATGTACGGCCCGCAGTTCCTCGGCGGCAACCTGAGGATGATCATCTCCGGCGCCGCGAACGTGCCCCCGCGCCTGGTGGACATCTTCACCAAGCTGGGCGTCGAGTTCTGCTTCGGCTACGGCCTCACCGAGACGGCGAACCTCACCTCCGCGAACGCCGACGCCATCACCCATCCCACCTCCATCGGCAAGGTCTATCCCGGCCAGGAAGTGCGGATCGTGGACGGCGAGCTCCAGGTGAAGGGCGACAACGTCTTCTCCGGCTACTACAAGGATCCCGAGAAGACGGCCGAGGCCTTCACCGAGGACGGCTGGTTCCGCACCGGCGACCTGATGCGCATCGACGAGGACGGTTTCCTGTACATCACCGGCCGCATCAAGAACCTCATCATCCTCGCCAACGGCGAAAACGTGAGCCCGGAGAGCCTGGAAGAGCCCTTCTATGCCGATCCGTGCGTCCGCGACGCAATGGTGAAGGAGGACGAGCTGAACGGCGCCCCGGTCATCGCCGTGGAGATTCTCCCGTTCATGCCGGCCTTCGAGGGCAAGCCCTGGGAAGAGGTGACCGCGTACATGGACGCGCTCGTGAAGAAGATCAATGACACGCTGCCTTCCACCCACCGGATTATGAAAGTGACCGTGCGCACGGAGGATTTCAAGCGCACCGGCAGCATGAAAGTCGCCCGCGTATGACCAAGCAGGAAGTTTTCGACGGCCTGAAGGAAGTCCTCACCGTCCTGCGTCCGCACACGGACCTGACTGGCGTGAATTTCGATACCGAGCTCGTCCGCGGGCTCGGCATCGACTCCCTCACGATGATGCTCCTCTCCCTCGCGGTGGAGGAGAAGTTCAAGATGCGCTTCCCCGATGGCGAGCCGATGCCCGTCACGGTCGGGGACGTGTGTGAGAATGTGCTGAAGCAGCTCGCCTAAGCCTCCAACTCCATCACATAGCTGCGGCGCCGCTGGAACGGCTTCGGGTCGTATTCCCCGAACAGGGACTGGACCTTGTAGTTTTCCTCGAGCTGCGGATTCAGAAGCATCCGTTTGATTCCCAAGCGGATGCAATTTTCATGTATATACTTGAACATCAGAACGTTCGCGCCCTTTCCCTGGTACTCGGGCAGGACGCCGATGAGGAGCGCCTCGATGGTGTCGTTGTGGCGAAGGGAACGGAGGATGGGGAGGAAGCCGAAGGGGAAGAGGCGGCCTTTCGCCTTGCGGACGGCCCGGGAGATGGACGGCATCGTGACGGTGAAGCCCACGAGCTTGTCCTCCTCGTTCACGACGAAGGCGACGAGGTCCTTGTTCATGATGGGGACGTACTGCTTCACGTAGCCGTCGATCTGCTCTTCCGTGAGCTTGGAGTATTCGTACAGCGGGGCGAAAGCGTCGTTCAGGACGTGGAACATCTCGCGGCCGCGCTTGGCCATTTCCCGGATGTTCTTCCCGCGCCAGATGTGCAGGCCGTAGCGCTTCTCCACGAGGTCCGCGTACTGGAACATCGGCGGCAGGGTGTCGGGGAGGTCGATGTAGCGCTGGGTCCAGTCCACATCCTTGGAGAAGCCCATCCGCTCCAGGAACTCGCCGTAGTAGGGGAAGTTGTAGATGACCGTGAAGGGGGAGTCGTGCTCGAACCCTTCCACCAGGAGGCCTTCCCGGTCCATGTCGGTGAAGCCGAGGGGCCCTTTGACCTTCTTGGCGCCCCAAGTGCGGCCCCACGCGACGACCGCGTCGACAAGCGCCTTGGCCACGTCGAAGTCCTCGATGAAGTCGATCCAGCCGAAACGGACGGTCTCCTCCTTCCATTTCTCGTTCGCCTTGCGGTTGCGGATGGCGGCCACGCGGCCGACGATCTTTCCGCCTCTTCTGGCGAGGTATAACTCGCGTTCACAGAAGGACAAGGAAGGATTCTCGTCGCCGAGGGACTTCAGTTCGTCATCCTCGAAGGCGGGCACCCACTGGGGGCAGTCCTTGAACAGGTCGAAGGGAAAACGGATGAATTGCTTCAGCATGCGCCGTCCCCGGACAGGGACGATTTCGACAGGTTCCATAGGTTCGTACACGGTTGGTTTGGCAAGACAAATATAACGAGAATTATTCGTATCTTTGCAAAATATAGCGAAAGAAGTACATGGACAATAAGAAATTCAACCTGTGGAACCGGATCGTCGCACTGGCCGTTTTCGTCATCGCCTGCGTGACTTACCTGTCCACCATAGAGCCCACCGCCTCCTTCTGGGACTGCGGTGAGTTCATCGCCTCATCCTACAAACTGGAGGTAGGCCACCCGCCGGGAAACCCTGTGTTCCAGCTGTTTGCGCGCATCTTCACCATCCCGTTCCCGCCGGAGAAGGCGGCCGTGGCGGTGAACGCGATGAACGGCATCCTGTCGGCCCTCACCATCTTCTTCCTGTACCTGACGACGGTGTTCTTCGCGAAGCGGCTCGTGAAGCCGGGGAAGGACGGTTATAGCGTCGCGCAGGCCATCGCCATCTTCGGCGCCGGCGCCGTGGGCGCCCTGGCCTACACGTTCTCCGACACCTTCTGGTTCTCCGCTGTGGAGGGCGAGGTGTACGCGATGTCGTCCCTGGTGACGGCCCTCGTCTTCTGGGCGATGTGCAAGTGGTACGAAGGGGCGGACGAGCCCCACGCGAACCGCTGGATCGTGCTGATTGCCTTCCTGATGGGCCTTTCCATCGGCATCCACCTGCTGAACCTCCTCACCATTCCGGCCTTCGTGTTCATGTACTACTACCGGAAGAACGAGGACAAGCAGCTGCCGTTCAAGCAGCTCGCGGTGATCTTCCTCATCGGCGTCGTGATCGAGGCCCTGCTGGTGTTCCTGTTCATTCCGTACCTCCCGAAGCTGGCGGCCTTCTTCGACCGCATCTTCGTGAACGGCTTCGGCCTGCCGTACAACAGCGGCGCCCTGTTCTTCATGGTGGCGCTGCTGGCCCTGTGCTTCTGGGCGCTGTTCGCGACCCTGAAGAAGGACAAGGTGTTCTGGAACACGGTGATGCTGTGCGTGACGACCCTGGTGATCGGCTTCTCGCTGTTCTCCATCGTCATCATCCGCTCCTCCGTCAAGACTCCGACCAACGAGTACCAGCCGGACAACGCCTATACCCTCGTGCGGTACCTGTCCCGTGAGCAGTACGGCTCCACGCCGCTCCTGTACGGCCAGTACTTCGACGCGCCGTACGACCTCAAGAACGACAAGTACTGGGCGCCCCTGAACGGCAAGTATGTCCACGCGGACGGCCCCGCCGACGCGGACTACCTCCCGGAAGGCAAAATGCTCTTCCCGCGCATGTGGTCCAGCGCCAGCCCTTCCCACATCGAGTTCTACGAGTCCTATATGGACGGCAAGGGCATCCGCGTGAAGGGGGCCACCCACAAGAAGCCCACCTTCGGGGCGAATCTCCGCTTCTTCTTCGACTACCAGCTGAACTGGATGTACTGGCGGTACTTCATGTGGAACTTCGTCGGCCGCCAGAACGAGATCCACAGCCCGACCCCGGGCGAACTGTTCTACGGCAACTGGGAGAGCGGCATCGGCCCGCTCGACCGGTTCCGCCTCGGCGACCAGCGCGACGCCCCGGCCACCCTCCTGGAGAACAAGGGCAAGAACCACTACTTCTTCCTGCCGCTCCTGCTGGGCCTCCTGGGCCTGGTGTTCCAGTTCGACCGCGACAAGCGCGGCTCCTGGATCGTGTTCCTGATGTTCTTCATGACGGGCATCGCCATCGTGCTGTACCTCAACCAGCCGCCTTACCAGGTGCGCGAGCGGGACTATGCGTATGCGGGTTCCTTCTATATGTTCGCCATCTGGATCGGCCTCGGCGTCGCGGCGCTGTACGAGTGGATCAACGACGCGACCAAGGGCAAGGCCTCCAAGGCCGTGGCCGTCGGCGCGTCCGTCCTGTGCCTCGGCGTTCCCGCCCTGATGGCGGAGGAGAACTGGGACGACCACGACCGCTCCAACCGCTACACCTCCACGGAGATGGCGGAGAACTACCTGAATTCCGTGGGCCCGAACGGCATGCTCGTCACCCACGGCGACAACGACACCTTCCCGCTCTGGTACGCGCAGGAGATCGAGGGCGTCCGGACCGACGTCCGCGTGGTGAACACCTCCCTGCTGGGCACCGACTGGTACATCGACCAGATGAAATGGGCCTGCAACGAGTCCAAGCCCCTGCCCCTGACCGTCCCGCAGTCGCAGTACCTGTACGGCACGAACGAGTACGTCTTCATCACCTACGACGATGGTTCGCCCATGCTGATCAAGGACGTCATGGACGTGTTCAAGGACCCGAAGATGAAGGTGGAGCTGACCTCCCGCCGGAAGGTGGACTTCATCTGCGCCCGGAAGATCGTCATCCCCGTGAACAAGGAGAACTGCCTGAAGTCCGGCATCGTCCCCGAGGCCTTCGCCGACGAGATCCCCGAGACCATCACCCTCACGATGTCCGAGGACAAGAACTACATCACCAAGCCGGAGCTCTTCATGCTCGACTTGCTGTCGAACTACCAGTGGGACCGCCCGCTGAACCTGCTGAACATGGGCGGAGACCTGAACATCGGCATCAAGGACTACCTGATGTATGACGGCTTCTCCTACCGCTTCGTCCCGTTCAAGAACAAGATCACCTCGACGGATCCCGGCATCGTCGACGCCGACGACCTGTACCGCAAGATGACGGACGGCACCTTCAAGTGGGACGCCCTGAGCCGCAAGGACTGGTTCGTGGACTACCAGAACCTGTACACCTTCATGGGCGTGCTTTCCCAGCGCCAGCTGTTCCTGAACGTCGCGAACGCGCTCATCGACGCCCGCGAGGACGAGAAGGCCCTGGAGATCCTGGACCTGTGCCAGAAGAACTTCCCGGAGGAGAACTTCCCCCTGGAGTCCATCCCGCTGGGCTTCAGCAGCAACGACTACATGGTCATCCAGATGGTGGAGAACTACTACTTCCTGGGCGAGAAGGACAAGGCCCGCGAGCTGGGCCTGAAACTGGCCGACGGCCTGCTGGACTCCTCCCGCTTCTACCTGGAGTTCTACGACTACGCTTCCTCCAGCTTCGAGGGCTGCCACCGCTGCATCGTCTACCTCGCCGACGTCTTCAAGGAGTACGGCGACAAGGACCTCTCCGACCGGCTCCTCGACTCGCTCGAGCTCCTCGTCCGGGCCGCCACCGGCCGCCTGGAGCCCGAACAGGACCCCGCCGCCGCACCGGATTCGGTGGAGGTGACGGAGGCCGATTGACGGCCTCTCCGGCGCGTCCCGGCCAAGGCCTTGACAATGAGTTGATTATAAAAAACTCCCTGGTGCATCTGTACCAGGGAGTTTTATGTAAGTCGCTGATGGTTAACGAAGTGGGTGGGACGGCGCTACCGCTTCAGCCGCACGAAGATGCTCAGGGGGAGGACTTTGCCAAAGGCGTCGCGGAGGGCCAGCTCGCCGCTCTCGAGGGCGACGAAGGCGCCGTCGTGGCCGGGGACGGCCGTGAAGCCGGCTTCGGGCCGCAGGCCGAAGGCTTCGCGGACGGTCGTCTCGCCCAGCATCGCGGAGTAGCCGTTCGAATAGAGGTTCAGGACCATGAAGGAGTCGCGCGGGGAAAGGATCTGGGCCACATTCTTCAAGAGGTCGAACAGGAGTTCGTCCAGCTTCCACTTCTCCCCGTCCGGGCCGTGTCCATAGGCGGGCGGGTCCAGGATGACGCCCTGGTAGCGGTTGCCCCGCTTGGCTTCGCGCTTCGCGAATTTCAAGGCGTCTTCCACCACCCAGCGCACGCCGTCCAGGCCGCTGCGGTCCATGTTTTCGCGCGCCCAGGTGACGACCTGGCGCACGGAGTCGAGGTGCGTGACGTCGGCGCCCGCGGCCTTGGCGGCCAGCGAGGCGGCGCCCGTGTACGCGAACAGATTCAGCACCTTGGGCGCGCCCATCCCGTTCGCCTGGCAGATGCGCCCCAGGCGCCGGGTCTCCCGGTAGATGAACTCCCAGTTGGGGGCCTGTTCGGGAAACACGCCCACGTGCTTGAAGGAGGTGAGGCCGAGGCGCAGGGCGATGTGCAGGTCCGAGGCCGCGTGCGTCTCCGGGTCCGGGGCGCCGTTGTAGGCGATTCCCCATTGGTCGTCCATCTTGCGGACTTTCTCCCAGGTGCCGCTGTCCTCCTTGCCGGCCTTGCCGAAGCCGGCGCCCGGCCGGAACACCACGTGGCACTGGCGCTTCCATTCGCTCTCCGGGAGCGACGGCGCCCACAGGGCCTTCGGCTCCGGACGCCGGAGCACGTACTTGCCGAAGCGCTCCAGCTTCTCGCCGCGTCCCGAGTCGATCAGTTGATAGTCTTTCCAGTATTCCGCAGGGTATTCGATGGTCATGGCTTTTGTCATTTCGAGCTTGCCGAGAAATCTCTTCCGCTCCTTTTGTGCAAAGATACGGAAATAATTGTTAAATTTGTGGACTGGAAAATTCTTAACTCTAATATCTGATATGCAACAGTTCATCGACAGTTATGACTTCACCGGCAAGAAGGCCATCGTGAGAGTCGACTTCAACGTTCCCCTCGACGAGAACTTCAACATCACCGACGACACCCGCATCCGCCGGGCGATGCCCACCCTCAAGAAGATCCTCGAGAAGGGCGGCGCCGTCATCATCATGTCCCACCTCGGACGCCCCAAGAAGGTGGATCCGAAGTTCTCCCTGAGCCACATCGTGGACCACGTGTCCGAGTGCCTGGGCGTTCCCGTCCAGTTCGCCGCCGACTGCCAGAAGGCGGACGAGCAGGCCGCGGCCCTGAAGCCGGGTGAGGCCCTCCTCCTGGAGAACCTCCGCTTCTACGCCGAGGAAGAAGGCAAGCCGCGCGGCCTCGCCGAGGACGCCTCCGAGGACGAGAAGAAGGCCGCCAAGAAGGCCGTCAAGGAGTCCCAGAAGGCCTTCGTCAAGAAGCTCGCCTCCTACGCTGACTGCTACGTGAACGACGCGTTCGGCACGGCCCACCGCGCCCACGGCTCCACCGCCCTCATCGCCGAGTACTTCCCGAACGACAAGATGTTCGGCTACCTGATGGAAGGCGAGATCAAGGCCATCGACAACGTCCTGAAGAACGCCCAGCGCCCGCTGACCGCCATCATCGGCGGCTCCAAGGTCTCCTCCAAGCTCGCGGTCCTGA
>CAMVPS010000045.1:0-15488 GCA_947169405.1 uncultured Bacteroidales bacterium
CTCCGGCTTCCTTCAGGCGCTCGGCGTTCTCCGCGATCTGGAGCTGGTCGATGCATTCCTGGATGTCGCCGTCCATGAAGACGGGCAGGTTGTACATGCTCCAGCCGATGCGGTGGTCCGTCACGCGGCCCTGGGGATAGTTGTAGGTGCGGATCTTCGCGGAGCGGTCGCCGGTGGAGACCATCGTCTTGCGCTTCGCGGCGATGCCGTCCAGGTATTTCTGGTGCTCGAGGTTGTACAGGCGGGTGCGGAGTTCCTCCATCGCGCGGTCCAGGTTCTTGAGCTGGGAGCGCTCCTCCTGGCACTGGACCACGAGGCCGGACGGGATGTGCGTCAGGCGCACGGCGGAATAGGTGGTGTTGACGCCCTGTCCGCCCGGGCCGGAGGCGCAGAAGAGGTCCTTGCGGATGTCGGCCGGGTTGAGCTCCACGTCGAACTCGCCGGCTTCCGGGAACACGGCCACGGAGGCGGCCGACGTCTGGATACGGCCCTGGGTTTCCGTCTGGGGAACGCGCTGGACGCGGTGCACGCCGGATTCGTACTTCATCACGCCGTACACGCCGTCCTGGCTGGAGGAGAGCTTGAACACGATCTGCTTGAAGCCGCCGGCCGTGCCGGGAGCCTGGTCGGTGACCTCCAGCTTCCAGCCCCGGCGCTCGGCGAAGTGCTGGTACATCCGGAACAGGTCGCCGGCGAAGATGGCCGCCTCGTCACCACCGGTGCCGCCGCGGATTTCCACCATCGCGTTCTTGGAGTCGTCCGGATCGGCCGGGATGAGGAGGAGCTTGATGTTCTGCTCCATCTCGGGGAGCTTGGGCTCGATCTCCGCGACCTCGTCGCGGGCCATCTCCCGCAGGTCCTCGTCCTTCTCGTTCATCAGGATGTCCTTCGCCTGCGCGAGTTCGTCCAGCATCCGCTTGTACTCGAGGCCCGCCTGGATGATGGGCTGCAGCTCCTTGTAGTCCTTGTTCAGCTGCACGAACTTCTTCATATCGGCGATAACGGCCGGGTCGGCGAGCGACTCTTCCAGTTTCTTGTATTTGTCCTGAAGGCTCAGCACCTTCTCCAGCAATGTGTTCTCTGCCATAGGGGCTCCTTTGAATTAGTCTGCAAAGATACGGAAAAAACTCCGAATTACCATATCAGAGCCCTTTGGCCTTCCCCTCGTCCCAGATGGCGTCCATTTCGGCGAGGGTCATGTCCGCGAGTTTCAGGCCGCGGCGGAGGGTTTCCTCCTCCATATAGGAGAAGCGGCGGCGGAACTTATCGCAGGCGCCGCTGAGGGCCGCTTCCGGGTCGATGCCATACAGGCGGGAGGCGTTGATGACGGCGAACAGCAGGTCGCCGAACTCCTCCTGCATATGCTTCGGGTCGTTTTCCTCGCAGGCGTCCTTCGCCTCCCCCATCTCCTCCTGGACCTTGGGCCAGACGTCCTCCTTCTGCTCCCAGTCGAAGCCGCAGCCGCGGGCCTTCTCCTGCATCGACAGGGCTTTGAGGATGGCGGGCATCGCATCCGGGATGCCGGCCATCACGCGCTTGTTGCCGTCCTTCTCCTTCGCTTTCACGAGTTCCCAGGTATCGGCGATCTCCTTCGCGGTGGTGGGCTTGCCGGCCTCGGGGCCGAACACGTGCGGGTGGCGGAAGACCATCTTGTCGCACACCTTGTTCAGGGAGTCGGCGATGTCGAAGGAACCCTCCTCCTGCGCGATGCGGGCGTAGAAGACCATATGGTACAGCAGGTCGCCGATCTCCTTCGCCGTGCCCTTGCGGTCCCCCTTGAGGATGGTGTCGCTGAGCTCGTACACCTCCTCCTCCGTCATCGGCCGGATGGTGTCGATGGTCTGCGCCGCATTCCACGGGCATTTTTCCCGCAAAAGGTCCATAATGTCGAGCAAACGGCCGAACGCGGCCACCTTTTCTTCCCTGGTATGCATTTTATTCATAAAATTTTTACAAATATACAAAGAATCTGCGTATATTTGCCCGGTTTGCGTATGAAGCCCTTGACATTCATATCGGCCGACGAAGCCGTCCGCGGCGTCCGGAGCGGGGATCACATCCACCTCTCCCCGATCGCCAGCGTCCCCCACGTCCTCATCGACGCCCTGTGCCGCAGGGCCGGGGAACTGCGTGACCTGCATTTCCATCATTTCCATACCGAAGGACCTGCCCCGTACGGTTCCAAGGAGTACGAAGGCGTCTTTTTCGACCAGGGTTTCTTCGTGGGCCCGAACGTGCGGAAAAGTGTCCAGGAAGGCTATGCCGACTATATCCCCACGCACCTGTTCGAGTCGCAGGCCATGTACCGCAGCGGCGCGCTCCCGTGCGACGTCGCGATGGTGCAGGTTTCCGAGCCTGTGGACGGGATCGTCTCCCTCGGCACCTCCGTGGACTGCTCGGTCGCAGCCCTCGAGGTGGCCCGCCTGAAAATCGCCGTCGTCAATCCGAACGTGCCCTTCTCCTATGGAGAGCCCATCCCCGTGGACCGGTTCGACGCCTTCGTCTGGGACGATACGCCGCTGATCACCAAGGACTACGTGCAGCCTACGGAAATCGACCGGATGATCGGCAGGAACTGCTCGGAACTCGTGCCGGACGGGGCCTGCCTGCAGATGGGCATCGGCTCGCTGCCCAACGCCGTCTGCTCGGAACTCGCGAACCACCAGCACCTCGGCCTCCACACGGAAATGTTCGCCGACGGCGCCCTGGACCTCATCCGGAAAGGCGTCATCGACGGGGCCGCGAAGAAGATCGACACCGGCCGGGTCGTCGCCTCCTTCCTCCTGGGCTCGCAGGACGTGTACGACTTCATCGACCGGAACCCGGCCGTCCAGATGCGGGAAATCGCCTACACGAACGACCCCTGGATCATCGCGAAGAACCCGAACGTCGTGTCCATCAACTCCGCGACGGAAATCGACCTCACCGGCCAGGTGTGCGCCGATTCCATCGGCACGCGCATCTACTCCGGCACCGGCGGCCAGCTGGACTTCGTCCGCGGCGCCAAGATGTCCCCCGGCGGCAAGGCCATCATCGCCCTCGCCTCCCGCACCGCGAAACTCGCCCCGAAGATCGTCCCCACCCTGAAGCCCGGCGCCGGCGTCGTCACGCCCCGCGCGGACGTGCAGTGGGTCGTCACCGAATGGGGTGCCGTGAACCTGTACGGCAAGTCCCTGCAGGAACGGGCCCGCCTCCTGATTTCCATCGCCCATCCGGACGACAGAGAACAGTTGGACCGAGCCGCGTTCGAACGGTTCGGTCCCCACTGGATGTATTAAAAGAAGGTTCTACGCCTCCACGACGCGGAAAGCGGCGAGGTCGGAGGCCTTGAACGCGCGAATGTACGCGCTCTTTCCATTCACCGTTTCCTCGGCCATCTGCGTCATCACGCGGGCGGACTTCGCGAAGAGTTCCGGCGCCGCCGTGGCGTCCCGCTGCAGCAGGAGGGCCATCACGATCTCGCCGGTCATGTCATACAGGCGACGGGCGAGGAAATCCAGCACTTCCTGGTTCTCGAAGGCCTTGACGGCCGCGATGCTCTCGTCGTAGATGTCGGCGAGGGCCGCGACGCGGGCGCGGAGCGGCTCCATCTCCGCCGAGACGGGCTCGGCGAGCAGGCCCCGGATGATCTCCGAGTAGGCGCCGTTCGTGATGTAGCGGACGGCCGCCACGACCTGGAGCTGGGTCGTTCCCTCATAGATGTTGAAGATGCGCGCGTCACGCATCAGGCGCTGGCACTTGTACTCCATGATGAAACCGGAACCGCCGTGGACGGAGACGCAGTCGAAGGCGTTCTGGTTCGCATACTCGGAGCTCATTCCCTTGCAAAGGGGTGTGAAAGCATCGGCCAGGCGGCTGTATTTCTTCATTTCGGCGCGCTCCTCCCCCGTCAGTGTGCGGTCGCGCTGGATGTCCTCCAGGCACTTGTACACGTCCACGTGGGCGGCGGTGTGGTAGAGCAGGGCGCGGCTGGCGTCCAGCTTCGCCTTCATCCGGCTTAGCATGTCGTACACGCCCGGGAAATGGTCGATGGTCTGGCCGAACTGGGCGCGCTCGGAAGCGTACCGGGCCGCCTCGTTGAAGGCCTCCTGGCTCAGGCCGGTGGACTGGGCGCCGATGCCCAGGCGGGCGCCGTTCATCAGGGCCATCACGTACTTGATCAGGCCGAGACGGGTGCTGCCGCAGAGTTCGGCGCGGGCGTTCTTGTAGGTAAGTTCGCAGGTCGGCGATCCGTGGATGCCCAGCTTGTGCTCGATGTGGCGCACGTCCACGCCGCCCTGGCGCTTGTCATAGATGAACATCGACAGGCCGCGGCCGTCGCGGGTCCCCTCCTCGCTGCGGGCGAGGACGAGGTGGATGTCGGAGTCGCCGTTGGTGATGAACCGCTTCACGCCGTTCAGCAGCCAGCAGCCCTGCTCCTCGCTCCACGTCGCCTTGAGCATCACGCGCTGCAGGTCCGAACCCGCATCGGGCTCGGTGAGGTCCATCGACATCGTCTCGCCTGCGCAGATGCGCGGGAGGAACTTCTGCCGCTGCTCCTCGGAGCCGAACTCGTACAGGGTGTCGGCGCAGCTCTGCAGGCTCCAGATGTTCTGGAACGAGGCGTCCGCCGCGCTCACCAGCTCGGAGCACATGCTGAACACGACGTTCGGGAGGTTCAGGCCGCCGTAGCGGCGCGGCTGCGCGACGCCGGTGAGGCCGGCCTTGCGCATCGCCTCCATATTCTCGACGGTCTTGGAAGCGTAGATCATCCGCCCGTTCTCGAGGTGCGGACCTTCCAGGTCCACGCTCTCGGAGTTCGGGGCGACGATGTTGGCGGTGATGTCCCCCACCACTTCCAGGATGCGTTTGTAGTTTTCGATGCAGTCTTCATAGTCTACGGGCGCCTCCGGATACAGGTCCTTGTCGGCGAATCCCTTTTCCCGAAGCTCCACGATCCGGCGCATCAGGGGATGCTGCAGATAGAAGGCGATTTCGGGATGGTCGGTATAGTAGTTGGCCATGGCTTACTTGCTGTTTTTCTTGTAATACTTGATGAGCTTCGGGATCACTTCCTCCACGGTGCCCACGATCACGTAGTCCGCGATCTTGTTGATGGGGGCGTCCGGGTCGGTGTTCACGCTGATGATGATGCTGCTGTCCTGCATGCCGGCGATATGCTGGATCTGGCCGCTGATGCCGCAGGCGATGTACACCTTCGGATGGACGGTCACGCCGGTCTGGCCGATCTGCCGGTCCGCGTCGCAGAAGCCGGCGTCCACGGCGGCGCGGCTGGCGCCCACCTCGGCGTGGAGGACCTTCGCCAGGTCGAACAGCATCTGGAATCCCTCCTTGGAGCCCATGCCGTAACCGCCGGAAACGACAATGGACGCACCCTTGAGGTTGTGCTTGGCGGCCTCCACGTGATGGTCCAGGACCTTCACGACATAGGCTTCCGGGCTCACATAGCGGTCCACGTCGGGATAGACCACTTCCCCGCGGGCCTTGCCCGCGTACAGCGCCTTCTGCATGACGCCGGAACGGACGGTCGCCATCTGCGGGCGATGGTCCGGGTTCACGATGGTAGCCACGATGTTGCCGCCGAAAGCGGGACGGATCTGGTACAGGAGGTTCTTGTAGGACTTCCCGGTCTTGACATCGTCGAAATCGCCGATCTCGAGCTGCGTGCAGTCGGCGGTGAGGCCGCTGGTGAGGGAAGAGGACACGCGAGGGCCCAGGTCCCGGCCGATGACGGTCGCGCCCATCAGGCAAATCTGCGGTTTCTCCTCCTGGAAGAGATTCACGAGAATATCGGTATGGGGCGCGGACGTGTAGGGGAACAGGTCCTTCCCGTCGAATACAAAAAGCTTGTCCACCCCGTACGGGAGGATCTGGGACTCCACGGCCCCCTTGATGCCGGTGCCGGCCACCACGGCGTGCAGTTCCACGCCCAGTTCGTCGGCGAGCTTGCGGCCCTTGGTCAGGAGTTCCTGGGAGACCTCGGCCACGACCGTGCCCTCGATCTCGCAATATACGAATACGTTATCCATAGTCTTAGCCGATGATCTTTTCACTGATGAGTTCCTGCACCAGGCCTTCGACATCCGCGTCGGAGGCGGTGAGGGTCTTGCTCTCCTTGGCCTGGAAGACGATGTTCTGCACCGTCTTCACGCGGGTCGGCGAGCCGGCGAAGCCGCACTGGGACGGGTCTCCGTCCACATCGGCCACGGTCCACTGGGTGAGGGTCAGGTACGGGCGTTCCGCATAGAGAGCGGCGTGCGGGTCGTTCTCCGGGCGCTCGGAAGGGCAGGTCGCCCACTTGTATTTCATCACGAGCCGCACGTTCTGCGGGCGGCAGGGCGCCGCGGTGCCGTTGACGGTGACCACAAGCGGAAGCGGGGCTTCGACGGTTTCGACACCGCCGTCGATGGAACGGAGGATGGTCGCCTTGCCGTCTTTCACGTCAAGGATCTCCTGGGCGTAGGTGACTTGCGTCATGCCCAGCTTCTCGGCGACCTGCGGGCCCACCTGGGCCGTGTCGCCGTCGATGGCCTGGCGGCCGCCGAGGACGAGGTCCACGCCGCCGATCTTGCGGATGGCGGTCGCGAGCGCGTAGGAAGTGGCGAGGGTGTCGGCGCCGGCGAAGAGCCGGTCGGTGAGCAGGTAGCCGGTGTCGGCCCCGCGGTAGAGGCCCTGGCGGATGATTTCTCCTGCGCGGGGCGGGCCCATCGTCAGGATGGCTACGGTCGAGCCCGGATTCTGTTCTTTCAGGCGGAGGGCCTGCTCCAGGGCGTTCAGGTCGTCGGGATTGAAGATGGCGGGCAGGGCGGCGCGGTTCACGGTTCCTTCGGCCGTCATGGCGTCTTTGCCCACATTGCGGGTGTCCGGGACTTGCTTGGCCAGGACAACGATTTTCAAAGTCATGTCAGGATTCAGGTTTCAGTACGATTGGGGAAATGGGGAACCCCTATTTGATGAGGTTCCCCAGGATGCTCCTTGTGAGTTCTTTGGTGATGGTGTTGGTCGCGGACTTGGTGGCCTTCTGGACCGCCTTCTTGGTCGTGGACGTACCGCTCTTCTTCTTGGTGCCGGTCACGGAATCGGCCACGGAAGCGGCGACGACGCCGGTCACGGCGGTGATCACGGACTTCAGGACCTTGGAGGCGATGCTGTTCTTCTTTTTCTTGGCCTGCTCCTTCTCCGCCTTCGCCTGCTCCTTTTCGAGCCGGGCCTGTTCCTTGGCCTCGAGGGCGGCCTGCTTCTCGGCCTCCTTCTGCGCCTCGAGTTCGGCCTTCTGGCGCTCGGCCTCCGCCGTGGCGGCGACGAGGATCTCATAGGCGCTCTCGCGGTCGTCGACCTTGTCGTAACGGCCCCAGAGGCGGGATTGCTTGATGATCAGGGCGCGCTGGTCCTCGGTGATGGCGCCGATCTGGCTCAGCGGGAAGAGGATCTTCGCGCGTTCGACCATCGACGGGGCGCCCTTCTCGTCCAGGAAGGAGACGAGGGCTTCGCCGGTCTCCAGCTGGAGGATGGCTTCGTAGGTGTCGAAGGCGGGGTTCGCCCGGAAGGTTTCCGCGGCGACCTTGACGGCCTTCTGGTCCTTGGGGGTATAGGCGCGGAGGGCGTGCTGGACCCGGTTTCCGAGCTGGCCGAGGATGTTCTCGGGGATGTCGGTCGGGCTCTGGGTGACGAAGTAGATGCCCACGCCCTTGGAGCGGATGAGGCGGATGACCTGCTCGATCTTGGAGGTCAGGGCCTTGGAGGTGTCCTCGAAGAGCATATGCGCCTCGTCGAAGAAGAAGACGAGCTTGGGAAGGTCCATGTCGCCGACCTCCGGGAGGGTGCTGTACAGTTCGGACAGCAGCCAGAGGAGGAAGGTCGAGTAGAGCTTCGGCTTGAGCATCAGCTTGTCGGCGGCCAGGACGTTCATCACGCCCTTCCCGCCCTCGCACTGGAGGAGGTCGAAGATGTCGAAGGAAGGACGGCCGAAGAACAGGTCCGCGCCCTGGTTCTCCAGGCCCAGGAGGGCGCGCTGGATGGCGCCGATGGAGGCCGCGGACACGTTGCCGTACTGGGTGGTGAATTCCGCCGCGTTCTTGCCCACGAAATTGAGCATGGCGCGGAGGTCCTTCAGGTCGTCCAGCAGCAGGCCGTTGTCGTCGGCGATCTTGAAGACGATGTTCAGGACGCCGGTCTGCGTCTCGTTCAGCTCCATCAGGCGGCCCAGCAGGTCCGGGCCCATGTTGGAGATGGTCGAACGCATGGGATGGCCCTGCTCGCCGTAGACGTCGAAGAAGCGGACGGGGCAGCTCTGGAACTGCGGGTCCTCGATGCCGAATTCCGGCAGGCGCTTCTGGATGAAACCGGAGAGCTTGCCCACCTGGCTGATGCCGCTGAGGTCGCCCTTCATGTCGGCCATGAAGCAGGGCACGCCGGCCTGGCAGAAGGTTTCGGCCAGCACCTGCAGGGTGACAGTCTTGCCGGTGCCGGTGGCGCCGGCGATGAGGCCGTGGCGGTTCGCCATCTTGCCGACGATGGAGATCGGGCCGTTGGCGGAGTGGGCTACGTACAGCCCGCGTTCTTTATCAAGCATGGCTATCTGTTTTTTTACGATATTTCCAAAGATAGAAAAGAATTGCCGAAATGGCAAATGTGCCGATGGCGATCCACGGAATCGTGGCCACGGGAAGGCCCAGGCCGATCTTGTCCACGAGGATGAACGTCGTGCACACGGACGTCATGAAAAGGGCAGGGATCAAGGCGATCAGGTAGTACATGCCCGGCTTGTTGCGGACCAGGTAGACGGTCGCGGTCCAGAACATGAACACAGAGAGCGTCTGGTTCGCCCAACCGAAGTAGCGCCAGATGACGTTGAACCCGTTCGAATCGGCGATGTTGTACCACAGGAGGAGGCCCGACAGGACGAAAAGCGGGACGGCGATGTAGAGGCGCTTGCGCATCGGCCCCTGGTCCAGGTGCAGGAAGTCGGCGATGATGAGCCGGGCGCTGCGGAACGCCGTATCGCCGCTGGTGATGGGCGCGGCGACCACGCCGAGCACCGCCAGGATGCCGCCCAGCACGCCGAGCCAGCTCTGGGAGACCTTCGTCACCACGACGGGGGCCGCCGCCGTGAGGTCGGAACCGACCTCGGCCGCGCCGCCGTCGAAGAAGAAATACGAGGAGACCGCCGCCCAGATCAGGGCGACCATGCCTTCCGTGACCATCGCTCCGTAGAAGATGGGCCGGCCGAGCTTCTCGTTGGTGATGCATCGGGCCATCAGCGGGCTCTGGGTGGCGTGGAAGCCGCTCACGGCCCCGCAGGCGATCGTGATGAACAGGCACGGGAAGATGGGCTGTCCTTCCACGCCCACCGAGGGGCCGCGGTTCTGCAGGCCCTGCCAGAACTCCGGCAGGGAGGGCCACTTGACGAGGAGGCACACCATCAGGGCGACCGCCATGAACAGCAGGGCTGCCGCGAACACCGGATAGATCCGGCCGATGATCTTGTCGATGGGAAGCAGCGTCGCGACGATGTAGTAGGCGAAGACGACGAACACCCAGGTCATCACCGACCACTGGCCGCCGTCGCCCGCCATACCGCCCAGGATGACCGCCGGGCTGTACACGAACACGGCGCCGACCATCAGCAGGAGCAGGACGGAGAACACGAGCATCACCTTCTTGGTCGTCTCACCCAGGTAACGGCCCACGAGGACGGGATAGCCTGCCCCGCCGTGCCGGACGGAGAGCATGCCGGACATGTAGTCGTGGACGGCGCCCGCGAAGATGCAGCCGAAGACGATCCACAGGTAGGCCGACGGCCCGAACTTCGCGCCCATGATGGCGCCGAAGATGGGCCCGGTTCCGGCGATGTTCAGGAACTGGATCATATACACTTTCCACGCGGGCATCGCGATGAAGTCCACGTTGTCGGCCTTGGACACGGCCGGCGTCACCAGGTTCGGGTTGGGACCGAAGACCCGGTCCACGAAAGACCCGTACAAAAGATAGCCGACCACGAGCGCGGCCACGCTGATCAGGAATGAGAACATAGGCTATGCTAATCTTCCGTTTGTTCGAAAAACGTGAAATGCACCCGGCCGTACACCTTCTCCTTCTTGAAGCGGGGGTGCTCCCGGAAGGAGTGCTCCCCGCCGTGCTCCAGGATGAAGTAGCAGCCGGGGTGGAGGATGTCCTGCGCGAAGACCCGGTCCGGAAGGGAGTCCAGGTTCTCCAGCGCATAGGGCGGATCCGCGAAGATGATGTCGAACTTCTCCCGGCAGATGGGGAGGAAGTCGAAGACGTTGTCCCGGACCATCGTCACGTTGGCGAGGCCCAGGCGCTGCGCCTCGGTCTTGATGAACGAGGCGTTCTCGCGCGCCATCTCCACGCAGTACACGCGGGAGGCGCCGCGGGAGGCGAACTCGAAGGAGATGGCGCCGGTCCCTCCGAAAAGGTCCAGCACCTTGAGGTCCTCGAATTCGTATTCGTTGTCCAGGACGTTGAACAGGCCCTCGCGGGCGAAGTCCGTGGTCGGGCGCGCCTTGTATCCCGCGGGAGGCAGGATGGTCTTCCCTTTCAGGCGTCCACCGATGATCCTCATAGTTCGACGACCGCCTTGAAATAGCGGTACAGGGAGAGTTCCGCCTCGGACGTCAGGGGCGTCCGGAAGCAGACAGTCGTGACTTCCGGATTGAGCTGGAGGCGCTTCAGGGCCAGGAACAGGAAATATTCGGCCGTCGTGAAGTCGGGGGCCGCGTACACGTTCGCGAGCTGCAGGCTGCGGCCCTGCGCGACGGCCAGATGCAGCCAGCCGTCCCGGTACGAGGCCACGACCTTGTTATAGTCCTCGCAGGCGGGCAGCGCCTTGAGGATGTAATACATCTCCGGAAAGACGGGGGCCGACGCGCCGGAGGCCGTCAGGACCGTCTGGGAGAGGACTTTGGACAAAGATTCGCCGATGGAGTTGGAGAACAGCAGGACGGCCCCGAGCTCGGGGATGCGGACATAGCCCGTGGCGTCGGACGGCTCGAGCGCGACCACGTCGGACAGCAGGGTCCGGACGGCCTCGGGCCGGAAGAAGGACTCCGGGACGAGGGTGCACTTGGGCGTGAGGAGGGAGATGTCCACCTCGTCGTACCTGCGCTGGAACTCCGGCGTGGTGAAGAGACGGTCCGCGCTGAGCCAGCCGGAAGCGCGGACTTCGCCACCCTCCCGTACCTTAAAAGAATATCCACTCAAGGAGACTTGAATGGATATTCCCGAAGTCGTTGTGCGCGAACTTTCCATCGCGGAGGACTACTCCCAGTTACCGGCGTTGTTGTTCGGCTGGTTGACGGAACCGACCTGCAGGCCTTCGTACCTGTTCTGGTCCTTGCACTCGGCGTCGAGGTTGATGCGGAGCTGGTTGTCCATCCCCTTGAGGAGGGCCTTCCAAGGCATACGGGCCTCGAACAGCGGAACCTGGACACCGGAGACGGTCTTGACGATGGCGTCGGTCTGGACGGGCTGCTTGCCGGAGAACGGGATGTACTTGAGGGAGTCGGCGCAGAAGTCGGCGCGGTTGTTGAACAGGGTGTCCTTCACCGCGATCGGGGTGCTGATGGAGAACACGAGCTTCTCACCCTTGCGGTAGAGCTCCATGAACTTCGCATTCTGTTCCTCCTTGCTGAGCTTCTTGAAGGCCTTGTCATTCTTGTACTTGTTGGTGTTCTCCACGGCGAGGGAGTCGTCGCTGGAACCCACCTGCATGATGATGTCCATCTTGCCGGTGTTGTAGAAGTTGATGAGGGAGTCGATGTCCGCCGTGTAACGGTTGTTGACGCCCTTGAACGCGACCTCCAGGGTACGGATGTCCTTGAGGCGCTGGACGGCGACTTCCTGCCTGCGGGCCTTTTCCTTGTTGAAGTTAACCGGCTTCATGATGCTGCGATAGATACCGTAGACACAGCCGACAGCAGCCAGAGCGAGGAGGATCTCGACGAGGATTTTGACAATCTTGTTCATTATTTCGGTGTTTTATAATTTGTCCAAAGTTCCGACAAAGTTATAAAAATCATTTATGAAAAGCAATATATTTTGTATTTTTGCATCGCAAAAGAACAGATTGCTTTGTACGGAATCGAAACGGAAAGCATCCGGACGCTGGACGCACTGCTGGGAAGCGGCGGTACGGTGACGGTCACGGCCCATACGCACCCCGACGGGGATGCGCTGGGCAGCGTGTCCGCCTTCGTCGCGTACCTGCGGGAGCGCCGGGGCAAGGACGCCGTCGCCGTCCTGCCCGACTCCCCCGCCACCACGGTCCGTTTCATCGTTCCAAAGAGCGTTCCGCTCCTGTGCTACGACACGGAACCGGAAGCCTGCCTCGCCCGCATCGCGGCGAGCGACCTGGTCATCCTGCTGGACGCCAACGGCTTCTCCCGCACGGAGGGCCTGCAGGAAGCCTTCGAGGCCTCCCCCGCCCCGAAAGTGCTCGTCGACCACCACGTCGGCCCCGACCGGGACCGGTTCCGGGTGGTCTTCTCCACCCCGGACGTCTCTTCCGCCTGCGAGCTGCTGTACTACGTCCTCCTGGAGCTTCCGGACATCGGCGGCGACGCCCGGCGGCTGCCCGCCGCCTCGGCCCGCGCCCTCCTGACCGGGATGACCACCGACACGAACAACTTCTCGAACTCCGTCTACCCCGGCACCTTCCGGATGGCCGCGGACCTCGTCGCCGCCGGCGTGGACCGCAACGCCGTCCTTTCGGACCTGTACAGCCGCTACCGCGAGAACCGGGTCCGGGCGATGGGCTATCTCCAGTACGAGGCCCTGCGGATCACCCCCGAAGGGCTCGCCTACATCGTCGCCACGCGGGACATCCTGCAACGCTTCGGCGTAGAAGAGGGCGAGACGGAAGGGCTGGTGAACATTCCCCTGTCCATCGACCGGGTGAAGATGAGCATCCTCCTGAAGCAGGAGAAAGACCATTTCCGCGTGTCCATCCGCTCCAAGAAGGATTGGTCGGCGCGGGAGTGCGCCGTGGCCCATTTCCACGGAGGCGGCCACGAGAACGCCTCCGGCGGCAAGCTGTGGTGGCCCGCCGACATCGCCGGCCCCGAAGAGGCCCCCGCCTATCTCGAACAAGTATCCCGAGCCTGCCTGAAGAAATGAAAAAGAGCACCCGCATCCTGCTGATACCGGCCCTCCTCCTGGTCCTCGCCGGCCTCCTCCCCGCCTGCAACAAAGAGGCGGTGCAGCTGGCCTATGACAAGCAGGAGACCAACATCGCCAATTTCGTGGAGGCCCAGCGCAAGGCCGACAAAAACGCCACCGTCACCTACAAGGACGGCGTGGTCCGCGTGGTCCTGCACGACACGCTCGTCCGGGAAGGCCTCCTGGCGGACACCCTCCACACCGGCGGCACCGTGTCCTTCTACTACGCCGGATACACCCTCACGAACGCCAGTGTCAGCGCCGCCAACTTGTTCGCGACCAACCACAAGAAGACGGCCGACGCGGCCGGCTGGAAACTCTCCGACACGACCGCCTTCCACATCCGCACCCTCACCCTGGACAACCAGCTGCTGGACGGCCTCCAGCGCGGCCTGGAAGGCGTCCGGAACCAGGACGAGTGCTACATCCTGTTTTCCGGCAAATATGCCTACGGTTCCAAGGCCCAAGGCACGATTCCTGCAAGGTCAGCCCTGGTTTACCACATTTGGGTGAACAGCATCTCCAACGATTAAAATGAAAATGATGAACCATATCCTTCCGAGACTCCTCCTCCTTCCCGTCGCCGCCGCCCTCGTGGCGGTCTCCTGCAACAAGAACGCCGGCGAAGGGCCCAACGTCGCCCTGAAGCGCCAGTTCGACGCCTGGCGCGCCATCCATTATCCCGCCGCCCAGGAAAAGGACGGCATCTACATCATCGAGGACACGCCCGGCACCGGCCGGGAATGGGACGACGACCTGCCGGTCACGTTCCTGACCTATACCATGCGGGACCTGGACGGGACCGTCACCTACAATACCGACGAGCAGTGGGCCAAGCAGATGGGCACCTGGAGCCGGACGGGGTACTATGGCCCCCAGATCACCCTGACCGGAGAGAATGCGAGCTACGCCGGCCTGGACATCCTGCTGGACGGCATGCGGCAGGGCGGCACCCGGACGGCCATCATCCCCTCCTGGCTGATGACCTACAACCGCTACGATTCCCTGGACAAGTACCTGGAGACGCAGACCGACCTGTCCGCCACCATCTACACCATCACGTTCCTGGACCAGACCGAGAACCTCCTGGAGTACGAGTTCCGGAACCTGAAGGACTATGCGGCCGAGACCTGGCACGTGACCGACACCCTCTCCACCGGCGCGGTGTTCTTCAAGTCCTTCACGGAATTCGACGAAGATCCGGTCGAGATGCCCAACGACACCACCGTGTACATCAACTACACCGGCCGCCGCCTTTCCGACGGACAGGTGTTCGACACCACGATCGCGGACACCGCCAAGGTGTACCACATCTACAATCCGTCCAAGACCTATGCCCCCGTTTCGGTCACCTGGGCCGAGAAAGCCACGGACATCAAACTGAGCGGCAGCTCCCTGGTGAACGGATTCGCCTACGGCTTGCACGCGATGCACCCCGGAGAGAAGGCCTCCTTCTGCTTCGGCTACAACCTGGGCTACGGCAGCTCCGGTTCCGGCAGTATGATTCCGGGCTATACCGCGCTGCAGTTCGACATCGAGCTGGTCCCTGAACCGTAAACCCATGGCAGGAAGCATCCCCACCGAGCTGGGCGTCAAACCCGTCAACCAGCTGATCCGCCAGTACGCAGTCCCCGGCATCATCGCCATGACTGCGTCTTCGCTTTATAACATGGTGGACAGCATCTACATCGGCCATATCGCCGAGGTGGGCTCGCTGGCCATCTCCGGCCTCGCGGTCACCTTCCCCCTGATGAACATCTCCACGGCGTTCGGCACCCTGGTGGGCGTGGGCGCCGCCACGATGATTTCCGTCCTGCTGGGGCAAAAGAACTACGCGGTCGCGAACAAGGTCCTGTCCAACGAGGTCACCCTGAACATCATCACCGGCCTCGTCTTCACCTTCGTGACGCTGATGTGGATGGACCCGATCCTGCGTTTCTTCGGCGCCACCGAGGCCACCCTCCCCTTCGCCCGGCAGTATATGACGATCATCGCCATCGGCAACGCCGTCACGCACCTGTACTTCGGCCTGAACAGCGTCATCCGCTCGTCCGGAAACCCGAAGACGGCGATGGGCCTGACCTTGTTCACGGTCATGTCCAACGCCATCCTGGACCCGCTGCTCATCTTCGTCTTCAAGCTGGGCATCCAGGGCGCGGCCATCGCCACCGTCCTGTGCCAGTTCATGGCCCTCTGCTACACAATGTGGTTCTTCCTGGACCAGAACAAGTTCCTGCACCTCCCCCGCAGCCGGAAAATCTTCCGGATCGACTGGCGCATCGCCAAGGACTCCCTCGCCATCGGCATGGGCC
>CAMVPS010000046.1:0-14926 GCA_947169405.1 uncultured Bacteroidales bacterium
GGGTATCGAGCACTTCCTGGTGGTCGATGAATTCCTCGGCGTGGGCGGACTTGGGGTTATACATGATCAAAACTGAATTTGGAACACAAAAGTAGGGAAGATTTCGTATATTTGCAAGTTATAACTGAGCGAGAAAACATGACGCAGAAACAACATATGCTCCTCGTCCTGGGCAAGGACCTGCTGTTCCTCCTGCTGGGCGTTTTCCTCATCGTGAAAGGGCGTTTTTTCGGGGCCGTCGTCGGCGGCCTGATGCTCCTCTGGTACGGTCGGGACTTCTCGTTCCGGATCAAGCAGCTGGGGCAGACGAAAGAATCCCGGCGCGATGTGGAGCGCTCTTCCGAACCCCGGCGCCCGGACGACGCTCCCGTCGTGGACGACGGAAAAATCCAGGTGACGGACCTGTCCGGCGCCAAGGAAGTGGATTTCGAGAAAGAATAGGCAATGATTCCGCAGGAGACGGTACAACTCATTCTGGACACGGCCCGCGTCGAAGACGTGGTGGGCGATTTCGTGACGCTGAAGCGCCGCGGGAGCAGCCTGTGGGCCTGCTGTCCGTTCCACAATGAGAAGACGCCGTCCTTCCACGTGGAGCCTTCCCGCGGCATCTACAAGTGCTTCGGCTGCGGCAAGTCCGGCACGGCCGTCGGCTTCGTGATGGAGTACGAGAAGCTTTCCTACACGGAAGCCCTCAAGTACCTCGCCCGCAAGTACCACATCGAGGTGAAGGAAAAGGAAGAATCGGCCGAGGACATCGCCGCCCGCCAGCGCAACGAGAGCCTCCTCGCCGTCTCGGAGTTCGCCTTCAATTTCTTCAAGGACCAGCTGTCGACGGACGAAGGCCACGCCGTCGCCGTCCAGTATTTCCATTCCCGCGGCCTCGAGGACGAGACCATCGCCAAGTACGGCCTCGGATGGGCCCCGAAGTCCAAGAACGCGCTCACGGAAGCGGCGAAGAAGGAGGGCTACAAGGACGAATACCTGCTGGAAACGGGCCTCTGCGCCCAGTGGGACACGGACGGCTCCCTGCACGACCGTTTCTACGACCGGGTGATGTTCCCGATCCATTCGGTGAGCGGCCGCGTCATCGCCTTCGGCGGACGCACCCTGTTCACCGACAAGTCCGTCGCCAAGTACGTGAATTCCAAGGAGTCGGAGATCTATGTCAAATCCCGCTCCCTGTACGGCATCTATTTCGCCAAGTCCGCCATCTCCCGCGCGGACAAGTGCTACCTCGTGGAAGGTTATCTGGACGTCCTGTCGATGCACCAGCTGGGCATCACCAATGTGGTGGCTTCCAGCGGCACCTCCCTCACCGTGGAGCAGATCCGCCTCATCAAGCGGTTCACCGAGAACGTCACCATCATGTACGACGGCGACTCGGCCGGCATCCACGCCGCCCTCCGCGGCATCGACCTGATCCTGAAGGAAGGCATGAACGTGAAGGTGGTGCTCATCCCCGACGGCGACGACCCGGACTCCTACGCCCGGAAGCATACGCTGGAGGAAGTGGAGGCCTTCATCGCCGCGAACGAGCAGGATTTCATCGCCTTCAAGGCGGACCTTCTGCTGGGCGAGGCGGGGAACGACCCGCTCAAGCGGGCGAACCTCATCAACGACATCGCGGACACCGTGGCCGGCATTCCCGACGCGGTGAAGCGGTCGGTGTATACCGACGCCATCTCCGCGAAGTTCCGCATCGACGCGGACATCCTCACGGACCGTGTCCGCCGCACCCGGGAGAAGATCCAGGGCGAGGAGCGGACGCAGGCGCAGCGCGAGGCCGTGCGCGCCCGCCGGGAGGAAGAGGCGCAGCAGCAGACGCCCGAATCGACCTATACGCCTCCGGTGAACGAACTCGGCGCCCTGGAGAAGCAGAGCCCGATCCTGGCCCCGTCCGAGCGCGAGCTTCTTGGATTCATTCTCCGGGACGGCAGCACGCCGCTCACGTTCGAGACCGACTCGGAATTCTATTCGGAGAATCCCCAGACCGTGGCGGAGTTCATCGACACGGCCCTCGCCGGCGACGAGATCGAATTCGCGAATGACGCCTATCGGCGCACCTACGAGGCGTATTTCGCCCTGTACGACGCCGGCAAGGGGCAGGACGAGATCGTCCGCGACCTCCTGAACGGGGCCGACGACGCCGTCCGTTTCGTCGTCTCCCAGCTCTCCGACGACAAGTACGAGCTGACCGTCAAGCATTTCCGGCAGGCCCTGACCACCCGGGACTCCTGGCTGTCGAACTTTGTCCCCAAGGCCATCCTGGCCTATCACATCAAGCGTCTCCAGGCGGACCAGACGGTCCTGACGCGGGAGCTCGCCACGGCCGGCCCCGACCGGCAGCGCGAGATTTTCTCCACGCTGGAGCGCATCAACGAACTCAAGAAAAGAATCAATATCAAACTCGGAAGACTGAAATGAGTGAACACAAGAGAACCCTGGTGACCTGCGCGCTTCCGTACGCGAACGGTCCCGTCCATGTCGGCCATCTGGCCGGCGCCTACATCCCCGGAGACATCTATGTCCGTTACCTCCGCATGCGCGGGGAGGACGTCGTCTTCGTGTGCGGCTCCGACGAGCACGGCGTGCCCATCACCATCAAGGCGCGCGAACGCGGCGTCTCCCCGCAGGACATCGTGGACCAGTACCATGCGGTGATGAAGGACGCCTTCTCGGGTCTCGGCATCAACTTCGACATCTATTCCCGCACGACTTCGAAAATCCACGACGCAACCGCCTCCGAGTTCTTCCGGAGACTGTACGACAGCGACAAGTTCATCACCCAGGAGAGCGAGCAGCTCTATGACGAGCAGGCCCGCATGTTCCTGACGGACCGCCTCATCGAGGGCACCTGCCCCAAGTGCGGCCAGCCGCACGCCTACGGCGACCAGTGCGAGCACTGCGGCTCCACGCTGAGCCCCGAAGAATTGCTGGACCCGAAGTCCCGGGTGAGCGGCTCCACGCCCGTGAAGGTGAAGACGAAGCACTGGTACCTCCCCTTGGACCAGTACGAACCTTGGCTCCGCGACTGGATCCTGGAGCAGCACAAGGAGTGGAAGACGAACGTGTACGGCCAGTGCAAGACCTGGCTGGACGGCGGCCTGCAGCCCCGCGCCGTGACCCGCGACCTGGACTGGGGCGTCCCGGTGCCCGTCGAGGGCGCCGAGGGCAAGGTCCTCTATGTCTGGTTCGACGCGCCCATCGGCTACATCTCCAACACCAAGGAGCTTCTCCCGGAGAGCTGGGAGAAGTGGTGGAAGGACCCGGAGACCCGCCTCGTGCACTTCATCGGCAAGGACAACATCGTGTTCCACTGCATCGTGTTCCCGTCCATGCTCAAGGCCTACGGCGACTTCATCCTCCCGGAGAACGTCCCCGCCAACGAGTTCCTGAACCTGGAGGGCGACAAGATCTCCACCTCCCGCAACTGGGCCATCTGGGTCCACGAGTACGAGGAGCAGTTCCCGGGCAAGGAGGACGTGCTGCGCTACGTCCTCACCGCGAACGCCCCGGAGACCAAGGACAACGACTTCACCTGGAAGGACTTCCAGCAGCGCAACAACAGCGAGCTCGTGGCCGTGTTCGGCAACTTCGTGAACCGCGCCGTCGTCCTCACGCACAAGTATTTCAACGGCGTGGTGCCGGAGAACCGGAAGCCCGAGCCCATCGACGCCGAGACGCTTGCGTCCATCATCCCCTGCAAGGAGGCCCTGGAGAACTACATCGAGACCTTCCACTTCCGCGAGGCCCTGAAGGAGGCGATGAACATCGCCCGCATCGGCAACAAGTACATCTCCGACATGGAGCCTTGGAAGGTGGCGAAGACCGACATGGACCGCACCGCCTCCATCCTGTACACCTGCCTGCAGATCTGCGCGGACCTCGCGATCGCCTTCGAGCCCTTCACGCCCTTCAGCGCCGAGAAGCTTCGCACGATCCTCCGCGTGGGCATTGACGCCGGCACCGACCACCGCGCCGGGGAAGGCGTCCCGACCGTGAACTTCTACAAGCCGGGCGAGGGCAAGGCCCTGCATACCTGCCCTGCTTCTGTCATTCCGAGCGAAGCTTCCTCTGTCATTCCGAGCGAAGCGAAGGAATCTCTGGTCCTGCGCTGGGATATGCTCGGCACGCCCGAGCTCCTGCCCGCCGGCCACGCCCTCGGCGAGAGCGTGCTGCTGTTCGAGAAGATCGAGGACAGCGTGGTGAACGAGCAGATCGCCCGCCTGGAGGCCATCAAGGCCGCGCGCGAAGCGGCCGAGGCCGCCAAGGCCGCCGAGGAGGCCGCGAAGAAGGTCGAGCCGCAGAAGCCCGAGGTGACCTTCGACCAGTTCGGCGCGATGGACATCCGCACCGCCACGGTCCTCGCGGCCGAGCGCGTCCCCAAGACCGACAAGCTGCTGAAGCTCACCATCGACACGGGCATCGACACCCGCACCATCGTCTCCGGCATTGCCGAGTACTACAGCCCGGAGGATATGCTGGGCAAGCAGATCTGCATCCTGGCGAACCTCGCCCCCCGCACCATCCGCGGCATCGAGTCCAAGGGCATGATCCTGATGGCCAAGCAGGGCGATGGCAAGATGCGCTTCATCACCCCCCAGGAGGTCGTCACCAACGGCGCCCAGATCGGATAAACCAATCTATCCCCCGATATGCAAGCAACGAAAACCATCAATCCCCGGAAATTCTCCATCGGAAAGGCCACTTGGATTTCCCTTGGCGTCACCATCCTCACCATCATCGTGATGGCCTCCTGCTGCACGACCATCGACTCGGCGGCCGTGGGCATCAAGTTCAAGAAATGGTCTTCCAACGCGGAGCTTCGCGGCGGCGTGGAAGGCACCTGCCGCGGTTGGGTGTGGTACAACCCCATCACCGAGAGCATCTTCGAGTATCCGACTTATATCCAGCGGGTTACCTATGAACCCTTCACGGTGAACCCCAAGGACGCGGCCATCTTCTCGATGACCCCGACCCTCGCCTATCAGATCGACGAGAACAAGGCCGTGGACATCTTCGTGAAGTACCGCAAGCCGGTCCGCGAACTGGAGATGGGCTACATCAACACCTGCATCTTCGAGGCTTACCGCACCTGCGCGAACAACTACACGTCCGACGAGCTGATGGCGAACCGCGCCAAGTTCGAAACCGAGGTCCGCGCCCGTCTGGACGAGTCGATGAACGCCGAGGGCTTCATCGTCCGCGAGTTCACGACGAAGATCGACCCGCCGGCTTCCTTGACCGAAGCCATCAACGCCAAGAACGAGGCCGTCCAGAACGCCCTCAAGGCCGAGAACAAGGTGAAGGAGGCCGAAGCCGAGGCGAAGATCGCCATCGCGAAGGCCAAGGGTGAAGCCGAGGCGCAGAAGATCACGGGCGACGGCGAGGCCTACTACAACCGCGTGGTCGCCGCCTCCCTGAACGCCCTCCTCGTCCAGCAGTACGCCATCGAGAAGTGGAACGGCGAGCTCCCGACCTACAATGGCTCCAACGCCCTGCCGTTCATCAACCTGAACAAATAGCCTGTGTCGATGGTGGTCCAACGGCTGGACCACCGTCGGCAAAAGACATAAATGCTGATGGTGGTCCAATGACTGGACCACCATCGGCATTTTTATCATCCCGGGGGAGCGATTACAGGTAAATCAGCCGCGAGAGGGTCGCCGGGTCGAAGAGCCGCCGGGCCATGGCCTGCAGGGCGGCCGGGGTGACGGCTTCGATGCGGGTGCGCATTTCGGCGCTGGTGTCGATGCGGCCCCAGGCCAGCAGGCTCTTGCCCATCGACAGACACTGCGCCTCGCCGTTGTCGGAGGAGATGGCAAGCTGCCCGAGGAGCTGCTTCTTGTAGGCCTTCAAGGTGCGCTCGGAGAACGGGACCTCGCGGATGCGCGCGAGAATCTTGTCCAGGGCCGTGAGGCAGCGCTCCAGGTTGGGCTTGTCGCAGCCGAAGCTGATGGCGGCAATGCCGGTGTCGGCGTACTGCGTGTAGGTGCACTCCACGCCGTACACCCAGCCGTTCTTCTCGCGGAGAACCTTGTTCAGCAGGGAGTTCGACGCCGGTCCGCCGAGGATGTTGCACAGGACGGCGGCCGTGATGCGGTCCGCGGGCTCGTACAGCGACGGCGCCCGGTTGCCGATGACGGCGTTCACCTCGTGGTTCCGCTTGTCCACGGTCTTGTTGAACGGTGCGGCGTCGGGGGCGGGGGCGTTGTCATTCCGAACCGGCGGGGCCGGTGAAGGAATCTCTTCTCCGAACAGCTTTTCCACCAGCCTGAGCACCCGTTTTTCCATCACTTTCTCGTCCAGGTCCGCGACGACCGTGAAGGCCATGCGCGTAGGGATGAAGAAGGTGCGGGCGAAGCGGCGGAGGTCCTCCGGTTTGATGCGGCGGACGGAGGCGGAAGTGCCCAGGATGGGCAGGCCCAGGGGATGTCCCTCGAAGAGCATACCCTCGAACTTGTCGTAGACGTCCTCGGCCGGGTTGTCCTTGTAGGAGATGATCTCGTCCAGGACGACGCCCCGTTCGGTCTCGATTTCGGCGTCGGGGAAGGTGGCCTCCGTCGCCAGCTCGAAAAGCAGGCCGGCGGCCTTCCCGAGATCCTCCTTCAGCACGGTGGCGTGCAGGACGATCTCTTCCTTGGTGGTGTAGGCGTTAAGTTCTCCACCCAGGCGGTCCAGGTAGCTGTTGATGACGGGCGCGCTCTTGCGCGCCGTGCCGCGGAAGATCGTGTGCTCCGCGAAATGGGCGATGCCATTGGGGAAATCGGCCTCGTCCCGGGTCCCGCAGCGCAGGCTCAGGGCGCAGTAGCCGACGGCGGACCCGCCGCGCCGGACGGCGTACCGGAGTCCGCAGGGTGCCGTTCCGCTCCGCATTACCGCTTCCTCGAAATCCGTTTGAGGTCGTCCGTGAGGAAGCCGGGGGCGTTCTTCGCATTGACCTTGTGCTTGCGGAGGTAGTAGACGGTGTCCGTATCGGCCTCGACGAGCATCTTGTAGCTCCAGGTGCCGGCGGAGACGGTATAGCTGACCAACGTGTTGTAGGTCTTGTCGGTGTAGGCCTTGTCGGCCTCGTCTTCGTCGCAGAGGATGATGTCCTCGTCCATATACTTTTCACGTTCCTTCGTGGAGACGGACTCGGAGATGTCTTCCTTGGCCAGGTAGATGCGCTTAATCGCGCCTTTCTTGTCGAAATGCCCGTTGAACCAGGCCATCCCGGAGTAGGCGACCTTCTCGGATTCCATGGCCTCGGCGGTGAACTCCTGGACGCCCTTCACGAGGGCCGGCAGGAACACGAATTCCCGCCCGGAACCGCCGTCCACGGGGCACAGCGGCAGGGAAATGACCTCCGTGCGGAGGGCGATGTTGTCCCCCTTGTCGGCCCCGCCCTTTTCGAGCGTCAGGAAACGCACCATCGGCTCTTCCTCGCCCTTGGCCTGGCCGGCCGTCACAAGGAGGAAGTAATACTTGTCTGATTTCTTGAGGGACTCGTACTCGGCCATCGAGCAGAACTCGAAGGGGGAGAGGGTCCACAGGTCCACCACCTCCTGGCGCAGCGCGCCGTCCAGGATCTCGTTCCCGCTCATCACGACTTTCGTGATCTTGTCGGAGAAGTCGGAGAACAGGTGCTTCCGGGTAGTGACCTTGCCTTGGGCGAAAAGGGCCGTGCTCACCACGAGCAGGGCGAAAAATATAGTCAGTCGTTTCATATTCATACTTCTTTGCGCTGCAAAGATAATGCTATGGCCCATTTTTTCAAAATCGGCGGGCTAAACAAGAGGCGGCCGGAACCCTCCGGTCCCGGCCGCCCTGTTCAGCAAGGAGAGGCTACTCTCCGGGGAGGGCGTCGATGATCACCACGGGTTCGGAGCCCTGGGTGAAATCCTCGGCGACATCCCAATCGTCGGGATGCATGACTTCTTCTTCGGCCGCACGGGTCATGGCTGCGGAATTGGACCGTGTGCCATTCTTCCACGTCACCGCCATGTTTGTACCTTCACTGTTCGTATAGGTTCCATAGAACAGGTAAGACACATAGAGAGACGAAGACGAAGGCGGTGCAAGCACGGCGTGGCCCGGGTTCGCAGGATCCATCGTCGCTCGCATCAGGTCATAGGTGCCGGGAGTGGTTTTTCCGTCAGCTTTCTTTCCATACAAGTTCACAGAGACCTCATAGTCACCGGAGGTTGTTTTGGCAATATCCTTCTGTGCCTTGATGAGAAGGGTTCCATTTTCCTCGAACAACCCGAGGACTTCCCAAGACGTCCTTTTTACGAGTCCGGTAATCTTATAGGAGGCATTGTTGTTCTTGGCAGAGATAGTCCAAGTGTCGGTGAAGGGCGCATCACCGGAACTTTCCGTAACGGTCCATTTACCAATCCATGCACTATAGGCTTCCGTGGGCTCGTCGGAAGGCTTGACATAGGTGTACTCCAACAGGGCGTACTCATAGGTGAGTATCCGATTGCCACCAGTTTGCTCCGCTTCGCGAACACCATAGACGATGTAGACATAGTCCGTTTCATCCAGCGAGCCGAAATACAGGTTGATGTCCTTGCTCGTCCGGATGGTAACGGAGGTGGTGGGATTGACCCGGGTCCAGATGTAAGCCGCGGCATCACCGCCATAATTGTTCAGGAAGGTTTCTTTCTTCAAGTTCGCGGTCGAATAGGATGTTCCTTCGGGGACCTGGATATGGACGGCCGGGTGGAGTTCGCCATTCACATTATAGCTGGGCCTGAACGTCAAGTGCCAGTTTTCCGGCTGGGTGAATTCGGGTACTTCGAATTCGACGAGGTTGTATTCGCCGGTGAAGTTGTAGTTTTCGTCCACGCCGTAGACAACCATGACGTACGAGCCGCCGGGAGTAAATCTGTTATAATAGTAATTTTTGTCCCCCGACTTGGGTGTGGTTCCACTGGCCTTTCTGTTGGGGATGACATCGGAGGTGAGGAACCCTTCGATGGTTCCAAAGTGAGAATCGAAGTAGCTCTTCGCAGACAGCGAAATGTCATATAAACCGGTCGTTCCGGAAAGATTGACATAGGAATAGACCTTCTCGGCAGACTTGCTGTATAAGTCATACATATACTTGACCTCCCAAGCCTCGTTCTTGTTCCAGGTCTCCACGGCGGCGATCCGCTTGATGACGTTCTTGCTGACGGTCATCGCCTGGGGGACGGTTTTCTGGAAGAGAAGGTTGTTCTCGGCGTCGTAAAGGGCGATGGAGGCTCCGGCGGCGAGTTCACCGGCGGGCATCGGCACGTAGAAGGAACGGGAGCCTTCCGCGGCAGGGAAGGTGATGTCCACGGCCTTCTCGGCTTCCACCTCGGTGGCGGCCAGGGCCGGGTCCATGGCGAAGCTGCCGTTGACCTTCTGGCCGGCGGCGGTGAAACGGAAGCGTACGGCCGCGGCGGGGACATTGTCGACGGTGAACTTCAGCGCGCCGGCGGGGTGGCGGAAGGTCATCACGCCGTCGGCATAAGTGCCGGCAAGCGGAAGGACGGAAGCCGGATCGGCGCCCTCGGCCAGGGTGTAAGAGGCCGAGAAGTGCAGGGTCTTCACGCCGGAGGCGTCGAAGGTGTGGGCGGCGTCGGCGGGATAGGCGCCGGCGACGATGGTGGTGTACCCGGCGGGCACGTTGCCCTCGAAGGTCAGGTCTTCGCCGGCCGTGAAGTTGACGACCTGACCGTCGGTCCCGTTGGTGACATAGACGCTGATCGCGTCGCCGGCCACCCAGGAGACGGTCTTGTCATTCTCGTAGGCGGTTCTTGTGGAGCCGTCGGCAACGACGGCGGTGAAGCGCATCTTCACGAAGCCGTCGGCGGGGCCAGTTTCTTTTTCGCGGGAGCAGGAGGCAAGGGCGAGGAAAAGCACGGAAGCTCCGATAACGGTGATCTTTTTCATAAGGCGCCCCTCCTTAATTTCCCCAGGGGTTCTCATCCTCCGGATCATCCAGCGGATTGATGCCGGGGTTCAAGCCTCCCGACTGCAGGAAGTTCCATTCGAGTTTCAGGTCTTTCACCCGGGCCTCGGGAATCTGATAAGTCTTTTTCATATCTATTTGTCCTAGTTGTGTTTTACAAAATAACAATTTGACCAGGTTATTCCGCATCAATGGGTTCCGAGCCGCCAAAGGCGGGACAGGAGGCCCCGTCTAGGGAACGATCACATCCATCACCTCGTCATCAGGCACGAGGACGCTGTCGCTGGTGATACGGGTCATCGTCGCCGGAAGCCGACGGGCGGAACCGTAGTTGAAGAGGTCGGAGTCGTGGGTCACTTTGCCGAGCAAGTTATATTTGGAATAACCAAATCCGGTGAGGGTAGCCTTCGTCTCATCCGTCTTTTGGGCGGACAGCAGGTCGTATGGAGTATAATTGTTGAAATCGAAAACTCCACTGTCGGAAGAACCTACAAGTGATATTTGGTAAACCGTTCCGTTCGCGGATTGTGTGGTCCCCAAGTCGAACTGGCTCTGGATTCTGAGCGTGGTCCCGTCCAGCGTAGCCTTGATTTCCTTGGGATTGGCCGTATTGTTGCAAAGGCCCGTCACGATGTACGACTCGTTGAGGACGTCCGTCTTGATGCTCCAGTAATCCGTATGGGGGATGGTGCTTTCATTTTCGGTGACCTCCCATTCGCCCAGCCAGTAGGAGAAGGCCTCCGTGGGCAGGAAATACTTGTAATCCAGCATACAATACGCACCGGAAGGCGTGCGGAGGCCGCCCTCTTCCGTGCGATCGTACATTCCGTAGACGAAGAATACCCACTCGTCTTGAGCCAGATCACCGAGGTTGACAGTGGAGTTCGTCCTGGTCTGCAGGGTGCCTGTTCCCGTCCGTTTGCTGCCGATGAAGACGGCCGGGTCGCCCCCGTAGATTTCTTCGTATTTCTGCTTGGTCGTGTAGCTGAATCCCCATCTCGTTCCCGCAGGGACTTTGACGGTGACCGCCCGGACGGTTTTCCCGCTGATAGTGGCGTTCGGGAGGAAGGTGATGGACCATCCTGCCGGCGTGACGAATTCGACCACATTGAACTCGACGACGTTGTATTCGCCGGTGAAGTTGTAGTATTGGTCCAGGCCGAAGACGACTGCCGTATATTCGCCCGGGCTCAGCCGGTCGATTTCGTACGTGCCGACATACTCCTTCGGAAACTCTCCGCTGGCCTTCCGGTCGGAGATGTAGCTGGAGCTGAGGAACTGTTCCACCGTGCCGTAAAGAGTCTCGAAGTCCCCCTTGGCGACCACGGCGAAATCGAAGAGCCCCGTCGTTCCGGTGACCTCCATTTCGGATTGGATCAGGTCGATTTCGGCAGAGTAAGTGTCCCACAAGTAGTTGAGTTGCCATTCCTCGTTCCTTCTCCAGCTGTCCACGGTCACGGCGGCGATGCGTTTGATGACGTTCTTTTTGACGGTCATCGCCTGGGGGACGGTCTTTTGGAAGAGGATGTTGTTATCGGCGTCGTAAAGGGCGATGGAGGCCCCGGCGGCGAGTTCACCGGCGGGCATCGGCACATAGAAGGAGCGGGTGCCTTGCGCGGCGGGGAAGTTGATGTCCACGGACTGCTCGGCTTCCACCTTGGAAGTGGCCAGGACCGGATCCAGGGCGAAGTTGCCATTGACCTTCTGGCCGGCGGTGGTGAAACGGAAGCGGGTGGCCGTGGCGGGGACGTTGTTGATGGTGAACTTCAGCGCACCGGCGGGGTGACGGAAGCTCATGACGCCGTTGGCGAAGGTTCCGGCGAGCGGGAGAATGGAGGCCGGATCGGCACCCTCGGCCAGGGTGTAGGAGGCCGGGAAGTGAAGGGTCTTGACCCCTTTGGCGTCGAAGGTATGGGCGGCGTCGGCCGGATAGGCGCCGGCGACGATGGTACCATAACCGTCGGGTACTTCACCCTCGAACCGCAAAGACTGGTTGGCCGTGAAAGTGACGACCTTGCCTTTCGTCCCGTTGGTGACGTAGACGCTGATGGCATCGCCGGCTACCCAGGAGGCTGTCTTGTCGTCCTGGTAGGCGGTTCGGGTGTCACCTTCGTCCATGACGGCGGTAAAACTCATCTTCACGGAGCCGAAGGCGGGGGCGCTTTCTTCTTCGAGGCGGTTGCAGGCCGGAAAGGCGAGCAGCAGGAAGGATGCTCCGAGCAACAGTTGTTTTCTCATAATCCGAACCTCTTTATTTATCTTTATTTAATTGTCCAGTTTATTTAATTGTCCAGGGATTTGCAGATTCCGGGTTGTCCAAAGACCCGATTTCGGTCTGGCTATTCTTATCCGACTCCAAAAGATTCTTTTCGAGGTACAAGTAATCTACTTGCACTTCTGGAGAAGCGTAAGTCAGTTTCATCGCTTATGTCGATTAAAGTGTTTCAATTCCCGTTCCAGTCCCCAAAAGGGCCGAAAGAACTCTATCTACTGCAAAAATATGGATTAAGGACGGAATTACCAAAAAATTTAAATAAATCTTTTATTTCTGCGAATTCCGCAAGGAATGATTATCTTTGTAAGTTATGAGTCAGTATATCGTATCGGCACGCAAATACAGGCCGGACTCCTTCGAGACCCTGCTCGGCCAGGACAACATCGCCCGGACCCTGTCGAACTCCATCAAGCGGGGGCAGCTCGCCCACGCCTATCTCTTCTGCGGCCCGCGCGGGGTGGGGAAGACCACCACGGCGCGCATCTTCGCGAAGATGATCAACTGCGCCCATCCCGGGCCGGACATGGAGCCTTGCGGGGAGTGCGAGTCCTGCGTCTCCTTCCAGGAAGGCCGCTCCTACTGCATTCACGAGCTGGACGCCGCCTCCAACAACGGCGTGGACGATATCAAGGCCCTGATCGAGCAGGTCCAGGTCCCGCCGCAGGTGGGCAAATACAGTGTCTATATCATCGACGAGGTCCATATGCTGTCCCCGTCGGCCTTCAACGCCTTCCTCAAGACGCTCGAAGAGCCGCCGGCACACGCCATCTTCATCCTCGCCACCACCGAGAAGCACAAGATCCTGCCCACGATCCTGTCCCGCTGCCAGACGTACGACTTCAACCGCATCGGCATTCCCGACATGGTCCGGAACCTTCGCGGCATCGCCTCCAAGGAAGGCGTCGCCATCGACGACGAATCCCTGCACCTGATCGCCCAGAAGGCCGATGGCGCGATGCGCGACGCCCTCACCATCTTCGACCAGACCGTCGCCTTCTGCGGGACGGACGTCAAGTACGAGGACGTGGTCCGGAACCTCAATGTCCTCGATTACGACTACAGTTTCAAGATGGTGGAGAACTTCCTGTCGGGAAGTTACGCCGCCGCCTTGTCCTCCTTCGACGAAATCCTGTCCAAGGGCTTCAACGCCCTGCATTTCGTGGCCGCGCTGAGCTCGCACCTGCGGGACCTCGTGGTCGCCCGCACGGCCGGGCTGGACGCCTTGCTGGAGCTCCCGGACTCCCTCAAGCAGCGCTACCGCGAGCAGGCGGCCCGCTGTCCGCTCCAGTTCCTGTACGACGCCTTGAACGTCACCACGGCCTGCGAGGCCGGCTACAAGGCGGCGGTGAACCCCCGCCTGCACATCGAGTTCGCCCTGATGAAGCTCAGCTTCCTGACGGGCCGCACGGAAGTGTCCACCGCGCCACGGCCGGTCCAGGTTCCTTCCCCTGCTCCGCAGGTTCGGAATGACAATGCCGCTCCGCAGGCCGCCCCCGCCATTCCGCAGGCCGCCCCTGTCACTCCGCAGCCGGCCCCTGTCATTCCGAGCGAAGCGAAGGAATCTCCCGCTCCCGCCCCCGCTCCCGCCGACAAGACGGCTGTCGCCGCTTCTCCCGCGCCTGCGGCTCCCGCCCGGCAGCGCCGCGCACCGAAGACGGGATCGGCCCTTTCGATAAACGCCATCCTGCAGGAGAAGGACGAGAAGCCCGTGGAGGAGGCACCCGCCGTCGTGGAAGCCGCCCTGCCCGACGACGACACCATCCGCGCCCACTGGAAGGACCTCAGCCCCCGGTATGAATCCCAGCCGCGCCTCGCGAGCGCCCTCGCCAAGGCGGAACTCCGAATCACCGAGGAAGCGGGCGTCAAGTCCGTGTTCTTCTCGGTGTCCAACGCCGCGCAGAAGAAATGGATCGAGGACAAGATTCTCCGCGACATGGAGAGCGCCTTCCGCGAGATCCTGAATTGCCGGAAGGTCAATCTCCACGTGGACGAGATCCCCGAGGAGGAGCCTGGCGAGAAGAAACCCTATATGCCCGAGGAGAAGGCGAAGGACCTGATGGACAAGCATCCCGAAGTGAGAGCGTTCGTGGCCGACCTCGGCCTTGACACAAAATAATTTCCGCAAATGAAGTTACGCGCAGAAAACCTTGTGAAGAAATACGGCGTCCGCACGGTCGTGAAGGGCGTCTCGATGGAAGTGAGCCAGGGCGAGATCGTCGGCTTCCTGGGCCCGAACGGCGCCGGCAAGACCACGAGCTTCTATATGATCACCGGCCAGATCGTCCCGAACGAAGGACGCATCTTCATCGACGATGACGAGCTTACCGGCCTTCCGATGTACAAGCGTTCCCAGAAGGGCGTCGGCTACCTGCCGCAGGAAGCCTCCGTCTTCCGCAAGATGTCGGTCGAGGACAACATCATGTCCGTGATGGAGATGACCAAGATGACCCGAGCGGAGCGGGAGGCCCGCCTGGAGCAGCTCATCGACGAGTTCAACCTTTCCAAGGTCCGCAAGTCCCTGGGCATCCAGCTCTCCGGCGGCGAGCGCCGGCGCTGCGAAATCGCCCGCGCCCTCGCGGTGGACCCGAAGTTCATCCTCTTGGACGAGCCCTTCGCCGGCGTCGACCCGATCGCCGTGGAGGACATCCAGTACATCATCGCCAAGCTCAAGTACCGCAACATCGGCGTCATCATCACGGACCACAACGTGGGCGAGACCCTCGCCA
>CAMVPS010000047.1:0-14351 GCA_947169405.1 uncultured Bacteroidales bacterium
CCAGCGCGGAATCTTCACGACGACATAGTCCAGGGCCGGCTCGAAGAAGGCCGGGGTCGTCTTCGTGACCGCGTTCTTGAGCTCGTGCAGGCCGTAGCCCAGGCCCAGCTTCGCCGCCACGGCGGCCAGCGGGTAGCCCGTCGCCTTGGAGGCCAGGGCCGAGGAGCGGCTGAGCCGCGCATTGACCTCGATTACCCGGTAGTCCTCGCCGTCGGGGCTGAAAGCGTACTGGACGTTGCACTCGCCGACGATCCCGAGATGCCGGACAATGTCGATGGAAGTCTTCCGCAGGAAATGGTATTCGTCGTTGGTGAGGGTCTGCGACGGGGCGACGACGATGCTCTCACCGGTATGGATCCCGAGCGGGTCCACGTTCTCCATGTTGCAGACCGTGATGCAGTTGTCGAAGCGGTCGCGGACCACCTCGTATTCGATTTCCTTCCACCCGCGCAGGGATTTCTCCACGAGCACCTGGGGCGAGAAGGTGAAGGCCTTGGTCGCGACGGCGTCCAGCTGGGCCTCGTCCTCGCAGAAGCCGGAGCCGAGCCCGCCCAGGGCGTAGGCCGCCCGGATGATGACGGGATAGCCCACCTCGCGGGCGGCGGCACGGGCTTCTTCGAGGGCCGTCGCCGCGTGCGAGCGGATGGTCTTCACGCCGATCTCGTCCAGCCGGGCCACGAACAGTTCGCGGTCCTCCGTGTCGATGATGGTTTCCACGGGGGTTCCCAGCACCTGCACGCCGTAGCGCTTCAGGACGCCGCTGCGGAACAGGGCCACGCCGCAGTTGAGCGCGGTCTGGCCGCCGAAGGACAGGAGGATGCCGTCCGGGCGCTCCTTCTGGATGACCTTCTCCACGAAAGCCGGTGTCACCGGCAGGAAATACACCTCGTCGGCCACGCCTTCCGAGGTCTGGACCGTCGCGATGTTGGGGTTCACGAGGACGGTCCGGATGCCTTCCTCGCGCAGGGCCTTGAGGGCCTGCGAACCGCTGTAGTCGAATTCTCCGGCCTCGCCGATCTTCAGCGCGCCCGAGCCCAGGATGAGCACTTTCCGGATCATAGCAGGGACAGGAAATCATCGAACAGGAACTCCGTGTCCACGGGTCCGCCGGAGGCTTCCGGATGGAACTGCGTGGCGAAGAAGGGCTTCGAGCGGTGCCGGATGCCCTCGTTGGTTCCGTCGTTCAGGTTGACAAAGAAAGGTTCCCATTCCGCCGGCAGCGTGGTCGGATCCACGGCATATCCGTGATTCTGGGAGGTGATGTAGCAGCGGTCCGTGCCCACGCGGCGCACGGGCTGGTTGTGGCTGCGATGGCCGTACGGCAGCTTGAACGTCTTCGCGCCCGCCGCCAGGGCCATCAGCTGGCTGCCAAGGCACACGCCGAAGACCGGCCGGTCGCCCTGCAGCGCCTGGCGCAGATGGGCGATGGTTTCGGTGCACACGGCCGGGTCGCCCGGACCGTTGGACAGGAACAGGCCGTCATAGTCCATTCCCGTGAAGTCGTAGTCCCACGGCACCCGCACCACCTCGACGCCCCGGGAAACCAGGCACCGCAGGATATTGTGCTTGACGCCGCAGTCCACCAGGACCACCCGTTTCGGGCCTTTTCCGTAATGAAGGACTTCTTGGCAGCTGACCTGGGCGACGAGGTTCTCCGGCAGATTCTCACGTCGGCCGCAAGCGGCCTCCTCAGAATGACAGGAAGAGTGGTCAGCGACCTCCTCAGAATGACAAGAACCTGTCATTCCGAGCGAAGCGAAGGAATCTCCTTCCACTTCAATCTCCCCCGGCATCACGCCTTCTTCGCGGATCATGCGGGTGAGGGCGCGGGTGTCGATGCCGGAGATGCCCGGCACGCGCTCCCGCTTGAGCCAGTCGCCGAGGCTTTCGACGGCGTCCCAGTGGCTGTAGTTCTCGCTGTAATCGGCAATGACGAGGCCGCGGACATGGATCCGCTCCGATTCGGCGCGGAGGGAAAGCCCGTCCGGGCCCGTGCTCATATCCGGGGTCCCGTAGTTGCCCACGAGCGGGTAGCTGACGCAGAGGATCTGCCCCTGGAAAGAGGGGTCCGTGAGGCTTTCGGGGTAACCCACCATCGAGGTGGAGAACACCACCTCGCCGGTCGCCGGGCCGTCGTAACCGAAGCTCCAGCCTTCCAGGACCCGGCCGTTGCCGAGCCGGAGCTTTGCCGGTTTCCTTGTCATTTCGAGCTTGTCCTCCTTGTCATTTCGAGCTTGTCCTCCTTGTCATTTCGAGCTTGTCGAGAAATCTGTTATCGGATCAGGGTCCCACCGTCCGTGAGGAGGGCGGAACTGTGGCAGATGCGGACCTCGGCCGCGCCCTTGGCAAGGGCGTCGAAAGCCTGGTCCAGCTTGGGAATCATCCCGTCGGCGACGATGCCGCGGGCCTTCAGGGAAGCGTACGTGTCCTTGTCGATGAAAGGGATCACGCTGGAAGGGTCGTTCCGGTCCTCCAGGACGCCCGGCTGCTCGAAGCAGGTCGTCAGACCGGCGCCGAGGGCGGCGGCCACGGAGGCCGCGACCGTGTCGGCATTCGTGTTCAGCAGCTGTCCCGCGCCGTCGTGGTTGATGGCGCAGAGGACCGGCGTCAGGCCGTTGTCCAGCAGCAGCCGCAGGAAATCCGTGCGGACGCTCGCGGGCGAAACGTCACCCACCCAGCCGAAATCGACCGTCCGGCCGTCGGACAGGGTGAGGGGCGGCCGCTTGGACGCCGTGATGACGGAGCCGTCGCAGCCAGACAGGCCGATGGCGTCGCAGCCGGCGGCCTGCAGGAGGGAGACCACCCGCTTGTTGCACCAGCCGGCGTAGACCATCGTCACGACCTGCAGGGTGGCGTCGTCCGTCACCCGCCGGCCTTCATACTTGACCGGCTCGATGCCGAGGGCCTTCTGGAAACGGCCGGCGAGGGCGCCGCCGCCGTGGACCAGGACCTTGGGCCCTTCCAGGGCCGCGAAATCCCGGCAGAAAGCCTCCAGGAGGGCGTCGTCGTCCAGGACCTGCCCGCCGCATTTCACCACCCGGATCATAGCGACTGGAGCAGCATCTTGAGGACGGTCTGGGCGGAGACCACGCGGTTCGCCGCCTCCGGAATCACCAGGGAGCGCGGGCTCTCGATGACGTCGTCGGACACGATCATGTTGCGGCGCACCGGCAGGCAGTGCATGAAGAAGGCGTCGTTGGTGAGCGCCATCTTCTCCTTGGTCACGGTCCAGCCCATGTCATAGTTCACGACCTTGCCGTAGATGTCCTCCCGGTACGGGGCCCAGTTCTTCGCGTACACGAAGTCTGCGCCCGCGAGGGCCTCGTCCTGGTCGTGCGTCACCTTCGCGTTGCCCACGAACTCGGGCGCCAGGTCGTAGCCTTCCGGATTGGCGATCACGAAGTCGTAGTCCGTCATGGACATGCCCTCGGCGAAGGAGTTCGGGACGGCCTGCGGCAGCGCCCGCGGATGCGGGGCCCAGGTCATCACCACCTTCGGGCGGGGCTTCGTCTTGTACTCCTCGATGGTGATGATGTCCGCGAAGGTCTGCAGCGGATGCCGGATGGCGGCCTCCATGCTGAAGACCGGCTTGCCGGAATACTGGATGAACTGGTTCAGGATCACCTCGTTGTAGTCGTCGTCCCGGGATTCGAACCGGGCGAAGGAGCGGACGCCGATCATGTCGCACATCGAGCCCATCACGGGAATCGCCTCCAGGATGTGCTCGCTCTTGTCCCCGTCCATCACCACGCCGCGGCCGGTCTCGAGCTTCCAGGCGCCCTGGTTCACGTCCAGGACGATGGGGTTCATCCCCAGGTTCAGGGCGGCCTTCTGGGTGCTCAGGCGCGTGCGCAGGCTGTTGTTGAAGAAGACAAGGAGTACGGTCTTGTTATGGCCGAGCGCCTGGTCCGCGAAGGGGTTCGCCTTCACGTAGGCGGCCTCGGCGAGGGCGGCCTTCAGGTCGCCCAGCTGCTTCATACTGGTAAAATGCTTCATTTCGTCAATGCTTTCCAGGCTTCCACGAACTGCCGGGCGCCCTCCTCGGGAAGGTTCAAGGCGGGAAGAAGCCGGATGACGTTCTCCCCGGAAGCGCCGGTGAAAATGTGTTTCTCGTACAGGAGCCGGTCCCGGAGGCCCTTGAAGGCGGGCTTGATCTCCAGGCCGATCATCAGGCCGCGGCCGCGGTAGTCCGCCAGGGCGGGGTCGCCAACCAGCTGGGACTCGAACCAGGCGCCCAACTTCTCCGCCTTCGCGACCAGGCCTTCCGCCTCGATGACCTCGAGGACGGCGATGGCCGCCGCGCAGGCGATGTGGTTGCCGCCGAAAGTCGTGCCCAGCAGGCCGTAGGAGGCCTGGATGGCCGGGTTGATGAGGACGGCGCCGATGGGGATGCCGCCGGCCAGGCCCTTGGCCATGGTGACGAGGTCCGCCTCCACGCCCGCGTACTGGTGGGCGAAGAACCGGCCGGTCCGGCCGCAGCCGGACTGGATCTCGTCCAGCACGAGGAGCGTACCGGTGCTGTCGCACAGGGCCCGGAGGTCCTGCAGGAACGAATCCGACGGAAGCTTGATGCCCGCGACGCCCTGGATGCCTTCGATGATGACGGCGGCGTAGGCGTTCGTCGACAGTTCCTTCTCCGCGGCGGCGAGGTCGCCCAGGGGGACGAAGGCCACGTTGGGCGTGGCGTTGAACGGGGCGCGGATCCTGGGATTGTCGGTGACGCTCACGGCGCCGGCGGTGCGGCCGTGGAAGGCCCCGCCGAAGGCGAGGACCTTGGAACGGCCGGTATGGAACGAAGCCAGCTTCAGCGCGTTCTCGTTGGCCTCCGCCCCGCTGTTGCACAGGAACAGGTGGTAGGCGTCATAGCCGCTGATCTTTCCGAGTTTCTGCGCCAGGGCGTCCTGCAGGCCGTTCTGCACGGCGTTGGAGTAGAAGCCCAGCTTGCCGATCTGCTCCCGGATCGCCGCCACGTAATGCGGGTGGCAATGGCCGATGCTGATCACGGCGTGGCCGCCGTACAGGTCCAGGTACTCCTGGCCCTCGGCGTCCCACAGCGTGGAACCCTGCCCGCGCACGGGCTCGATGTTCCACCGTTTATATACGTTGAATAAGTCCATAGTCAAATTCGTTTTCAAGATTCCGGGTCAAGCCCGGAATGAGGGCTAGAAGGCCGAAGCCTTGAGGCGGAGGCCAGCGTTTTCAGGGAGGGAGAACAGGAGGTTCATGTTCTGCACGGCCTGGCCGGAGGCGCCTTTGAGGAGATTGTCGATGACGGAGGTGACGACGAGCTGGCCGTCGTGCATCTCCAGGGAGATCAGGCACTTGTTCGTGTTGACCACCTGCTTGAGGTCCACGGAACCGGGGAGGACGTGCGTGAAGGCCGCATCGGCATAGAAGTTCTTGTACAGGGCCGTCACTTCCTCCGGGGAGAGGGCGCAGGCGGTCTCGGCGACGGCGAAGATGCCGCGGGGGAAATCGCCCCGGACGGGGATGAAATGCAGGTTTTCCCCGACGCCCAGGTTGCGGCGGATCTCCGCCAGATGCTGGTGCGTGAGGACTTTATAGGTGGACAGGTTGTTGTCCCGCCAGCTGAAGTGCGTCGTGGGCGCGGGCTTGACGCCGGCGCCGGTGGAGCCGGTGACGGCCTGCACGTGCACGTCGCCCCCGAGGAGGCCGGCCTTCGCCAGCGGCAGGAGCGCCAGCTGGATGGCCGTCGCGAAGCAGCCCGGGTTGGCCACTTTCTCCGCCCCGGCAATCCGGTCGCGGTTCAGTTCCGGGAGTCCATAGACATAGCCGTCGGATTCGTCGCGGAAGTCCTGGGCCAGGTCCACGACCTTGAGCCCCGCGGGGCAGGGGTGTTCCTCCCAGAAAGCGCGGCTCTTGCCGTGGGCCTGACACAGGAAGAGGACGTCGATCCCTTCCAGGTCGACGACGTCGGTAAAGACGAGGTCGGTGTCGCCTACGAGGCCGGGGTGGTGTTCCGCCACGGGCTTCCCCGCCTGGCTCTCGGAATGGATCCAGGCGATTTCGGCCGCCGGATGGTTCACCAGCAGCCGGACCAGTTCGCCGGCGGTGTAGCCGGCGCCCCCGATGATACCCGCGCGGATCATGCTTCCTCCCCCGGATGGTGGATGGTCAGATGCTCCTTGGGGTCGTACAGGAGACCCGTGCACAGGCACATCCGGTACTCGCGGTCCTTCAGGATGCCGAAGTGACGGCAGCCCTCGCAGCCTTTCCAGAACTCGGGATCGTCCGTGAGCTCGGAGAACGGGACGGGACGGAAGCCGAACTCGTAGTTCATCTTCATCACCGCCGCGCCGGTGGTGATGGAGAAGATCTTGGCGTCCGGGAAGAGTTTCCGGGACAGGATGAACGTCTGCTCCTTGATCTTCTTGGCGAGGCCCATCCCGCGGAACTTGTGCGCGACAATGAGGCCGGAGTTGGCGACGAAGCTCTTGCCACCCCAGGACTCGATGTAGGAGAAGCCGGCGAATTCGCCGTCCTCGGTGAGGGCGATCACCGCCTTGCCCGCGCGTATTTTTTCATTGATGTATTCCGGGGACCGGTTCGCGATACCCGTTTTCCGCTCCAGGGAGGAGACGTAAATTTCTTGGCAGATGGCCTCAGAATAGGCCGTGTGGCACTCTTGGGCCACCATGACATGGAATTCCATAAACGCGTTCGTTGTACTAACCGGGGACAAAATTAAATTTTTTTTTCATATTATGCAAATATTTCCAATAAAAATGCATACCTTTGCAAAAAACAGGATAGATATCCACGAAATATGCAGAACAACACCAAAATCCGACAGCAGGCCATCCTGGACATCATCCAGGCCGGACCCGTGTTCAGCCAGGAGGAACTGGCCACCCGCCTGAAGGAGGCCGGCATCGCCTCCACCCAGGCCACCCTGTCCCGCGACTTGAAAGCCCTCCGGATCTCCAAGGTCCCCGGTGAAGGCTATGTCGTGCCGGCCCGCGGCCGGAACCTCTCCGTCGACTTCACCTCCGGCATCCTCCGGATCCAGTTTTCCGCGAACCTCGGCGTCATCCGCACCCGGCCGGGCCTGGCGAACGCCGTCGCCGTCCTCATCGACAACCACGTGGTGGGCCCGGTCCTCGGGACCATCGCCGGGGACGACACGATCCTCCTGATCCTCCGGGAAGGATCCACCCCCGAAGGCGTGCTCGACGCCCTCACTTCCCTTTTCCCTGAAATCAAAAACCGTTACATAGCATGAAAATCGTCGTCGCTTACAGCGGAGGCCTGGACACCTCCTATACCGTGATGTATCTGGCCAACCAGGGCCACGAAGTATACGCCGCCTGCGCGGACACCGGCGGGTTCTCCCCCGCCCAGCTCAAGAAGAACGAAGAGAACGCCTACAAGCTGGGCGCCAAGGCCTACGCCACCCTGGACGTCAAGGATGAATATTATGAGAAAAGCCTGAAATACATGGTGTACGGCAACGTCCTCCGGGGCGGCACCTACCCCATCTCCGTGTCGTCGGAGCGCATCTTCCAGGCCATCGCCATCGCCCGCTACGCCAAGGAGGTCGGGGCCGACGCGATCGCCCACGGCTCCACCGGCGCCGGCAACGACCAGGTCCGGTTCGACATGACCTTCCAGGTGATGTGCCCCGAGATGCAGATCATCACCCTCACCCGCGACCGGGCCCTCAGCCGCCAGGAAGAGGTGGACTACCTCAACGGCCACGGCTTCCCGGCCGATTTCGCCAAGCTCAAGTACTCCTACAACGTGGGCCTCTGGGGCACGTCCATCTGCGGCGGCGAACTGCTGGACTCCGCGCAGGGCCTCCCCGAATCGGCCTACCTGAAGCCGGTCACCAAGTCCGGCGAGAAGACGGTGAAGCTCGGGTTCGAGAAGGGCCAGCTCGTCGCCGTGGACGGGAAGACCTTCGACTCCCCCGTCGCCGCCATCCAGGCCCTGGAAGCTTCCGTCGAAGGCTACGGCCTCGGCCGGGACATCCACGTCGGAGACACCATCATCGGCATCAAGGGCCGGGTGGGCTTCGAGGCCGCTGCGCCGATGCTCATCATCGCCGCCCACAAGTACCTGGAGAAATACACCCTGTCCAAGTGGCAGCAATACTGGAAGGACCAGGTGGGCACTTGGTACGGGATGTTCCTCCACGAGAGCCAGTACCTGGAGCCGGTGATGCGCGACATCGAGGCGATGCTCGAGTCCAGCCAGCGCAACGTGACCGGCACCGTGATCGTGAACTATGGGCCCAAGCAGTTCGAGACCGTGGGCGTCGAGAGCGCCAACGACCTCGTGAAGACCAAGTTCGGCGAGTACGGCGAGATGCAGAAGGGATGGACCGCGGAAGACGCGAAGGGCTTCATCAAGGTTCTGTCCACTCCGCTGCGGGTGTACTACAACCGGCACGAGGACGAGCTGTTATGACGGACCTTCTCCGGCAGATGATCGCCATTCCCTCGCTCAGCGGGGACGAGAAGGCGGTCGCCGACTTCCTCCAGGCGCGGCTCGCCGCCGGGGGATTCGCCCCGCACCGCTGCGGCAACAACCTCTGGTGCGCCGCCGGCCAGGGGCCGGTCCTCCTCGTCGACGCGCACATCGACACGGTGAAGCCCGTCGCCGGGTGGACCCGGGACCCGTTCGCGTCCGCCGTCGAGGACGGCCGGCTGTACGGGCTCGGGAGCAACGACGACGGCGCATCCGTCGTGGCGCTCATCGAGGCGTTCAAGCGCCTCACCGCCAAGCAGCAGCCCTACACGCTGGTCCTCTCGCTTTCCGCGGAGGAGGAGTCCAGCGGCCGCAACGGCCTCGAGATCTCCCTGCAGGAGATCGAGGCGGCCTGCGGTCCCGTCGCCTGCGGCGTGTTCGGCGAACCGACCTCGCTGGAGATGGTCGTGGCGGAAAAGGGGCTGATGGTGCTGGACTGCGCGGTGAAAGGCGTCGCCGGACACGCCGCGCGGAATACGGGCGTCAATGCGATCTACAAGGCCATTCCGGCCATCGAATGGTTCCGGAACAAACAGTTCGAGAAGATCTCCGACCTCCTGGGTCCGGTCAAGATGACCGTGACGCAGATCAACGCCGGCACGCAGCACAACGTGATTCCCGACCTGTGCACCTTCGTCGTGGACATCCGTTCCAATGGGCTCTATACCAACGAGGAACTCCTGGAACTGATCCAAGCGGAAGCCCCCTGCGAAGTGAAGGCGCGCTCCACGCGGCTGCACGGCTCTTCCATCGCGAAGGACCACCCGTTGGTGCAACGGGGGCTCGCCCTCGGCCTCCCGGCCGTCGGCTCGCCCACCCTCTCCAACCAGGCCCTCTGCCGCTTCCCCTCCGTCAAGCTCGGCCCGGGCGACTCCCCGCGGTCGCACACGGCGAACGAGTACGTGATGGTCGACGACATCGCCAAGGCGGTGGAAGTTTATGTGAATTTATTGGATAACCTTACTGTTTGACAGATTTCTCCGCTCGCTTCGCTCGGTCGAAATGACAAGAAGCGATTCTGTCATTTCGAGCGGAGCCGAAGGCGAAGTCGAGAAATCTAATGATTCGTCTATGAAAATTTGGTCGAAAGGATTCGATAACGCGCCGGAGATCGACGCTTTCACGGTCGGGAAGGACCGGGAACTGGATTTGATGCTGGCCCCGTGGGACATTCTCGGGACGATGGCCCATATCACGATGCTGTCCGAGGTGGGCCTGCTGGGGAAAGACGACCTGGCGGTTCTCCTTCCGGAGCTGAAGAAACTGCATCAGGAGGCCGTGGAAGGCCGGTTCACCATCGAAGGGGAAGATGTCCATTCGGAAGTGGAGGCCCGGCTCATCGCCACGCTCGGCGACGTGGGCAAGAAGGTCCATACGGGCCGCTCGCGGAACGACCAGGTGGCCGTGGACATCAAGCTGTTCACCCGGGCCCGCCTCGAAAAGACCGTGGGCAAGGTCGCCGCGCTGTTCCAGCTGCTGCAGGAGAAATCCGAAGAGCTTAAGGACGTCCTGATGCCGGGCTACACGCACCTGCAGGTGGCGATGCCCTCCTCCTTCGGCCTGTGGCTGGGCGCCTATGCGGAGAGCCTCGCCGACGACCTGGTGCTGCTCAAGGCGGCGTGGGACGTAACCGACGAGAATCCCCTCGGCAGTGCCGCGGGGTACGGCTCGTCGGCCCCGTTGAACCGCGCCCGCACCACCGAACTCCTGGGCTTCGGCACCCTCGACTACAACAGCATCTACGCGCAGATGTCCCGCGGCCGGGGCGAACGGATGGTCGCCTGGGCGTGCAGCGCCGTGGCGGAGACCATCGGCCGGCTCGCCGTGGACGGCTGCCTGTTCACCAGCCAGAACTTCGGCTTCATCCACCTGCCGGACGCCTTCACGACCGGCTCCAGCATCATGCCCCAGAAGAAGAATCCCGACGTGTTCGAGCTCGTCCGGGGCCATTGCAACCGCATCCAGGGCATCCCTGCGATGCTGCGACACATCACCGGCAACCTCCCGTCGGGCTACTTCCGCGACATGCAGCTCCTGAAGGAAGTGTACCTGCCGATGTTCGACGAGCTGGACAGCTGCCTGGACATCCTGTGCTTCGCCCTCCCGGGCATCACCGTGACGGAAGGGCTCATGGACAAGCCCCTGTATGCGCAGGCTTTCTGCGTGGAGGAGGTGAACCGCCTCGTGGAGGCCGGCGTCCCCTTCCGCGACGCCTACCGCCAGGTGGGCCTCGCCGTGCAGGACGGCACCTTCCACTACGAGGGCGAACTCCACCACACGCACGAGGGTTCCATCGGCAACCTGTGCACCGCCGAGGTCCGGGCGAAGTTCCAAGCCCGGCTCGCCGCCTTCCCCTTCGACCGTGTAAACCAAGCCGTTGAAAATCTCGTCAAGAATGCGTAATTTTGTGGAAACACAAAGAACGCATGGAAGACAAGAAACCTGTATCGCTCCCGGAAAACGCGCAGCGTGAGCTGAAGCCCGGCGAGAAGTACGTCCCCATCCTGGACCCGGCGAAGAAGTATGCCGAGGTCACCCCGTATTCCGTCTGCCTCGGCATCCTGATGGTGGTGCTGTTCTCCGCCGCCGCGGCCTACCTCGGCCTCAAGGTCGGGCAGGTGTTCGAGGCGGCGATCCCGATCGCCATCATCGCCGTGGGCCTCACCAGCGCCCTCAAGAAGAACGACGGACTCGCCCAGAACGTCATCATCCAGTCCATCGGCGGCTGCTCCGGCGCCGTCGTGGCGGGCGCCATCTTCACCCTCCCGGCCATCTACATCCTCGGGGTGGAGGTCAATTTCTGGCAGATGTTCCTCAGCTCCCTGCTGGGCGGCGTGCTGGGCATCCTGTTCCTGATTCCTTTCCGCAAGTATTTCGTGAAGGAGATGCACGGCAAGTATCCGTTCCCGGAGGCCACGGCGACGACGCAGGTCCTCGTGAGCGGCGAAAGCGGCGGCTCCTCGGCGAAGACGCTCGTGTGGGCCGGCCTCATCGGCGGTCTGTACGACTTCCTCGTCGCCACCTTCGGCACCTGGGCGGAAACCCTGTCCACCACCGTGATGGGCTGGGGCCAGGCCGTGGCCGACAAGGCCAAGGTCGTGCTGAAGATCAACACCGGCGCGGCCGTGCTGGGCCTCGGCTACATCGTGGGCCTCAAGTACGCCTTCATCATCTGCTGCGGCTCCCTGCTCGTGTGGCTGGTGATCATCCCGCTGATGAACCTCATCTGGGGCGGCAGCGTGATCGACCTGATGGGCACGGGCGTGATGACGACCATCGGCGAGATGGCCCCGGAGCAGATCTTCAAGGACTACGCGCGCCACATCGGCATCGGCGGCATCGCGACCGCCGGCATCATCGGCATCATCAAGAGCTTCGGCGTCATCAAGAGCGCCGCGGGCCTGGCGGTCTCCGAGTTCAAGCGCAAGCCCGGCGCCGTGGCCGACAAGGTCGAGCGTACGGACGAGGACCTGCCGATGAAGACCATCGTCTGGGGCGTGGTCATCGCCCTCCTCGCCATCTTCGCCTACTTCGCCTTCGGCGGCGTCGTGAATAATGTCTGGCAGGCCATCGTGGGCCTCCTCATCGTGGCCATCGTGTCCTTCCTGTTCACGACGGTGGCGGCCAACGCCATCGCCATCGTGGGAACGAACCCGGTGTCCGGCATGACGCTGATGACGCTCATCATCGCTTCCCTGATCCTCGTGGCCGTGGGCCTGAAGGGCAACGCGGGCATGGCCGCCGCCCTGATCATCGGCGGCGTCGTGTGCACGGCCCTGTCGGTCGCGGGCTCCTTCATCACCGACCTGAAGATCGGTTACTGGATCGGCTCCACGCCCAAGAAGCAGGAGGGCTGGAAGTTCCTGGGCGTCGCGGTCTCGGCCGTGACGGTGTGCGGCGTGATGCTGGTGCTGAACAAGACCTACGGCTTCACCGGCGACCAGGCTCTCGTGGCTCCGCAGGCCAATGCGATGGCGGCGGTGATCCAGCCGATGATGAACGGCGGCGGCGCCCCGTGGCTGCTGTACGGCATCGGCGCGGCCATCGCCCTCCTCCTCACGCTCTTCAAGGTGCCGGCCCTGCCGTTCGCCCTGGGCATGTTCATTCCCATCGACCTGAACCTCCCGCTGCTGGTGGGCGGCGCCATCTCCTGGTACGTGAGCACGCGCTCCAAGGACGCCGCGGTCAATAACGCGCGCCAGGAAAAGGGCACGCTCATCGCCTCCGGCTTCATCGCCGGCGGCGCCCTCATGGGCGTGGTGAGCGCCATCCTTCGCTTCGCGAACGTGGACCTCTTCCTCACGGACTGGAACGCGAATTACGGCGAGGCGATCGCCATCGTGCCGTTCCTGCTGCTGATTGCGTATATGGTTTACTCGTCAATGAAAACTAACAAATAAAAAGATTTCTCGACTTCGCCTTCGGCTCCGCTCGAAATGACAGGGTGCATCTCTTGTCATTTCGACCGAGCGAAGCGAGTGGAGAAATCTACCCATTCGTTATGGAAAAGATACTTGATCGTTTTTTGAGGTATGTGGCTGTGGATACACAGTCCAATGAGGAGTCGGAGAGCCAGCCGTCGACGGCGAAGCAGCTGAATCTGCTGCGGATGCTGTGCGCGGAGCTGAACGCGATGGGCGTGGAGGCCACGCTGGATGAGTTCGGGTATGTGATGGGACGCATCCCGTCCAATGTGGAGGCGAAGGTGCCGGCCATCGGCTTCATCGCCCACGTCGATACGGCCCCGGACGCTTCGGGCGCGGACATCAAGCCGCAGATCGTGGAGAACTATGACGGCGGAGAAATCGCCCTTGCCGGCGTGCCCGGCCTGGCGCTGAAGCCGTCCGAGTTCCCGGAAATGCTTCATTATGTGGGTCAGACGCTGATTACCACTGACGGTACGACGCTCCTCGGCGCCGATGACAAGGCCGGCGTCGCGGAGATCATGGACGCGGTCCAGTACATCGTGGCGCATCCCGAATTCAAGCATGGGCCCATCAAGATCGGGTTCACCCCCGACGAAGAGATCGGCCGCGGCGTCGTGAAGTTCGACGTCCCCCGCTTTGGCGCGGACTACGCGTACACGATGGACGGTGGCGAGATCGGCGAGCTGGAATTCGAGAACTTCAACGCCGCATCGGCCAAGATCCACATCCAGGGCCGGAACGTGCACCCGGGCTACGCGAAGGGCAAGATGAAGAACGCCCTCCACATCGGCCAGGAGCTTTGCGCCCTGCTGCCTGTGGACCAGCGCCCGGAATACACCGAGGGCTATGAAGGGTTCTTCCACCTGATCGCCTTCAACGGCTCGGTGGAGGAGGCGGACATCGCCTACATCATCCGCGACCACGACCGCGCGAAGTTCGAGGCGAAGAAGGTCATGATGGGACAGGCCGTCGATTTCATCAATGCGAAATACGGCGCCGGGACCGTTTCTCTGGCCCTCCGCGACCAGTACTACAACATGCGTGAACAGGTGGAACCGCACTATTTCGTGGTGGAGAAAGCGATGAAGGCCATGGAGATGGCCGGCGTGAAGCCGAAGATCCAGCCCATCCGCGGCGGCACCGACGGCGCCAACCTCTCCTTCAAGGGCCTCCCCTGCCCGAACATCTTCGCCGGCGGGTTGAATTTCCACGGCAAGATGGAGTTCGTCCCGCTGGAAAGCATGGAAGCCGCGGCGAAGGTCATCCTGAACATCATTTCCCTCTTCGCGGAGTAGGCTTTCCGGGCAAGTCCGCCCTTTGGCGGCGTTCCGCTTAGCCATTTGGCAGATAAGCATTTACAAGATTTTCCCTGGTGCATTTTGACATGAACCCCGAAAGTTAGACAAAAAACTTTCGGGGTTTTGTTATGTCAAC
>CAMVPS010000048.1:0-14308 GCA_947169405.1 uncultured Bacteroidales bacterium
AGCGGGATGTTGAAGGCGTCGCAGAAGCGGACGAAACGGGCGGCCTTGCGGGAGGCGTTGATGTCGAGCACGCCGGCCAGCACGTCAGGCTGGTTCGCGACGATGCCCACGCTGCGGCCGTTCATATGCGCGAAGCCCACGATGATGTTCTTCGCGAAGTCCTTGTGGACCTCGAAGAAGCGGTTGTCGTCCACGATGCTGCGGATGACCCCGTACATGTCGTAAGCCTTGTTCGGGTTGTCGGGGATGATGTCGTTCAGGGCGTCGTCCGTGCGGCTCACCGGGTCGTTCGTGGCGACCACGGGGGCTTCCTCCCGGTTGTTCTGCGGCAGGAAGGAGAGGAGCTCCTTGATGGTGGCGATGCCTTCCTCCTCGCTCTCGGCGGCGAAATGCGCCACGCCGCTCTTGGAGGCGTGGACGGAGGCGCCGCCCAGGGACTCGTGGTCCACGTCCTCGCCGGTGACGCTCTTGACGACCGCCGGTCCGGTGAGATACATGTAGGAGGTGTTCTTGACCATCAGCGTGAAGTCCGTGAGGGCGGGGGAGTACACCGCGCCGCCGGCGCAGGGACCGAAGATGCCGCTCACCTGCGGCACCACGCCCGAAGCGAGGATGTTGCGCTCGAAGATCTCGCCGAAGCCGGCGAGGGCGTCGATGCCCTCCTGGATGCGGGCGCCGCCGGAGTCATTCAGGCCGATGACGGGCGCGCCGGCGCGGACCGCCAGGTCCATCACCTTGCAGATCTTCTCGGACATCGTCTTGGAGAGGGATCCCCCGGCGACCGTGAAGTCCTGGGCGAACACGTACACCAGACGGCCGTCGACGGTGCCGCAACCGGTCACCACGCCGTCGCCGTCGTAATGCTGCTGGTCCATGCCGAAGTTCGTGCAGCGGTGCTGGACGAACATATCGTACTCCTCGAAGCTGCCTTCGTCGAGAAGGAGCGCAATCCGCTCGCGGGCCGTCAGCTTGCCCTTGGCGTGCTGGGCCTCGATGCGTTTCTCCCCGCCGCCGAGCCGGGCCTTCGCCCGCCGCTCGACCAGCTTCTGGATGTTGTCTGTCTGAATGCTCATGGTAGAATGGTTAAAAATCATACAAATATAGTGAATCTTCCTAAAGAAGACAAAAAAAATCGCCGGGGCCCAAACGGCTCCGGCGACTTTTTTTCGCGGGCGGAAAATTACTCCTCCGCAGGCTTCATCGTGGTGTACACGTTGGTGACGTCCTCGTCGTCCTCCAGGAGGCCGGTGAGCTTCTCCAAGGTGGCGCGCTGGTCGTCGGTGACTTCCTTGAGCTCCACGTTCGGAATCTGCTCGAAGCCGCCGGAAGCGAGTTCGTAGCCGTTCTCCTCGATGTACTTCTGGATCTGGCCGTAGGAGGTGTAGTCGCCGTAGATGACGATCTCGCTGGTCACGTTCTCGTCCTCGTCCTCGATTTCCTGGCGGAAGACCTCGTCGGCGCCGAAGTCGATCAGTTCGAGCTCGAGCTCGTCCAGGTCGATGGGCTTCGCAGGATCCTCCTTGATGCGGAAGACGCACTTGTGGTCGAACATGAAGGCGACGCTGCCGCTGGTCTGGAGGGAGCCGCCGCACTTGGTGAAGTAGCTGCGGACGTTCGCGACGGTGCGGGTGTTGTTGTCGGTCGCGGCCTCCACGAGGTAGGCGATGCCGAACGGGCCGAAGCCTTCGTAGACGATCTCCTTGAAGTCGCCGGACTTGGCCTCGGTGGCCTTCTTGATGGCGCGCTCGATGTTCTCCTTGGGCATCTGCTCGGACTTCGCCTCGGCGATGAGGGCGCGGAGGCGGGGGTTGCCGGTCACTTCGGGGCCGCCCTGCTTGACGGCGATGGTGATTTCCTTGCCCAGCTTGGTGAAGGTCTTGGCCATGTGGCCCCAGCGCTTCAGCTTGCGCTCCTTGCGGAATTCAAACGCTCTTCCCATGGCTTAGAACTCGATGCGGGTGATGTACTTGTCGATATCCATCGCCTCGGGGGCCTGCGGATACTGGTCCTTGACTTTCTTGTAGCAGGCGAGGGCCTTGTCCTTGTCCCCGAGCTCCTCGGCGACCTGGCCGGCCTTCAGGAGGTAACCGGCGGCGAACAAGTTGTCGACGGTGGCGGCGGCCTTCTCGTAGGCGGCGAGGGCGCTCTTGTAGTCCTCGAGGCCCACATAGGCGTCACCGATGCCGGCCTGGGCGCGGGAGAGGAGGATCTTGTCCTCGCCGGCGTACTTGTTGAAGTACTTGAGGGCCTTCTCGTAGTCGCCCAGCTGGAGGGCGCTGCCACCGGCGTAGAGGTAGACGGCCTCGCCGGCCTTCTTGCCGTAGGTGTCGATGATTTCCTCGAAGCCCATGTTGTTGTCGTCACCGTTCAGGGCGAGCTCGAAATCGCCGGCGGCGAACTTCTGCTCGGCCTTGAACATTTCCTTCTGGGCCTCGGCCTTCTTGGGCTGGTAGATGAAGCGGTTGTACGCGAGGATCGCGAGGGCGATCACCAGGACGGCTGCCACGCAGCCGTAGATGAGTTTTCCGTACTTCTGGAAGAAGAGTTCGGTCTTGGAAACGGCCTCAGCGACATTCTGCTGACGGAGTTCCTGGTCGGTAGGTTTGTTTGCCATATCTTTTCGTTTGTTATTAAATCAATGTATCTGGCGCCCGAGGACGCATTCAGCCTGCAAAAATAGTAAAAAAATGTTATATTTGCAATCAAGAACGCATTGCCATGCCCACGCTCAAGAAAATCGTCGTCCAGGATTTCCGGAACATCGCCTTCCAGGAACTGTCGTTCTCGCCGAATGTGAACTGCATCAGCGGGAACAACGGCGAGGGGAAGACGAACCTGCTGGACGCGATCTACTACCTGTCCATGACCAAGAGCGCCTTCCCTGCTCCCGACCGCTACAACTGGCGGTTCGGCACGGACGGGTTCACCATCGGCGGCACCTATCTGATGGACAACGGGCTGGAATCGCGCTTCTCCATCCGCGTGTCGGAAGGGGAGAAGAAGCTCGTCCGGGACGAGAAGCCCTGCACCCGCATCTCCGAGCACATCGGCGTCCTGCCGGTCGTGATGGTCTCGCCGGGGGACATCGCGCTCGTGAGCGAGTCTGGCGAGGAGCGCCGCCGTTTCGTCAACGGCGTCCTCTCGCAGATGGACCGGAGCTATCTCGCCGCCGTCCAGACGTACAACCGCCTCCTCGCGCAGCGCAACAAGATGCTCAAGGACGGCAACGTGGACTGGGACCTGATGGACGTGTTCGACGCCCGGATGGCCGCCGCCGCGCAGCCGGCCTACGAGGCCCGCAAACGCTTCGCGGAGGACCTCCGGCCCGTCATTCAGTCCTATTATAAACTGATTTCCGGCGGCAGCGAGGAAGTCTCGGTGGAATATCGGTCGGACCTCGCCAAGGCCCCGCTCGAGGAGCTCCTCAAGGCCGGCCGCGACCGCGACCAGGTCCTGCGGTTCACCGGTTCGGGCATCCAGCGCGACGATTTCCTCTTCACCCTGGACGGCCACCCGATCCGCCGCTGCGGCTCCCAGGGCCAGCAGAAGTCCTTCCTGGTCTCCCTCAAGTTCGCCCAGTACGAGATCATGCGCGACGGCTACGGCTACGCGCCCGTCCTCCTGCTGGACGACGTCTTCGACAAGCTGGACATGCACCGCATCGGCAACCTCATCGGGATGGTCGCCGGCAGCGGCTTCGGCCAGATCTTCATCACCGACTGCAACAAGGTCCGCCTGTCCGGCATCGTGGACCGCATCACCGACGACCGCGCCTACTTCGACACGGCGGGCGGCGTCTTCACGAAGGTCGAGTGATGGCGGAGTACAAGAAACGGAACTATTTCGTCCGCCGGAAGGAGGCGCTCACGATGGAGGAGGTGATCGCGGAGTACATCAAGTCCGCGAAAATCGCCTCGGGGCTCAATACGCAACGGATTTTCGCCGCCTGGGACGCCTGCTCCGGCGCCGGTCCCTTCACCCTGAAGCGCTATTTCCGCAGCGGCACCCTCTATATTACGCTCAACTCCTCCGTCATCCGCAACCAGCTCTCCTTCCAGAAGGCGGAACTCGTCGAGAAGATGAACGCCACCCTGTCGGGGGACCCGCTGTTCACGGAGGACAACCGGACGGCCGGGTTCGTGAAAGAGCTGGTGCTGAAATAAAAAAATCGCGATCTCAGGGGATCACGATTTTGTACGTCTTGTTTCCTTTGTTCGTGAGCTTGTCGTCGCGGAGCCAGAGATTGGCCTCCTTCAGCCGCGCGTAGGTGGTTCCGTGTTCCAGGGCGAAGTCCACCAGGCTGGGAACGGGGTAGTTGACGGTCAGGACGTCTTTGGGTTCGATGTAGGGGTAGCGCTCCGTCATCGGCACATTGAAGCCGAAGGCGGCGGGATTCTCGAAGAACATCTTCACGGCCAGGAGGCGGAACATGTAGCGGGCCGTCTCCTCGGGCAGCCACAGCTCCAGGGCCGACTGCTGCTTCTGGGCCTCGCGGCGCTTGGAAATCCCGCCCTGGCCGGCGTTGTAGCTGGCCGCCACGGTCATCCAGTCGCCGTATTTCCGGTACGCGTCCTTAAGGAACTTGCAGGCTGCGACCGTCTCCTTCTCGATGTTGTAGCGTTCGTCCACCTCCGTCGACACCTCCAGCCCGTACGTCTGGGCCGTGGCCTTGGTGAACTGCCAGAGGCCGGCCGCGCCCGCGACGGACAGGGCCTTCGGGTCCAGGCTGCTCTCGATGGCCATCAGGTACTTCAAGTCCTCGGGAATGCCCTGCTGCCGCAGGATCGGGACGATCTGCGCGAAATACCGGCGCGAACGCTTGAGCATCAGCGTCGTGTTCGTGTGCATATAGGTGAAGGAGATCAGCTCCCGGTCCATCCGCTCGTAGAAGTCGGTGCGGTCGAACCGGACCGTGTCGCCGGCGAAGGCGACATATTCCGGCACGCCCGGCGCCTGGGGGTGCAGGATCTGCGTCCACGCGGGCTGTGCCTTGAGGGCGGTCGTGGCGGCAAGCGCCAGGAGGAGGGGGAGGAGGATTCTTCTCATAGGGATCAGGAAGGCCGGTTGCGCTGATACAGATAGCGTTTGATGCTTCCCTTGGGCGTCATCTCGAAGTCTTCCGGCATCAGCTCCAGGTGGGAGATGTGGGAGTAGTTCGGGAAGAGCAGGTTCACTTCCTGGAGGTTGCTCTGGAGCAGCTCGTCCAGCTCCTTGACGCGGAGACCGTCCAGGTTCGCCTGCTTATAGTCCGGGTAGATCAGGCCCACCAGCTTTCCGTTGTCGTCGACCACGAGCGAATGGACCACGTAGGGGATGTTGTTCAGAGCGGCCTCGATCTCCTCCGGGTAGATGTTCTGGCCGTTGGCGCCGAGGATCATGCACTTGGTGCGGCCGCGCAGGTACAGGTAGCCGTCATTGTCCAGGATGCCGACGTCGCCGGTGCGGAACCAGCCGTCCTGGGTGAAGGCCTCGGCCGTCGCCTCGGCGTTCTTGTAATAGCCCAGGAACACGTTCGCGCCCTGGACCTGGACCTCGCCGGGAATCAGGTGCGGGGCCTTGGACTGGACCCGGATCTCGATGTTGGGGGCGGTGGTGCCGCAGGAGTACATCCGGCTCTTGAACCAGCGGGAGTACGTGATGATGGGGGCGCACTCGGTCATACCGTAGCCGATGGTGAACGGGAACTTGATCTTGCGCAGGGCGCGCTCCACCTCGGGATTGAGGGCGGCGCCGCCGATGACCACTTCCTCGAAGTCGCCTCCGAAGAAGTCCTTCAGGGCCTTGCACAGGTCCGCGTCCGCCGGCAAGGTGCGCACGAGGGTCTTGTAGATTTTCTCCACGATCAGCGGGACGGCGTAGACGACGTTCGGGCGGATGTCGGAGAAGGCTTCGGCCAGGATCTTCGGGCTCGGGGCCTTCGTCAGGAAATGGATGTGGCAGCCCATCACCATCTCGAAGAAGAACTCGAACATCATCCCGTACATATGCGCGGAAGGGAGGATGACGACGACGTTGGAGGTGTTGTCGATCATCGGCAGGTTCTCGTGCATAAAATAGACGTTGGACCAGACGGCGCGGTAAGGGATCATCACACCCTTGGAGAAGCCGGAGGTGCCGGAGGTGTAGCTCAGGATGGCCAGCTCGTCGGGTTCGTCCGGGTGGTAATGGATGTCTTCGGGACGGATGCCGCGCGGGTAGGCCTTCTTGTACATCTTCTCCAGCTGGGGGCGGGCGGCCTCGGAGGCGCCTTCCTTCAGATGCAGGACCTCGTAGTCCTCGATCTGGATGACGGCGGTGAGGCCGGGCATGTCCTCCGCGTTCAGGCCGTCCCAGATGGCTCGCTCCACGAAGAGGATCTTCGCGTCGGAATGGTTCACCAGGTAGTGGATGTTCCCGGGCTTGAATTCGTGCAGCAGCGGGACGGGAACGGCTCCGTAGGTCATTGCGGCCAGGAAACAGACCGCCCAGTGGGCCTGGTTGCGGGAGATGATGACGACCTTGTCGCCGGGAACGATCCCGTAATGCTGGTAGGCCAGGTGCATTTTCGCAATGCTGCGCGCAAGGTCGCTGTACAGGAGCGTCTCGCCCTTGTAGTTCGAAAGGGCCGGACGCCTCCAGTTATTGCGGAAACTCTTCTCGAGGAGTTTGTTGACGGACTCTGGTTTCAAATCATCAGTATTTAAGAAGTGCAAATATCGCGATTATAATCGAAACTGCGAAATCCGATTTTGCAAAAACTGTTCCTTTACCGGACCTTGGAGTCGCAATACCAGCAGCGGAGGACGCCGTTTTCGGTGCGGCGGAACCGGTGCGGGGCGTGCTCGTTGTTGCAGATGCACTTCTTGTTCGGGCAGCGGAGTTCCGGGTCTTCCACCGGCGTTTCATCGGAAGGCATTCCGTGCTCGGGATCGTCCTTCCATTCCAACAGCTTGACAATCAGCGCTTCGCGCACGAACTTGCCGTTCTCCACCTGGCGGAAGTAGGCGGCGCGCGGATCGGCGTCCACCTCGGTGAGGATCTCGTTCACGCGGGGGAGCGGGTGCAGGACGGCCATCTTCTCCTTCGCCAGGGACATCCGGGCCGCATCCAGCACGAAGCTGTCCTTCACGCGGTCGAACTCGTCCTCGTCCAGGAAGCGCTCCTTCTGCACGCGGGTCATATAGAGCACATCCAGTTCGCCCATCACTTCCTCCATTGTCGTCACTTCGCGGTACGGAATGCCGGTGCGCTCGCACACATCCTGCTTGATGTAGTCCGGGAGCTTGAGCTCGTCCGGGGCGATGAGGATGACCTTGATGTCCTTGTACCGGGACAGGGCCTTGATCAGGGAATGGACGGTCCGGCCGAAGCGGAGGTCGCCGCAGAAGCCGATGGTGATGCCGTCGATGTGGCCGAGTTCCCGCTGGATGGTGAGAAGGTCCGTCAGCGTCTGCGTCGGGTGGCTGTGGGAGCCGTCGCCGGCGTTGATGATGGGCACGGTCGACACTTCCGTGGCATAGAGCTGGGCGCCCTCGATGTGGTGGCGCATCGCGATGACGTCGGCGAAGCAGCCCACCACGCGGACGGTGTCCTGCACGCTTTCTCCCTTGGAAACGGAGCTGCTGCGGGCGTCGGAGAAGCCGAGCACGTTGCCGCCGAGTTCCATCATGGCGGAGGTGAAGCTCAGCCGCGTTCGCGTGCTGGGCTCGTAGAACAGCGTCGCGAGCTTCTTGTGCGACATGCTGCCCTGGTAGCGTTCGCGGTGGGCGATGATATCCTGGGCCAGCGAGATGATTTCGTCGATCTCGGGCTTGGTGAGGTCGGTCGGGTCGATGAGGTGTTTCATAATTCGTATGCGGTTATTCTTTGATCCAGCTTTCGTCGGAAGGGTTGTCGCGGAAGGTGAGGATGCGCTCCTTCCAGCCCGGGCCGATGCGGCCTTCTTCCTCGGCCACGTCCACCAGGACGTCCAGGTTGCACAGGGAGTGGTTCTCCGTGTTCGCAGCGGCGATCCGCTCAAGGCCGCGCTTCATCCCGTAGGTGAAGATGGAGACGATGCCCAGCACCTCGGCGCCGGCCTCCCGGAGGGCTTCCACCACCTCGATGGCGCTGCCGCCCGTGGAGATGAGGTCCTCGATGACGACGACTTTCGTGCCCGGATCCATCTTGCCCTCGATCCGGTTCGTCCGGCCGTGGGTCTTGGCCTCGCCGCGGACATAACCCATCGGCAGGTCCAGGATCGTGGCGGTGATGGCGGCGTGGGCGATGCCGGCCGTGGAGGTGCCCATCAGCATCTCGCAGTCGGGATAGTACCGCTGCACGAGCTTGGCCAGGCCGTTTTCCACCTGCTCCCGCACGCGGGGCGCGGACAGGGTCAGGCGGTTGTCACAATAAATCGGGCTCTTGATGCCGCTGGCCCAGGTGAAGGGCTGCTCGGGCCGCAGGAACACGGCGCCGATGGAAAGCAATGCGGAAGCGATTTGTCTGTCCATATGATCGATTTGAGTCAAATACTATTATGATTGTTTGAAGAATGATGTGTGTTTGAAGAATGGCGGGGATGTTTTCCCGTCCTGTCGCTTCGCGACCCTGTCCGGGCAAATGTCCGGGAAAACATCCCCGCCATTCTTCCTAAACAAATTCTTTCGTGTTATTCAACAAATTCTTTCATGCAACGTTCATAGGCGGCCACCGGGTCTTCGGCGGCGGTGATGGGACGGCCGACGACGATGAAGTCGGAGCCGATTTCGCGGGCGCGGGCCGGGGTGGTGATGCGCACCTGGTCGTCCTTCCCGGCGTCGGCGAAGCGGATGCCGGGGGTGACGGTCAGGAAGCCGTCACCGCAGGCCTGCTTCACCATGCCCGCCTCAAGCGGCGAGCACACGACGCCATCCAGGCCCGCCTCACGCGCGTTCTGCGCGTATTTGATGATGGTGTCGTTGATGGTGGCGCCGATCAGGAGCTCGTTCTGCATCACTTCCTGCGAAGTGGAGGTGAGCTGCGTGACGGCGATCAGCAGGGGACGGGTCCCGTCCGGCCGGGTGAGGCCTTCCAGGGCCGCTTGCATCATCGCGACGGTGCCGGCCGCGTGGACATTCACCATGTCCACATCCAGGGCGGAGAGCACCCGCATCGCTTTCTTGACGGTGTTGGGGATGTCGTGGAGCTTGAGGTCCAGGAAAATCTTGTGCCCGCGGGCCTTGATGTCGCGGACGATGGAAGGGCCTTCGGCATAGAAAAGCTCCATGCCGATCTTCACGAAGGGCTTGCGGCCCTCGGGGAAGCGGTCCAGGAATTCCAGGGTGGCTTCGCGGCTGGCGAAGTCGCAGGCGATAATGACGTCTCTATTCATTATACGGTTCCGATAATCTCTTGTAAAGTATTGATTCCCAGCTCGTCCATAAGAGCGGGAAGGTCGGCGACAATCTCCGGGCAGGCGAAAGGATTGCGGAGGTTCTCCGCACCCACCTGCACCGCGGTGGCGCCCGCCATCATCATTTCGACGACGTCGCGGGCGGCGGCCACGCCGCCGCAGCCCATCACGGGAATCCGGCAGGCGTGCGCGACTTGATAGACCATTCTCAGGGCGACCGGGAAGATGGCCCGGCCGGAGAAGCCGCCCATCTTGTTGGCGATCACGGGCTTGCGGCGGGCGATGTCGATCCGCATCCCGAGGAAGGTGTTCACGAGCGTGAGGCCGTCGGCCCCGGCGTCCTCGCAGGCGCGGGCGATCGAGACGATGTCCGTCACGTTCGGGCTCAGCTTCAGGAAGACCGGCTTGCGGCAGACCGCCTTCACGGCCGCGGTCACTTCCGCCGCAGATGCGGCCGAAGTCCCGAAGGCCATCCCGCCGTTGTGCACGTTCGGGCAGGAGACATTGACCTCGATGATGTCGATGCCGTCGCAGGCATCGGCCTTGGCGCAGCACTCCACGTACTCGTCCAGCGAGAAGCCGCTGATATTGGCGACGACGCAGCCGTCATACACCTTCCGGAGCGCCGGAACTTTCTCGCCCACAAGCACATCGATGCCCGGGTTCTGCAGGCCCACGGAATTGATCATCCCGCCGTCGCATTCGGCGATACGGGGCGTGGGATTGCCGTACCGAGCCTCCCGGGTGGTGCCCTTGAGCGAGATGCCGCCCAGGACGTTCAGGTCCATGTCCCCGGCCAGCTCCAGCCCGAACCCGAAGGTTCCGCTGGCCGGAACGACCGGATTCTGCAGGCGAATGCCGCAGAGGTCGACAGACAGATCCTTTACCATAGCAGTTCCTCCTTCTTGAACACCGGACCGTCCTTGCAAACGCGCCGGGGGCCGTTTTTCGTCTGGATGCTGCATCCGTAGCAGAACCCCGCGCCGCAGCCCATCCGCTCTTCAAGCGAGGCTTCGCCGGGTCCTTCCAATGTGCTGCAGACGACTTTCATCATCACCATCGGCCCGCAAGTATAGAAGTAATCAAACGCAGGCTTTCCCGCGGCGATGGCGTCGGTCACAAACCCTTTCACGCCGACCGAACCGTCGACGGTGGAGATGAGCACCTCGTCGCAGACAGCGCGGAATTCGTCGGCCAGGATGATCTCGTCGGCCTTGTTGAATCCAAGCACCGCCGTGACGCGCTTCCCTTGCGCTTTCAGCCGCTTGGCCAGCAAGAGCAGGGGAGGAACCCCCAACCCGCCGCCGACCAGCAACGCCCGCTCCCGGCACGCATCCGGATCGAAACCCTTTCCAAGTCCCGTCAAAACCTCCAACTCACCCCCCACGGGCATTTCCGACAGCACCTTCGTCCCTTCTCCCACCACCTTGTACACCAAGGTCATCCGCCCCTCCTCACAGTCGCACACCGACAACGGCCTCCGCAGGAAATACCCCGGAATCCCGATATCCACGAACTCTCCGAGGCAGATTTCTCCACTCGCTTCGCTCGGTCGAAATGACAGAGGCTCCAAAACCATTTTATAAGTCTTGGTTGCAATCAGAGAATTCTCTGCAATTGTATATAAACTCTTTTTCATAAGTTTACGCTCTAGACAGTCGGTTGTTGTCTCCCAAACCTATGGCCGCCCGTGGCCATATGAACGGGAGGGGCCCGCCGCTTGCGGTGGGAGGGATGAGCGAAGCGAAGGTTTGGGAGATAATAACCGACTGTCCCATTGCCATTTACTTATATTCTTCTACTTATATTCTTCGTCAATGGTGGAAATACCCAGGGTAATCTCTTCCAGCACGTCCAGGAGCACGCGAACGGTCTCGAGGGCCGTGAAGATGGTCACGTTGTTTTCCACCGCGCAGCGGCGGATGCCGTAACCGTCCAGATGGCTGGACTTCTGGTTCAGGTCGATCGTGTTGATCACGTATTTCACGTGGCCCTTGCGGAGCGCCTGGTAAATCTCGTCACTGCCCTCGCGGAGCTTCTTCAAAGTCTTGGTGCGGATGCCGTGCTCCTTGAGGAACTCCGCCGTACCCTTGGTGGCCTCGATGTTGAAGCCCAGGTTGTAGAAGCGGCGGATCAGCGGCAGGGCCTCCTCCTTGTCCTTGTCGGCGATGGTGGCGAAGACCGTCCCGTAGGACTTGATGTCCATCCCGGAAGCCTGCAGGGACTTGTACAGGGCGCGGTTCAGGGACTTGTCGTAGCCGATGGCCTCGCCCGTGGACTTCATCTCCGGGGAGAGGTAGGTGTCGATGCCCTTGATCTTGCCGAAGGAGAAGGCCGGCGTCTTCACGAAGTGCTTCTTCCGCTCCGGGAAGTACACCTCCGTGATGCCCTGGTCCTTCAGGGACTCTCCCAGCATCACCCGCGTGGCGATCTTCGCCATCGGGATGCCCGTGCTCTTGGAGATGAAGGGAACGGTGCGGGAGCTCCGCGGATTGACCTCGATCACATAGACGTTCTCGTTGCTGTCCACGATGAACTGGATGTTGAACAGGCCCACGATGCCGATTTCCTTGCCCAGTTTGACGGTGTCGTCGATGATCTCCTGCTTCACCTTCGGGCTCAGCGAGAAGGTCGGATACACGCTGATGCTGTCGCCGGAATGGATGCCGGTGCGCTCCACGTGCTCCATGATGGCCGGGATGAAGACGTTCTCGCCGTCGCAGATGGCGTCGACCTCGGTTTCCTTGCCCAGGATGTACTTGTCCACGAGCACCGGAGATTTCTCATTGATTTCCACGGCGTTATGGAGATAGTGTCGCAGGGTGGACTCGTTGCCCACGATCATCATCGCGCGGCCGCCCAGTACGAAGCTCGGGCGCACGAGGACCGGGTAGCCGATGTCCTCGGCCGCCTTCACGCCGTCTTCGACGTTCGTGACGGCGTGGGCCTTCGGCTGCGGGATGCCCGTCTTCCGCATGATCGCCTCGAAGAGCTTGCGGTCCTCGGCGTTGTCGATCGCCTGCAGGCCCGTGCCGATGAGTGGGACGTCGAACTCCTCCAGCGGGCCGGCCAGGTTGATGGCCGTCTGGCCGCCGAGGGTGACGATGATCCCGTCCGGCTTCTCGAGGTGGATCACGTTCATCACGTCCTCCGTGGTGAGCGGCTCGAAGTACAGCTTGTCGGAGATGGTGTAGTCCGTGGAGACGGTCTCCGGGTTGTTGTTGATGATGATGGCCTCGTAGCCGGCCTCGCGGATGGCCCAGATGGCGTGGACGGTGGAGTAGTCGAACTCCACGCCCTGGCCGATGCGGATCGGGCCGGAGCCCAGCACGAGGATCTTCTTGCGGTTGGAGGGGATGGACTCGTTCTCCTGCTCGTAGGTGGAGTAGAAGTAGGGGACGTAGGTGTCGTGCTCGGCGCAGCAGGAGTCGATCATCTTGTACACCGGGACGATGTCATTCGCGAACCGGAGCCGGATGACATCGGCCTCCGTCCAGCCCCAGAGCTCGCCGATGAACTGGTCGCCGAAGCCCATCCGCTTGGCCTCCTTGAGGACCTCGACGTCACCCGGGGCGGCCTTGACCTTGCGCTCCATCCGGATGATGTTGTAGATTTTCTCCAGGAAGAGCATGTCGATCTTCGTGCGGTCGTAGATGCGGGAAAGGTCGATCCTGAGGCGCAGGAGCTGCGCGATGGCGTGGATGCGGTCGTCGGTCGGGGTGGAGATGTACTCCAGGAGCTTCTCCTCGGACCAGTCGTCGAACTTCTTCTTGTGGATGTGGCAGCAGCCGGACTCCAGCGAGCGCATCGCCTTGAGGATGCTCTCCTCCAGGGTGCGGCCGATGGACATCACCTCGCCCGTGGCCTTCATCTGGGTGCCCAGCTCGTTGGAAGCCTCGCTGAACTTGTCGAAGGGGAAGCGGGCCACCTTCGCGACGACGTAGTCGATGGCGGGCTCGCAGCAGGCGGGGGCGCCGGCCACGGTGATCTCGTCCAGGGTGAGGCCTACGGCGATCTTCGCCGTCACGCGGGCGATCGGGAAGCCGCTGGCCTTGGAAGCCAGGGCGGAGGAACGCGACACGCGGGGATTGACCTCGATGATATAGTACTTGAAGGACAGCGGGTCCAGGGCGAACTGGACGTTGCAGCCGCCGGCGATGTCCAGGGCGCGGATCAGGCGCAGGGCGCTGTCGCGGAGCATCTGGTATTCCTTGTCCGTGAGGGTGAGGGCGGGGGCGACGACCATCGAGTCGCCCGTGTGGACGCCCACCGGGTCGATGTTCTCCATCGAGCAGATGGCGATGGCGGTGTCGTTCGCGTCGCGCATCACCTCGAACTCGATCTCCTTGTAGCCCTTGATGCTCTTCTCGACCAGCACTTCGTGGACGGGGGAGAGGTACAGGGCGTTGCGCATCATGTCCTCCATCTCCTCCGGATTGTTGACGAAGCCGCCGCCCGTGCCGCCCAGGGTGAACGCCGGGCGCAGGATGACCGGATAGCCGATCCGCTCCGCCGCCGCGAGGCCTTCCTCGAGGCTGTAGCAGATCTCGGAAGGGATCACCGGCTCGTCGATGGACAGGCACAGCTCCTTGAAGAGCTCGCGGTCCTCGGCCTTCTCGATGTTCTGGAAGGAAGTGCCCAGAATCTCCACGCCGCACTCCTCCAGCACGCCTTTCTTCGCGAGCTGGACGGCGAGGTTCAGGCCGGTCTGGCCGCCGAGGCCGGGCACCAGGGCGTCCGGACGCTCGTAGCGGATGATCTTCGCCACATATTCCAGCGTGAGGGGCTCCATATACACCTTGTCGGCGATGTTGGGGTCCGTCATGATGGTGGCGGGGTTGGAGTTCACCAGGATCACCTGGTAGCCCTCTTCCTTGAGGGCGAGGCACGCCTGGGTGCCGGCATAGTCGAATTCCGCGGCCTGGCCGATCACGATCGGGCCGGAACCGATGACCA
>CAMVPS010000049.1:0-14292 GCA_947169405.1 uncultured Bacteroidales bacterium
CCATCGTGGAGTCCAACCGCACCCGCAAGGACTACATCGCGGACCGGGTGCTGGAAAAGGCCGGCTTCTACAGTGCCAACAGCGCCTTCGACCCGGCGAAGGAAAAGGAAGTCGTCGTGGGCGTATACCGCCTCACGATGAAGACGGGTTCCGACAATTTCCGCCAGTCCGCCATCCAGGGCATCATGAAGCGGATCAAGGCAAAGGGCGCCAAGGTCATCGTGTACGAGCCGACGCTCCAGGACGGCATCACCTTCTTCGGCTCCCGCGTGGTGAACGACCTCGCCGCCTTCAAGGCCCAGGCCCAGGCCATCATCGCCAACCGCTACGACCCGGCCCTCGACGACGTCGCGGACAAGGTGTATACCCGGGATATCTTCAAGCGGGACTAGCCATGAAGCGTCACTGCCAGACCCTCGAGCTCCGGGACGATCCGGAGCTGATCGAAAAGTACTGCGAGGCCCACGCCCACGTATGGCCCGAGATCCAGGCCGGCATCCGGGAAGTCGGCATCCTGGATATGCAAATCTACCGCCTGGGCACCCGCCTGTTCATGATTATGGACACGGTCGACGACTTCGACTTCGTCGCCGACAACGCCCGCCTCGCCACCCTCCCGCGCCAGGCCGAATGGGAGGCGTATGTCGCCCGATTCCAGGGCTGCGACCCCGCCGCCCCCAGCACCGCCAAATGGCGGCTGATGGAGAAGATTTTCGAGCTGGAGAAGCCCTGAACCCCGCTGACCTCGGAGACATTTTTAATAACGCTATACGATGACCAAATCCTGTCACTTCGTCACGGCGCTGCTGCTTTTCGCCGACATGGCCGCCTACAAGGCTCAAACCTGGAAGTATCGGAAACCGTGGTGGGAATGATGCGTATGGACGCTTTTTACGCTCATAGTCAGGAAACCCTGGACTATTTGAAGGAAAAGTATCGGAACGATATCCTCAAGGCGAATGAGGAGTTTGTCCAGTTTAGAATCGGTATTTCCAAAGAAGTGCCGCGCGCCCTGCATTACGAGCTATACGAAGGAAAGATGCAACTTCATTTTGAATGGGGAGCATTGGGCAGGGAGTGGTTCGGATTGCGGAAATATCTTTATGAACAGACGAAATTCTTTGATGAAGTCTCTTGGGATAAATGGCAGGATCGCGACAAGACACGGGCCATCTTGAACTGGGAGATCGACAGTTTCGACTCGCTGGACCGCGCCGTCGGACGGTTGCGGTCCCTGTTCGACGATTTGATGCAGATGTACTTTCGGACCGATCGATATGAAGAGAAGGAAGCGGAGGAGCAGAAATCACTTGACTGGCCCAAGGCGGAAATGCCACACTTGGAAATCGATCTGCAAGAGGATTCGAACCAGCCCGTTTCCCTCTATGACCTTTCTTTGCTGGAAGTGTTCAATTTGGATCTTCTCATTCCTCCTTATCAGAGAACTTATTGCTGGGACAAGAAGAATGTGCTTCGGCTGCTTAGGGATGTGTTCGGTGCGGTTGGAGAGTACCGCTTGGGCAGTCTCATCCTGCAACGCAAATCCGACAAATATGAGATTATCGACGGCCAGCAGCGTCTGACGACCCTGGCAATGCTATTCCATGGAATGGGGGTTGAGGGTATCTGCCTGCTCGAGCAGGGCTTCCGATCCAAGGAATCCCGAGATTATATCGCTTACAACAAGTATCTGATCAACACGTTCCTGTCAGGACGAACCCCGCTTGGAGCCGAGGAAATCAATAATATGATGGAGCGTTTGACCTTCTCTGTTTTGGTGCTCCATGAGAGCTCGCTCAGTCTGGCCTACACTTTCTTCTCCAACCAGAACTCCAAGGGGAAGCCTCTTTCGGATTATGACTTGTTAAAGGCGCACCATTTACGGTTTATTGGGGACGAGAAGGAGCAGATGGATAAGGTTGTTCGATGGAACGAGATGCAGCTTGATTCGCAGCGCAAGCACGAGGAAAAGACCTATGTCCAGACCTTGGACAAGTATCTGTTCCGGTTGAGAAAATGGTTGTTCTGTGAGGATTGGTCCGAACGGGAACCTTTCCGGATCAAGAACGAATACGAGGCGTCGGAATCATTGCCCGACGTGAAGGTCGAGAGTGTTTTCTCCGAGAATTCACCATATTTCGAAGCAATCCGGGGAGGGACGTATTTCTTCGATTATGTGGACCACTTTGTGGAGGTGTATAATAAATATACGGACACGCCCGTTTTCAAGATTGTCCACCAAGGTCTTTATGGCGAGTCCCATTGGCAGTACGGGGAACTCATTGAGTCTCTGCTCTATGCCTATTATTTGAAATATGGAGACACATATCTGGCCGAGGCCGCCGTTTTGCTCTCCAGAGCCGTGTCAACCGTACGACTGAATGGCAGGAAGGCGAATTTTGAGCGCTCTTTAGCGGAAATCGGTGAGCTGAGGATTGCCGCCCGCATCGAGTCGTCCGGGACATCGGCCATCCTGTTCTCCTACCTGGAACGCATCATATCTGAAAACCGGGAAGATGTGGGAGGGTATAAGATTCTGCAGCGGTACAAAGGCCAGTTGTCCCGTTTGCTCCAGAAACTAAGCTCTCTTGTCACCCTGAATTCCGTGAAAACTCTTGCCTGTTATGACGAAATATCCTAAGAAAGCGGATACGCCCGCGTCAATCGGCCAAACCAGGATTCAGTACCGGATTCCGCTCTATCAGAGACTATTCGCTTGGGATCAGGAAACGGTCTCGGGTCTGATGGACGATTTGGTGAAGTCGTATGAGAATTCCATTGGCAAGGGAGGGGCTTGTCCCCCTTACTACATTGGCCTGATCACTTCCACGGAAAAGGACGAACTCGTGGACGGGCAGCAGCGTTTTACTGTCTTGATGCTCATTGGCTTGGTCCTGGAGGAGCATTTCGGCCAGTGGCGCAGTTTTCTGGAGGTGGATGAGAAACCGCGTCTCTATTTCGAGGCGAGGGAGGATGATAACAAGTACTTGGAAAGGCTCCTGAAAGAACCGGGGCTCGTGAAAAAGGTCGCATCGAAGCAGGAGAATGACAAGGATAATGGAAATCAGCAGGTCAAAGACGCGCTGGTTGCCATCCGCGAGTCCTTGTCCAAGAGGCCGCAACTTTGCTTGGAAGGCTTTTCCCAGTATGTTTTTGAGAATACGTCCTTCTTCATATCCGTTCTTCCATATACCGACTCGCGTGCCCTGAACTCGTATTTCGAGTCCCTGAATTCGACAGGAAAGAACTTGGAGGACCACGAGATTCTGAAGGTGAATCTTTTGATGGAAATCAAAAGGAGCGATGAAATCAAGAATTGCTATTCGCTCATCTGGAATGCCGTGGCCGATATGGACACCCCACTTGTCAGGAAACGGAGTGAAGAGACTACGGCGGACTACATCATCCGTTTCAACCAAGCGATATTGACCACTTGCAACCTGGTTCCTGAAAGGGTGGTGGAACTGTTCAAGCAAGATCAGGGGAAATCCGACATCAATGATTTCCACGGACAAGCGCTCGCAAACCTGGCTCCCGAAACGGGAGATAAGATTGACGGCATCTCCGAAAGCAGTGTCGAGCCGAAGAAAGCCCGATACGAGCCCGACACGTATCGGTCTATGCTGCGGTTCTCGGAGTTCATCCTTCACGTATTGTACCTGGTTTCGGGTACCATCCGGGAGGAGGATGTGAATAAAAGGGATTTCTTTGACCCTAACAACTTGTCGAAGATGTTCGCCGACTACAGGGGAAATATGAACGCGGAGGAATTCATCGCCTTTCTGTTGCAGTACCGGATTCTTTACGATTACTTTGTGATCCGCATTGCCTCGACCGGGGACAAGTATACGTTGGCTATGCGCGGAGATGAGGATGACCAGAAGACGGACGAGGATAAAGAACTGAAAAGGCGTGTCGTGCAGTTCGAGTCGTTCCAGTATGTCTATTCCAGTAAAAAGACGTATTACAGGTGGCTGTGTCCGTTGTTGAAGTTTGTTTCAGAAAACGGTACCGTCGTCAGCTTTGATTCGTTGCTGCAATTCTTGAAACAGGTTGACAACAAAAACAATCCGCCGGAAAGATTGGATACTCTGGATGATTTCCGGTACGACCATGGTGTGGACCGGTATTGGTTCTGGCGTCTGGACTATTATCTCTGGCAGGAGCGTAAAAAATATTTCGCCGGAACGGGAGATGAGAATTACTTCCATTTTAGTGATTTCAGTGTGGTCCGTAAATGCGTGGACAAGTACACCTTCAAGAGGAACAGATCCATCGAGCACGTGGCCGCGCAACATCCTGCGAAAGCCGACGGCACTCCGGCACAGCCGTACGAGCACGTGCACGATTTTGGGAATCTGGTTCTGATTTCCAGCGGATTCAATTCGCTCTTGCGGAATTCGAGCTATGAAGTGAAACGGGCGCATGTCGAGACTTGTTTGAAAGAATCTTCTAGTATTGAGAGTCTCTCGATGCTTCAGGTCTATATGGATAGTAAAGAATGGACCGACGATGACATTGACGCCCGGACCGGATGGAGGATAAAATTCTTGAAGGACACCTACGGCCTATGAGAAATTATTGCTAACTTTACCCTTTGTAAAGAACTTGTAAACTATGATCATCCGTGTTTTCAAGCTGACGGAGGCGTCGGCGAAGTATTTGGGCAATCTTCCCGGGGAGGATGCCGTCCTGGTGGTGAAGTCGGAGCACAAGGTGCGGCAGATGTTCATCGACGTGCTGGAAAAGGCAGTCTATGAACGGGCCGACACGAAGCCGGCGTTCGACGCCATCGGCGCCTATTTCAAGGGGATGATGCCCGGAGACGCGGCTTTCGGGGCGAAGGTCGACTCGGAACTCGAGAACCTGCGGCATTATATCGACGAGGGCCTGGTGTACCGTCCGGCCTTCGAGACTATCCGGGACTATGTGCTGGCCAAGTGCGCGCGCCTGTGCGCCGAGACGGTCCATGCGGCCGTGGGCGGCACGTTCGTGGACGGGGCCGAGGTGATGGTGTGCGAGGAGGAGCACGGCGCCTTCCGGGCCGATTGGGTCACGTCGATGGAGCGCTTCCGCGCCCGCACGGCCGCTCCGGGCCTGTACGTCGTCTCCAGCGGCTATGGGCACACTTCCGCGGGCTTCACGATCCGTCTGGGCCGCCGCGGTGAGGATATGATGGCCCTGACCATCGCCTCCGAGTATGGCGTTCCCGCCGAGTTTTTCGTCCTGGACGATCCCATCCTGTCCATCCCGGCCCTCACTTACGAGGAGGCCGCCGTCTTCTGCTCGGTCTCCGACGGCGTTCTGGCCCCGGCGGCGCTGCTGCCGATGATGAAGGCGAACCTGCCGGTCTATGTCATCGACGTGGCCAATCCTGCCCGCCGCACGTCCGTCACCGAGACGAAGCCCGTCACCGAACAGGCGATCACGGGTTACGTGGTGGAGGAGGGCTTTGCGCTGATCAATGTCCGCGGTACCGGCCTGGTCGGCCGGGTGGGCGTCTCCTCGTCCATCTTCGGCGCGCTGGCGCGCAGCGGCGTGAACATCCGCTTCATCTCCCAGCCTTCCTCCGAGTTCTGCATCACGGTGGCTGTCGCGGCCGAGGACCTTCCCGCCGCGCGCGCGGCCCTTTCCGCGCTGTACAACGACGGCCAGGTCGCGCTGGACGACGCCGTGGACGTCGTGGAGGACGTCTGCCTCTTCTCCGTATGCGGAAACGGGATGAAGAACGTCCCCGGCACCTCGGGCCGCATCTATTCGGCCCTCGGCGCCTATGGCGTCAGCATCATCTCCGCCGCCCAGGGTGGTGACGAGCTCACGATTTCCTTCGTGATCCGCGCCTCCGACCGCGCCGCGGCCGAGGAGGCCCTCTCGATCCTGTAACTGATTCACGCATCCATACGCAAGAGGCGCACCCCATCGGTGCGCCCCTTTTTTGTCTAAATATAATTGACACAATATTGTCAAGTGTATAATTTGAGTTTGAAAATTTTGTCAAGTCGCATAAAAGCCGTACCTTTGTATCTATGGTAGATTACGAAATTATCAACAAAATCAAGGCTGCGCTGGGTCGGAAAGGCATTTCCCAGCGGGAATTGGCCGAGCGGATCGGCAAGGACGAGACGGTGGTGAGCCGGTGGCTCGCGGGAAAAGTGGGCATCGGCGGACAGAGCCTCAAGCAGATTGAGGCGGCGCTCGGCATCAACTTGACAAAAGAAAGACAACATCCTATGAGAACAGCACTGATCACGGGCGTGACGGGCCAGGACGGCTCGTACCTCTCGGAGCTCCTGCTCGAGAAGGGCTATGACGTGCACGGAATCATCCGCCGCAGCTCGGTGGACTTCCGCGAGCGCATCGCACACCTTGAGGGCCAGCCGCATTTCCACCTGCATTATGCCGATATGGGCGACTCGATGAGCCTCGTCCAGGTCATCGGCAAGGTGCGGCCGGACGAGATCTACAACCTCGCCGCGCAGAGCCACGTCCAGGTGAGCTTCGACTCGCCGGAGTATACGGCGAATGTCGATGCCACCGGCGTCCTGCGCATCCTGGAGGCCGTCCGCCAGTGCGGGCTCGCGGGTACGTGCCGGATCTACCAGGCATCGACCTCGGAACTGTACGGCAAGGTGGAGGAAGTGCCTCAGAACGAGAACACGCCCTTCCACCCTTACAGCCCGTATGCGGTCGCGAAACTGTACGGTTTCTGGATTGTCAAGGAATACCGCGAGGCGTACGGCATGTACTGCTGCTCCGGCATCCTGTTCAACCACGAATCCGAGCGCCGCGGCGAGACCTTCGTCACGCGCAAGATCACCCTCGCCGCCGCCCGCATTGCGCAGGGCAAGCAGGACAAGCTGTACCTCGGCAACCTTTCCAGCCTCCGCGACTGGGGTTACGCGAAGGATTACGTCGAGTGCATGTGGCTCATCCTGCAGCAGAAGAAGGCCGAGGACTTCGTCATCGCCACCGGCGTGCAGCACAGCGTGCGCGACTTCTGCCGGCTCGCGTTCCGCCACGCCGGCATCGAACTCGAGTTCGTGGGGGAGGGCGCCGAAGAGAAGGGCGTCGACAAGGCCACCGGGCGCGTGCTGGTGGAGGTGAGCCCGGACTTCTACCGGCCCACCGACGTGGTGAACCTCTGGGGCGACCCGACCAAGGCCCGCGCAAAGCTGGGCTGGAACCCGCAGAAGACCACCTTCGAGCAGCTCGTGAAGCTGATGGTGGACCACGATATGGCGAAGGTCGCCAGCGAAGGTGCCGCGGAGAAGGTGCGGATGAACCTGGCTGAGTATCTGGAGAAGGGTATCGTGAAATGACAAAGAAAGTATTCGTATCGGGGTGCTACGACCTGCTGCACAGCGGCCACGTGGAGTTTTTCCGGCAGGCGGCGCAGTATGGCGACCTGTATGTGGGAATCGGCTCGGACGAGACGATTCTGCATTACAAGCATCACAAGACCATCTACAGCGAGGACGAGCGCCTGTTTATGGTGAAGGCGATCCGCTATGTCAAGGACGCTTACATCAACGCCGGCGACGGGGTGATGGACTTCGTGCCCACGCTGGACATCGTGAAACCGGACGTCTTCGTGGTCAACGAGGACGGCGGGAACGAGGAGAAGCGCCGGCTGTGCGCGGAGCGGGGCATCGAGTACGTCGTGCTCCAGCGCACGCCGCAGGAGGGGCTGCAGGCCCGCTCCAGCACGGCGCTGAAGCAGACGCCCTGCCAGATCCCGACGCGCCTGGACCTCGCCGGCACGTGGATCGACCAGCCGTACGTGTCCTGCTTCGCCCCCGGATGGGCCCTGACCATCTCGCTGGAGCCCTCCTTCGAGGTGCGGGAGCGCTGCGGGCTGTCCACGTCGACCCGGAACATGATCCGGAAGATTTGGCCTTTCCAGTTGCCGAACATGGACCCGGAGACCCTCGCGAAGCTCGTTTTCTGCTTCGAGAACGACCCGGAGCGCTCCGACGGCATCGTGTCCGGGGCGCAGGATTCCATCGGCATCTGCATGCCGGGGCTCGTGCGGCATTGGTACGACAACCGCTTCTGGCCGGAGAAGATCGAATCCTGCCACGACGAGGAAATCCTGTCCTGGCTGGAGGACCACCTGTGCATGGTCCCGATGTTCCCGCGCCGTCCGGGCTGCTCCGTGGTGGAGGGGAAGGACATCACCAAACCCAAGGTGGAAGCGTTGGCGAAGGCCGCTGAAGACTGCTGGAATGCCATTCTCTCGCGCGACCTCGCCGGTTTCGCCGCCGCCTACAAGGCTTCCTTCGAGGCCCAGGTGGCGATGTTCCCGGCGATGATCCAGCCGGGCGTGCAGGAGTATATCGACAAGTACGGTTCCATGGACGGCGTCCTGGCGTGGAAGATGCCCGGCGCCGGCGGCGGGGGCTACCTCGCGCTCGTCTGCGCGGACCGGGCCCATTTCCCGGAAGGCGCCATCGAACTGCATATCAGAAGGAGGGGAACATTATGATGGAGAAAAACGCGAAAATCTATGTGGCGGGCCACCGCGGAATGGTGGGCTCCGCCATCGTCCGGGAGCTTCAGCGCCAGGGCTATACGAATATCATCACCCGTACGCACAAGGAACTGGACCTCACCCGCCAGGCGGACGTGGAGGCGTTCTTTGCCGCCGAGAAGCCGGAATACGTGTTCCTGGCGGCGGCGAAGGTGGGCGGCATCGTGGCCAACCAGAGCGCCCTTGCGGACTTTATGTACGACAATATGATCCTGGAGATGAACGTCATCCACGCGGCTTGGGTCAACGGTTGCAAGAAGCTCGAGTTCCTGGGCTCCAGCTGCATCTATCCGCGCCTGGCGCCCCAGCCGATGCCGGAGAGCTGCCTGCTGACCGGCGCTCTGGAGAAGACCAACGAGGCCTATGCGCTGGCGAAGATCTCCGGTCTCAAGTACTGCGAGTTCCTGAACCGCCAGTACGGGACGGACTACATTTCCGTGATGCCCACGAACCTGTACGGGCCCAATGACAACTATCATCCCGAGCACAGCCACGTGCTTCCGGCCCTGATCCGCCGCTTCCACGAGGCGAAGGTCGCGGGCCTTTCCGAGGTGACCTGCTGGGGCGACGGCTCCCCGCTGCGCGAGTTCCTCTATGTCGACGATCTCGCGAACCTGTGCGTCTTCCTGATGAACAACTACAGCGGGAACGAGACCGTGAACGCCGGCACCGGCAAGGAACTCACGATCAAGGAGCTCACCGAGCTCGTCGCGAAGGTCGTCGGCTACGAAGGCGCGATCAAGTGGGACACCACCCGGCCGAACGGCACTCCGCGCAAGCTGCTGGACGTCTCCAAGGCCACCGCGCTCGGATGGACCTACAAGACCGAGCTCGAGGACGGCATCCGACTTGCCTACAACGACTTCCTTTCCAATCCGATGCGTGCAGAGCGATAGCATTTTTTTGCTATCTTTGCACCTATGTTCAAGACCATACTCAAGCAAGTCAAGCAGTACAAGGCCGCGGCCTTGCTGACCCCGCTGTGGACGACCCTGGAGGTGATCATGGGCGTGCTGATCCCGTATGTGACGGCTTCCATCATCGACAAGGGCATCGGCGCGGGGAGCCTGCCGGACGTGTACAAGTACGGGGCGATGATGGTGGGGATCGCCTGCCTGAGCCTCCTGTTCGGCATCCTGGCCGGCCGGTATGCCGCCTACAGCAGCACCGGCCTCGCGGCGAACCTGCGCGACGCGATGTATGCGAACATCCAGCGCTTCTCGTTCTCCGACATCGACAAGTTCTCCACCGCGGGCCTCGTGACGCGGATGACCACGGACGTGTCGTCCATCCAGAGCGCTTTCCAGATGCTGCTCCGGGTTTCCTTCCGGGCTCCGCTGAACATGGTCTCGGCCCTGGCGATGTGTTTCCTCATCCATAAGAAGCTGAGTATCATCTTCCTCGTTGCGATGGTGGTGCTGAGCGTCTTCCTCGCGTTCCTGATCACGCACGCGGCCCGGCTGTTCAAGAAGATCCTCCTGCAGGTGGACGCCCTGAACGGCGTCGTGCAGGAGAATGTCGACGCCATCCGCGTGGTGAAGGCCTTCGTCCGGGAGGACCACGAGATGTCCAAGTTCGACAAGGCCGCCGTGGGCCTTTTCACCCTGAACGTGAAGGCGGAGACGCTGATGGCCCTGAACGGCCCGGTGATGAACCTCATCGTCAACGCGTGCATCATCGCCCTGAGCTGGTGGGGCGCGCATTTCATCGTGGAGGGGAGTCTCACCACGGGCCAGCTGACCTCGCTGTTCAGCTACATCATGACGGTCCTCAGCTCGCTGATGATGCTGTCGATGATCTTCGTCCAGCTCACCCAGAGCGCGGCCAGCGCGGCCCGCATCGCCGAGGTGATCGACGAGGAACCCGACATGGCCGATCCGGACGACCCGGTGACGGAGGTCCCCGACGGCCGCATCGACTTCAACCACGTCTATTTCTCCTACAAGAAGGGCGGCGACTACGCCCTGGAGGATGTCGACCTGCACATTCAGGCCGGCGAGACCATCGGCGTCATCGGCGGTACCGGCAGCGGCAAGTCCTCCCTTGTGAACCTGATGGCCCGCCTGTACGACGTGTCCGAGGGTTCCGTGGAAGTGGGGGGCGTCGATGTCCGGAAATACGCGATGCAGGCCCTCCGCGACGAGGTCGCGATGGTCCTGCAGAAGAGCACCCTGTTCTCCGGGACCATCCTCGAGAACCTCCGCTGGGGCAAAGAGGACGCCACCCTGGAAGAATGCCGGGAAGCGTGCCGCCAGGCCTGCGCGGACGAGTTCGTGGAGAGTTTCCCCGACCAGTACGACACGGTCATCGACCAGGGCGGCACCAATGTCTCCGGCGGCCAGCGGCAGCGCCTGTGCATCGCGCGGGCCCTGCTGAAGCACCCGAAGGTGCTGGTGCTGGACGACTCCACCTCGGCTGTGGACACGGCGACCGACGCCGCCATCCGTGCGACCTTCAACGCCCGCATCCCGGGCACGACGAAGGTCATCATCTCCCAGCGCATCCTGTCCATCCAGGACGCCGACCGGATCGTGGTGATGGACAACGGCCGCGTGGCCGCGTTCGACACGCACGAGCATCTGCTGCGCGACTGCGCCATCTATTCCGAAATTTACGAAATGCAGACGAGCGGCGGCTCGGGCGATTTCGACCAACCCAACGACTAGCCTATGCCTCCCGGATTCGGAAATATGCGCGGAGGAGGGGATCGCGGCCCGCGGGCCGGCGCCACCCTGAAGGACCTCAAGAAGGATTCGACGGTCTTCCGCCTGTTCAGATACATTTTCAAGAACTACAAGGTCAACTTCGTCGTGGTGCTCCTGTGCATCGTGGTGTCGTCCCTGACCTCCCTGGCGTCCTCGCTGTTCACCCGCAGCCTCATCGACGACTACATCACGCCGATGACGGCCGCCGCGGCGCCGGACTACGCGCCGCTCGCCGTCGCCCTCCTGAAACTGGGCGCCATCATCCTGGTGGGCATCATCGCCGGCTACGCGCAGACGCTCATCATGATCCACGTGGGGCAGGGAACGATGCTCAGCCTCCGCAAGGACCTCTTCTCCCATATGGAGACGCTTCCGCTCAAGTACTTCGACAACCACTCCCACGGAGACATCATGTCGGTGTACACCAACGACGTGGACACGCTCCGGCAGGTGATCGGAAACAGCATCCCGAGCCTCTTCCGCTCGGTGGTGACCATCCTCGCGACCTTCGTGAGCATGCTGGTGCTGAGCGTGCCGCTCACCATAGTGGCCGTGCTGATGGCATTCCTGATGTACAAGGTGACGACGGGGCTGGGAAAGCTGTCCAAGAAGTATTTCGTGGAGCGGCAGCGAAACCTGGGCCGCGTGAACGGCTTCATCGAGGAGATGGTCTCCGGCCAGAAGGTCGTGAAGGTGTACTGCCACGAGGACAAGGCCCTGGAGCAGTTCTCCGCCCTGAACGAGGAGCTCCGCGCCAGCGTGTACAACGCCAACAAGATCGGCAACATCATCATGCCGATCAACTCCAACATCGGCAACTTCATGTACGTGCTCCTCGCCATCGTGGGCTCCCTGATCGCCCTGGGGCACCTGCCCGGCGCCGGCCTCACCCTGGGTACGCTGGTGTCTTTCCTGACGCTGCAGCGCAATTTCACCCGGCCCGTCACGCAGATTTCCAACGAAATCAACAGCCTCGTGATGGCCACGGCAGGCAGCGACCGGGTCTATGCCCTGCTGGACGAGACGCCCGAGGTGGACGAGGGCACCGTCACGCTGGAGAAGGAAGGGGAGGGCCGATGGTCCTGGAAGGAGACGGACGGAACGCTCCGGAAGCTCGAAGGCTTGGTCTCCCTGTCGGATGTGGACTTCAGCTATGTGCCTGAGAAACAAGTGCTTTATGACATTACGCTGACGGCCTATCCCGGCCAGAAGATCGCCTTTGTGGGCGGAACCGGCGCGGGAAAGACCACGATCACGAACCTGATCAACCGCTTCTACGAGATCCAGGACGGCACGATCACCTACGACGGATTCAGCGTCGCAGGCATCAAGAAGGCCGATCTCAGGCGTTCCCTCGGCATCGTCCTGCAGGAGACGAAACTCTTCAGCGGTTCGGTGCTGGACAACATCCGGTACGGCCGCCTGGACGCCACGGACGAAGAATGCCGCGACGCCGCGCGCCTGGTGCACGCCGATGCGTTCATCCGCCGTCTGCCCGACGGGTACGACACGGTCCTGGACGCCGACGGCGGCAACCTGTCGCAGGGCGAGCGCCAGCTCCTCGCGATCGCCCGCGCCGCCGTGGCGGACCCGCCCGTGCTCATCCTGGACGAGGCGACCTCCTCCATCGACACGCGCACGGAAAGACTCATCCAGCAGGGGATGGACTCCCTGATGAAGGGGCGCACGACCTTCGTGATCGCCCACCGCCTGTCCACGGTCCAGAACGCCGACTACATCGCCGTGATGGACCACGGCCGCATCATCGAACGCGGCAAGCACTTCGAACTCCTGGAGCAGAAGGGCAAGTATTATGAACTTTATACCGGAAACCAGATTACATAGAATGGGTTACAGGAATCTTACTCAGAAGGAAATCGACAGACTGCAGGCCGCCGGCTGCGAGGCGGAGGATTGGGGGAACGTGCTGACGTCCGCCGCAGAGGTGGACCACATCCGCCGGGTGCGCTTTTCCGGCACCGTTCGCTTCGGCCGCTTCGACCGCGAGTTCGAACTGCCCGGCGGGCTGAAAAAGCACGCGGGCCTGTCCGACGCGACGCTGCACAACGTGACGGTCGGCGACGACTGTCTCATCGAGAATATCTCCAACTACATCGCGAACTACGAGATCGGCCACGACACCATCCTGGAGAACGTGGACCTGGTCCTGACGGACGGCCCCTGCCGTTTCGGAAACGGCGTGGCGGTGTCCGTCCTCAACGAGACGGGCGGGCGCGAGGTGCTCATCTACGACCGCCTCACCGCCCAGATCGCCTATGTGATGGCGATGTACCGCCATCGGCCGAAACTCGTGAAGGCCCTGGACGACATGGTGCTCGCGTATGCGAAATCGCAGGAATCGACAGTCGGATACATCGGGAACCACGTGGTCATCCGCAACACCCGGTACCTGAACGGGGTGAAGGTCGGCGACTGCGCGGTCCTGAGCGGCGTGAACCGGCTCCGCAACGGCAGCGTGAACAGCAACGCGGCCGCTCCGGTGCGCATCAGCCACGGGGTCATCGCCGACGATTTCATCATCGAGAGCGGCTCGCACCTGACGGACAACACCACTTTCACGCGCTGCTTCATCGGCCAGGCTTGCCATTTCGGGCACAGCTACAGCGCGTCCGACTCCCTGTTCTTCTCCAACTGCCAGGGCGAGAACGGCGAGGCCTGCGCGATCTTCGCGGGCCCCTTCACGGTGACGCACCACAAGTCGACCCTCCTTATCGCGGGGAATTTCTCCTTCATGAACGCGGGCAGCGGCTCCAACCAGTCCAACCATATGTACAAGCTGGGCCCGATCCACCAGGGCATCCTGGAGCGCGGCGCGAAGACGTCGTCCGACTCCTACATCCTCTGGCCTTCCCGCGTGGGCGCGTTCTCGCTGGTGATGGGCCGGCACGTGAACCATTCCGACACCACCTGGCTCCCGTTCTCCTACCTCATCGAGCAGCAGAACACGACGTACCTCGTCCCGGGGGTGAACCTTCGGAGCGTGGGCACCATCCGCGACGCCCAGAAGTGGCCCAAGCGCGACGGCCGCACGGATCC
>CAMVPS010000050.1:0-14214 GCA_947169405.1 uncultured Bacteroidales bacterium
ACTATGCGAGCGACAAGGCCTGGCTGGAGATGACCGACAGCAAGATGGACCTGGTCCTCGGCCCGAACGAGGCCGTGGACGACGCCCTTTATGGCACCAAGGCCTCCTACGGCGCCTACGTGCTCCTGAAGAACCTGGAGCGCACCGAGGAGTTGAACGCCCTCTCGGCACGCCTCCCGGAATTCCAGGAAATGCTCCCCGGCGACCCGGCCCACCGGGCCTTCGTCCCCGGCAGCGAGTCCGACATCTTCTCCTGCAACGTGCTCTACTGCAGCGGCTACACCAACGCCGGCTTCAAGGTGATCGCCATCAATTTCCCGTATGACGCGAAGGTCCAGGAGGAGCTGGGCACCCGCACCATCCTCTTCGACAACGTCATCCGTGAGAAGTTCAACCGCACCGTCTTCCCGGTGGGCATGACCCTGCTGGAGGCGGACCATCAGGCCCATCTGGATGCCAGCGCCTTCTACTGGATCATCGCTTTCCGCGAGATTGCGAAGGGCCTGGGCGTCAAGGAGACCGTGAACGGCAAGGGCACCGTCGCCGACGCCCTCGGCAACGAGGCCCTGACCGTCGAGAAGGCGAAGTCCAACGTCCTGGGCGCCTACCTCTGCGCCAAGGAGGTGGAGGCCCACCGCATCTCCGCCCTCATCCAGAAGGAGGACGTGCTGGCCACCTTCGTCGCCAACACGATCCGCTCCACCCGTTTCGGCGCGGCGGACCCGACCGGCATCGCGAACATCGCCGTGTACAACTACCTGGTCGAGAGCGGCGCTATCACCCGCAAGGCTTCCGGCCGCTATGGCATCGACTACGGCAAGACCTGGCAGGCCCTCGAGACCCTCGGCGCCGAGATCCTTCGGATCCAGGCGCTCGGCGACCTCGACGCCGCCCGTTCCTATGCCGCGAAATATGGCGTCGTCACGCCCGGGATCGAGGCCGACATCGTCTCCCTGGAGCTCGAGAAGATCCCGGTGGACATCCGTTTCATCTATGAAAAATAAAAAATCCAGATAATGGCCAAGAAAGTCAACCTCAAGTATGGTGTGTTTCTGCCGCTTGTGCTGCTCATCACCATCTTCCTCTGGGCCGTCCCGGTGTCGTTCTACGGCATCGAGGCCCTGACTGTCGTCCAGCAGCGGGTGATCGCCCTCTTCGTGTTCGCCGCGCTGATGTGGATCTTCGAGATCATCCCGAACTGGAGCACCTCGCTCCTGGTGATCGTCATCTCCCTGCTGACCGTCTCCAACAAGGGTATCGGCCTCTTCTGCGACCCGCAGTACGGTACCCTCGTCCCGTACGCCCGCATCATGTCCTCGATGGCCGACCCGGTGGTGATGCTGTTCCTCGGCGGTTTCGTCCTCGCCATCATGGCGGAGCGCTACGGCCTGGACGTCACCCTGGCCCGCGCCCTGCTGAAACTCTTCGGCACCAAGCCGGAGATCGTCCTCCTGGGCTTCCTGCTGATGATCGCCGTCTTCTCGATGTTCATGTCCAACACGGCCACGGCCGCGATGATGCTCGCCCTCCTCACCCCGGTGCTCTCCAAGCTCCCGGCCGATGACAAGGGCAAGGTGGGCCTCGCCCTCTCCATCCCGGTCGCCGCGAACCTCGGCGGCATCGGCACCCCGATCGGCACCCCGCCGAACGCCACCGCGAAGGGCGCCCTGGAGCAGGCCGGCATCGACATCTCCTTCGGCGAGTGGTGCGTGCATATGATCCCCTATGTGATCATCATGATTCTCCTGGCCTGGGTCATCCTGCGGGTCTTCTTCCCGTTCAAGACGAAGAAGCTCGTGCTCGAGATCCCTGAGAGCAACAAGAAGAAGGACTGGAAACTGTATGTGGTCTGGATCACCTTCATCGGCACGATCCTCCTGTGGGCCACCGAGCAGCTCACCCATATCAACTCCAACATCGTGGCCCTCATCCCGCTGGGCGTGTTCACCGCCACGGGCCTGTTCGGCAAGGAAGAGATCAAGGAGATCAACTGGAACGTGCTCTGGCTCGTCGCCGGTGGCTTCTGCCTCGGCTACTGCCTGCAGGACACCGGTCTTGCCAAGGTCCTCATCCAGGCTATTCCGTTCGGCAGCATGAAGGTCTGGGTGGTGCTCATCGTCGCCGGCCTGGTGTGCTACCTGCTCTCCAACTTCATCTCCAACTCCGCGACGGCGGCCCTGCTCATTCCGATCCTGATCGTCGTCGCCAACGGCATGGCCGATCCCGAGGCCGCCAACAACGCGCAGTTCCTCGCCATGGGCGGCACCTCCGCGATGATCATCTTCATCGCCGTGTGCGCCTCCATCGCGATGCTGTTCCCGATTTCCACCCCTCCGAACGCCATCGCTTCCGCGACCGGCATGGTGGAGACCAAGGATATGACCCGCGTCGGCCTGATCATCGGCGTCGTCGGTTTCATCTTCGGCTATTTCTGGCTGACCAAGCTTTTCCCGTTCGCTTAATCAACCCAACTCTAATATGAGAAAGACTATCGTTTTATTGGCGGCCCTCGTGTCCGCGATCGGTTTCTCCGCTTTCGCGCAGGAGAACCAGAAACCCGAATACGGCTACAAGGTGTCCGATTTCGTGAGCAAGCCCAAGTTTGGCGCCTACATCATCGGCGGCTACAAGTACAGTGACCAGGAAGGCGCCCACGGCGGCCCCGGCTTCAACTGCCGCCTGATCCGTCTGTATGTGGACGGCAGCATCTTCAATGATTTCAAGTACCGCATCCAGCTCCAGGTCAATGGATCCAGCCCGCACACGAAGGATTTCTATGTGGAGTGGGCCAAGTACAAGGAGTTCTCCGTGAAGCTCGGCCAGTTCAAGCGCGCCTTCACCTTCGAGAACCCGATGAACCCTTGGGACGTGGGTGTGGGCGACTTCTCCTTCCTCGTCCAGAAGATGGCCGGTATGGGCGACCGTCTCGGCGAAGCCAATATGGGCGGTCGTGACCAGGGCATCCAGATCCAGGGCGACCTGATCCCGATGGCCGACGACCAGTATCGGCTCCTCCATTATCAGCTGGGCGTGTACAACGGCCAGGGCATCAATCTGGCCGACGCCAACAAGTCCAAGGACATCATCGGCACCGTCCAGATCCAGCCCATCAAGGGCTTGTATCTCGGCGCTTTCGGCTGGAAGGGCGACTGGGTGAACGGCAAGGGCGAGACCCTCAAGCGCGAGCGCATCAGCGCCGGTCTCAAGTATGACGTCAACAACTGGACGGTCCGCGCCGAGTATGCGACGGCCCTCGCCGGTGAAAAGGAGCAGAGCGGCGCCGCCGACGCCCTGTACGTCACGGTGGGCGTCCCCGTGGTGGACTGGTTCAAGGTGTACGCCAAGTGGGACGAGTTCCGCGCCAACGGCAAGTCCGACTCCAGCCACGACATGTATTCCGCCTGCCTGAACTTCCGGCTCCACAAGAACCTGAACTTCCAGCTGGAGTACCGTCATCATAACAACAAGCTCCTGCCGAAGCCGCAGTACAACGAGCTTTGGTTCATGTCCTACATCCGTTTCTAACAACCCTTCAGAAGCACGCTTCGCCCGGAACCATCTGATGAAAAAGATCCTTCTAACGCTGCTGACGGCCCTTTCAGCCCTGGGGCCGGGCGTCGTATGCTCCGCACAGGAAGAGACCCCGGCCAAGTTGAAGCTGTACGGCTTCATCCGCAACTACCTGGTGTTCGACACCCACGAAGTGAGCGCCGGCATCCAGGACCTGTACTTCTACATGCCCAAGGACCGCCAGATGGTGGACGGGGTGGACCAGAATGCCAACCCCTCCTTCCGGATGCTGGCCCTGACCTCCCGGCTGGGACTCGAGATCGGCGACTATCGCATCGGCGACCTCAAGGCTACGGGCAACATCGAGGCGGACTTCTACTGCATGAGCGGTTCCATGGCCGCGTTCCGTCTCCGCCAGGCCTATGTGGGCCTGCTCTGGGACAACCTGGTGCTGGGCGACCTGCTCGTCAACATCGGCCAGACCTGGCATCCGATGGCGGCGGACTTCCCCCACATCACCAACTTGGAGACGGGCGCCCCGTTCAATCCGGTCAACCGCAGCCCGCAGGTGATGTTCCATTGGAACGTGGGCAAGTTCACCTGGACCGGCGGCATCCTGTATCCGATGCAGTTCCTCCCGGTGGGGCCGACCCTTTCCACCGATCCGACCTGGGATTCCTACACGGAGCAGTACAAGCCCCAGACCACCTACGGCACCGCCAAGAGTGCCGAGTTCAACAAATACGGAATGATTCCGGAGGTGTATGTGGGCGTCGCGTTCAAGAGCGGCGGTTTCCTGGGCAAGGCGGGCGCCAACTTCTTCTCCAGCATGCCGCGCTGGCAGGCTCCGGCCATCACGATCGTGGACGAGGCGACGAAGGAACTGTCTTTCGATTACGACCATACGTCGATGCTGAAGGCTCGCCTGTACGCGATTTCCCCGTTCGTCTTCCTGCAGTTTACCAAGGGAAGTTTCCAGCTCAAGGCCAAGAGCATCCTGGCGCAGTCCGGCGAGCATATGAATCTGCTTTCGGGCTACGCCGGCACCTACAACTGGAGCAAGCACGCCCTGGAGTACACGCCGATGCAGGACTGGGCCTCGTTCATCTCCTTCCAGGCGGGCCGCAAGTTCCAGTTCCTGTGCATGCTCGGCTATATGCAGCAGCTGGGCACCACCAAGTCGGTCTTCGCCTACCGGGCCAACGACCGGCTGAACACCCTGTGGCTGAACACGTCCGCGGACAACAAGATCCAACGCGCCTTCCGCGCCACGCCCACCCTGGCCTACAACCTGGGCAAGCTCACCTTCTCCCTGGAGTACAACTGCACCGGGGCCTGGTTCGGCGAGGGCGACCGCAATCGCGGCGGCCTGTTCGACACCGGACACTGGGTCCTGAACCACCGGATCGAACAGATGGTCAAGTTCAATTTCTAGCAGCAGCCTGCTGCTAGAAATTGAATACCCGGGCCGCTAGCCCGGGTATTCTGTTTTCTACACCCCTGCATCCCTGGAAGGGGAACGGCCTTCGGCCGGCCGGCAGAAGCCGGCTTGGCTCCGAGGATCCTAGCGGACCCGCAGCCTCCGTCCGATCTGGAGGGTGGTGGTCTCCTTGATGCCGTTCAGGCGGCAGAGGGCCTTGACGGAGGTTCCGTTCTTCCGGGCAATCTTGCCCAGCGTGTCGCCGGAGCGGACCGTGTAGTACTTCACCGCGGCGCGCTCGGCGGCGGCGCGGGCCTCGGCCTCCTTCTTGGCCTTCTCCTCGGCGAGGAGGCGCTCCTCTTCGTCGGTGCGGTAGATCTCGTCTTCGTCGTCGACGGACTGGACGTACCGGCTGTTCGGGTTGAAGTACCAGCTGCGGAAGGTCAGCAGACGGTGCCGCAGGGTGCCGGACTCGAAGTCGATGAGCCAGGTGGGGTCGAAGGCGTAGCCCTGGTAGCGGGTCTCGAAGTGCAGGTGCGGGCCGCTGGAACGGCCGGTGGAGCCGCCCAGGCCGATGACGTCGCCCGCATTCACCCAGTCGCCGGGCTCCTTGTCGCGGCGGGACAGGTGGCCGTAGAAGGTCTCCAGGCCGTTCGCGTGCCGGATGATGATGAGGTTGCCGTAGCCGCCCACGTAGTCGGACACGCGCACCTTGCCGTCAAAGGCGGCATACACCGGCGTGCCGGTGGGGTAGGGCAGGTCGACGCCCTGGTGCCGGCGGCCGTGCCGGTAGCCGAACTTGGAGAACACGCGGGTCTTGTTCGGGCAGCAGTAGGAGTCCAGCGTGTCCACGATCCACAGGGAGAAGCGGTCGGGGAGGGGCTTCTCGTCGTGGTAGGGGTTCACGCTCCGGGTATCCCAGTGCTCCGTGAAGACTTTGTCGTCCTGGATGGCCTTGGGGTCCTTGACATAGCGGTAGGTGCCGTTGTTGTACAGGACCACCTTCACGGCGGGGTTTCCGGTGTCCAACGTGTCGGCGTAGGGCGTGGCGGTGCTGCGCGCGGAGTTGACGCTCATCCGACCGAACTGGTGGCGGAGAGAGTCGGCTTCGTGGTCATCCTGCGCACGCAGGGACAAGCAAGCGGAAAGGAATAGGCAGGTTGTCAGTAACGTCTTGAAATTCATTGGATTAGCGGATTGCGCCAAAGCGGGTCTTCAGCAGATCGTCGACCTCGGCGATCTTTTGCTTCAGCAGTTCGTCGGAAGTCGCTTCACACAGGAAGCGCAGGTAGGGTTCGGTGTTGGAGGGACGGATGTTCAGCCACCAGTCGGGGAATTCGATGCGGTAGCCGTCGAAGTCCATGAAGGCGGTCGCCTTCTCCTGGGCCATGAAATGGTCCTTGACGGCGTCCATCGCGCCCTTCTTGTCCTCGATGCGATAGTTGATCTCGCCGGAGTTCTTGTAGCGCACGATCTCCGCGATGGCCTGGCTGAGGGTCTTGCCTTCCTTCTTGAGGTCCGCGACGATGTTGAGGACGATCAGGGAGGCCAGGAGGCCGCTGTCGCTGTAGAAGAAGTCGCGGAAGTAGAAGTGTCCGGCCAGCTCGCCGCCCCAGATGCCGTCGATCTCGCGAAGCTTCGCGGCGGCGAAGGCGCGGCCCACCTTCCAGGTGTACATCTTGCAGCCCATCGGCTCGAGGTATTCGCCCACCGCCTTGGAGGAGCGGATGTCCTGGAGGACGGTGCCCTTGAGGCCGCGCTCGTTCACGTAGTAGCGGCCCATCAGGGCGATGAGGAGGTCGGGGGAGATGAAGCCGCCCTTCTCGTCCACGAAGACCACGCGGTCCGCGTCACCGTCGTAGATGACGCCGGCGTCGGCCTTCACTTCCCGGACGAGGTTCTCGAGCGGGACCACGTTCGCCTCGATGAGCGGGTTGGGCTCGTGGTTGGGGAAGCGGCCGTCCATCGTGTCGAACAGGTAATGGACGTTCTCGCCCGTGCCGAAGATCTCCTTCGCGAAGAGGTTGGACATGCCGTTGGACAGGTCCATGGCGATGGTGATGCCGGAGAGGTCCTTCTTGAACTTGCGCATGAAGGCCAGGTAGTCGGCGAGGATTTCCTTCTGGTACACCTTGCCGCGGACTTCCGCCACCGGGGTGGGGACGCCTTCGTCGATCCAGGCCTTGATGTCCTTCAGGCCGGCGTCGTAGCCGATGGCCTGGGCGTCCGTCGTGGACACCTTCATCCCGTTGTACGGGGCGGCGTTGTGGGAGGCGGTGATCTGGACGGAGGCCTTGAAGCCGTAGTTCGCCGTGCCGAAGTAGACCATCGGCGTGGAGCTCAGGCCGATGTCGTAGACGTCGGCGCCGGCGTCGTTGATGCCCTGGACGACGGCGTCGTGGATCTCCGGCGAGGAGACGCGGCAGTCGCGGCCCACCAGGACCTTGTCGGCCTGGAGCAGCCGGGGAATGAAATAACCGATCTTGTAGGCGGTCTCACGGTCCCAGTCCTTGCCGTAGATGCCGCGGATGTCATATGCGTGAAAAGCTCCCATGGTATTGTAGTTTTAATTGTTATTTCAGCTTGCTGTTGTAGTGCGGGTGCACCTTTCCCTTGGCGATGTTCTGCAGCTTGGAGGCGATCATCTTCCGGCGGATCGGGGGGACGTTGTCCGTGAACAGGTTGCCGTCCAGGTGCGACAGCTCGTGCTGGACCATCCGGCAGGCGAACTTGTCCAGGGTCTCGGTGACCTGCTCGAAGTTCTCGTTGTAGTAGCGGAGGGTCATCTTGGCGGGCCGGAGCACGTCGCAGTAGATGTTCGGGATGCTCAGGCAGCCCTCGGAGTAGGTGACCTTCTCGTCGCTTTCCTCCAGGATCTCCGGGTTGATGATCACGCGCTTGAAGCCTTTCAGGTAGTCGTAGGTGTCGGCCACGACGTCTCCGTCCACGATGACCACGCGGAGGCTCACCCCGATCTGCGGGGCGGCCAGGCCGCAGCCGTCCGCCCGGGTCAGGGTGTCCTTCAGGTCCTGGACGAGGGCGTTCAGCTCGTCTTTCTTCTCGAGGTCGGCTTCGGCGGCTTTCCGGCGGAGCACCTCCGATCCGTACAAATAGATAGGTTGAATCATTTCCTTCGTTTTGTCTTGTTCCGGGACAGACTCTCCGGAACGGAATCTGGATTCACTGCAAAAACCGCACCCGAAGTCCGGTCCATGTAGCTTTGCAGGATGATGGCCGCGCTGATCCGGTCCACGGATTTCTTGTCGCGCCGGTCTTTCGCCTTCATGCCGCCGTCGATCATCACCTGGTGCGCGAGCACGGAGGTGAACCGCTCGTCCTCCAGGGAGACGGGAATGCCCGGGAAGGCCTTCGCAAGGACCTTCAGGAAGGCGTCCACGTCGGCCTGGGCCTCGGAGGGAGTGCCGTCCATATTCACCGGCCAACCCACCACAAAGCGTTCGATTGTCTCCTTTTCGGTGTAATTTTTGAGATAATCTATTAACTTTGCAGAATCGACCGTATCCAGGGCAGCGGCGAAGATACGGAGCGGGTCGCTCACGGCAAGGCCGGTGCGTCTGCGTCCGTAATCGATTCCAACTAGTCTGTCCATAGGTTACAAAGATAACATTTTTTATGGCTAATGACAAGAACCGGACGACCCGGAAATACAGGGCTTCGCTGATCGACGCGATGTCCCACGAGCGCCTTTGGTCCATCGTCTTCACGCGGCCGGCGTTCATCGCCGCCGTCGTCTCCCTCGTCGTCCTCCTGCTGGTGGTTTTCTACCTTCTGATCGCCTTTACGCCGCTGAGAACCTTCATTCCCGGCTATCCCGACGCGCAAGCGCGCCGGCAGGCCGTGCAGAACGCCATCCGCATCGACTCGCTGGAGTCGCAGATTCTCCAGTGGGAACTCTATACGGAAAATCTGAAGAAAGTGGTGGCGGGGGAGGAACCCCTGCTGCTGGACAGCCTGATCCTGCGGCGGCAGCAGACCGGCCGGGACGCGGATTCCGTGTTCCTGGCCCGCCGGGACTCCCTCCTGCGCGCGCGGGTGACCGAGGCGGAGCAGTTCGAAGTGTCCGGGGCCCGGCGCGACCTGCCCATCGAGGCCCTCTCTTTCTACACCCCGCTCAAGGGCGTCGTGTCCCAGGGCTTCGACCGGACGCTCCACCCCTGGGTGGACGTCACGGCCCCGACCGGCACGGCGGTGATGGCCGTCCTGGACGGCACCGTCGTCTTCGCGGGCTGGGAGGAGGCCGATGGTTGGACCCTCGCGATCCAGCACCGGGGCGACATCCTCTCGGTGTACAAGCGGAATGAGAAGCTGCTCAAGAAGGCGGGCGAGACCGTGAAGGCGGGCACGCCGGTCGCCCTGGTGGGCAGCTCCGGCTCTCTGACCAAGGGGGACCACCTGCGTTTCGAACTCTGGTATGCCGGGGAGGCCGTGGACCCGGCCGCCTACATCAGTTTCTGATTTTTGGCCTTATGCGAAAAAAGAAGATAGCCATTCTCGGGTCGACGGGATCCATCGGCCGCCAGACGCTGGACGTGGTCCGGCAGCATCCGGACCGGTTCCAAGTGGAAGTCATTACGGCGGGCAGCAACGCCGACCTCCTCGCGGAGCAGGCGAACGAGTTCTCCGTCCCGCACGCGGTCATCTGCGACGTGACGAAATTCGATACGGTGCGTGACGCCCTGATCGGGGACACCACGGAGGTGCACGCCGGCATCGACGCCGCCTGCGACCTGGTGACCGGGAGAAATGTGGACATCGTCGTCGCCTCGATGGTGGGATTCAGCGGGCTCCGGCCCACGCTGGCCGCCATTCGTGCGGGGAAGGACATCGCCCTCGCGAACAAGGAGACGCTCGTCGCCGCCGGTTCGCTCGTGATGGCGGAGGCCCGCCGGCACGGAGTGAAGATCCTGCCGGTGGATTCCGAGCATTCCGCCATCTTCCAGTGCCTGCAGGCCGCGCAGGGGAATCCGGTCGAACGCATCCATCTGACGGCTTCCGGCGGCCCGTTCCGCACCTGGGAGCGTACGGAGATCGAGAAGGCCGGCAAGGACCTCGCCCTGCGGCATCCCAACTGGAACATGGGCGCGAAGATCACCATCGACTCCGCGACGATGATGAACAAGGGCTTTGAGGTCATCGAGGCCAAGTGGCTCTTCGACGTGGAGCCGGAGCGGATCCACGTGGTCGTGCACCCCGAGTCGATCATCCATTCGATGGTGGAGTTCGCGGACGGCGCCGTCCTGGCGCAGCTGGGCTGCCCGGACATGCGGGAGCCCATCCAGCTGGCCCTGTCGTATCCCGAAAGGCTGTCCCTGAACAACAAGAAGCTGGATTTCGGCTCCCTGGGCGCCTTGACCTTCTTCGAGCCCGACCTCGAAAAGTTCCCCTGCCTGAAGCTGGCCTTCGATGCCATCGGCCAGGGCGGCAACATCCCCTGCGCCCTCAACGCGGCGAACGAAGCCGCCGTCGCGGGCTACCTGCAGGACCGGATCGGCTTCTATGACATCGCTTCCGTCGCCGCGGAAACCCTCGCTTGCACGGAATTTGTAGCAGACCCGACGCTGGACGACATCTTCGCCACGAACGAGGAGGCCTTCGCCCACGCCCGCAGTCTGATATGGTAGTTCTCGTCAAGACCCTCCAGGTCATCCTGGCCCTGTCCGTGCTCATCCTCCTGCATGAGCTCGGGCATTTCCTGTGGGCCAAGCTGTTCCGCATCCGGGTGGACAAGTTCTTCCTGTTCTTCGACATCGGCGGGGCGAAACTCTTCTCCACGAAGTCGGCCTGGTTCACGAAGCTGTGCCCGAAGGCCGCGTCGTGGGAGACCGAATACGGCATCGGCTGGCTGCCCCTCGGCGGCTACTGCAAGATCGCCGGGATGATCGACGAGTCCCTGGACACGGAGGCGATGAAGCAGGACCCCCAGCCCTGGGAGTTCCGCACCCATCCCGCCTGGCAGCGCCTGCTGGTGATGTCCGGCGGCGTGCTGAACAATTTCCTCTTCGCCATCCTCGCCTACATCCTGATCCTGGACATCTGGGGCGACGCCTACCTTCGCAACGAGGGCAACGCCATCTATGTCAATGAGTTGGCCTACGAGATGGGCTTCCGCACCGGCGACCGGATCCTCCGGTTCGACGACTACGTCCCCGACGACTTCATGAACCTGCAGGTGGACCTGGCCCGCCGGGACGTCCGCAAGGCGACGGTCCTCCGCGGGACGGACACCCTGGACATCTACATCGACCAGTCCCGGATCGGGGACGTGCTGAACTCCCCGGGGATGTTCGACCTCGCTGTGCCGTTCGTCGTGGACACCATCCCGGCCGGGACGCCGAACGCCGGCCTCCTGGTGCACGGCGACCGGATTGTCTCCGTGGACGGGCAGCCGATCACTTATCTCCAGGAGGCGCGCTCCCTGTTTGCGGAGCACGCGGGCGGTGAAGTGCCCGTGGCCGTCACCCGCGGGACGGACACCCTGCAGATGCGCCTCCAGGTGGACACCACCGGCCGTGTGGGCGTCTATACCGTGTTCCCGGGCTATGAGCGTCGGGAGTACAATTTCTTCCAGGCCATTCCGGCCGGCTTCCGCCTGACGTTCTCCACGGTGGGCGGGTATCTGCAGGATCTGCGCCTCGTCGCCACGCCGCGGACGGAGGCCTACAAGTCCGTGGGCAGTTTCATCGCCATCGGCCAGGTGTTCCCGGCCGAGTGGGACTGGTACCGGTTCCTGTCGCTGCTGGCCCTGCTTTCCATCATGCTGGGCGTGATGAACCTCCTGCCGATTCCGGCCCTGGACGGTGGACACATCGTGATCTGCCTGTACGAGATGATTACGGGACGCAAGCCCAGCGACAAGTTCATCCTGGCCGCGCAGATGGTAGGAATGGTCCTGCTCCTGCTGCTGATGCTGCTGGCTTTCGGCAACGACATCGGAAGATTGATCAGATAAACACAAAACACCTCTCATATGAAAAGAATCGTCAAGATAGCCGCCCTCGCGGCGATGGTGCTGGCCCTCGCGGGATGCAAGGGCCGCAACCGCGGGCCGCTGCTCCCGAACGTGAGCGGCAAGGCCGGCGAGATCGTGGTCGTCATCGACAAGGACAACTGGGAAGGGGAGATCGGCAACGCCCTTCGCGGGATCCTGGCCGACGACACCCCCTACCTGGCCCAGCGCGAGCCCCTGTTCATCCTGGCGAACGTCCCTCCGGGCAACTTCAACAATATGTTCAAGATGCACCGGAACATCCTCATCCTGAACATCAACCCCCAGAACCAGACGACCGGGATGATGTACAAGCGGGACCAGTGGGCCCGTCCGCAGAGCGTGGCCCAGGTCAATGCCTACGGCCAGGAGGACGCCCTCGCCATCATCTCCGAGGCGAAGGAACAGCTGCCCGAGTTCTTCGAGGCGGCGGAGCGCGACCGCATCATCGCGAATTCCATCCTCTATGAGGAGCTCACCCTGCGCGATCCCGTGGAGAAGCTCACCGGCGGCATCATGCATTTCCCTTCGGGCTACAAGCTCCGCAAGGTCACGGACGATTTCGTGTGGATCGCCGACGACAAGCAGTATACGAACCAGATCGTCCTCGTGTACCGCTACCCGGTCCCGCAGGAGGATCCGTTCGACAAGGACAACATCATCGCCAAGCGGAACGAGGTGATGCGGGAGAACGTCCCCGGGATGTTCGACGGCTCCTATATGACCACCTCCACCGGTTTCCCCGTGGAAACGCGCTCCCTCAAGTATCACGGCATCGACTTTGTCGAGACCCGGGGCTACTGGGAGGTCGAGGGCGACTTCATGGGCGGCCCCTTCGTGTCCCACACTTTCTACAGCCAGGACGGGAAGGATCTCATCGTGCTGGAAGCCTTCGTCTATGCCGCGAGATACGACAAGCGTTCCTATCTGCGGCAGGTCGAGTCCATCCTCTATTCTTTCGAGTGGAAAAATAATGAAAAATAATTTGGCGGAGTAAGAAAATCTTCTTACCTTTGCATTCCCTTTTGAGAAGCCCGGTGCCCTCGAAAGGGAAAAATCCAGTTGGTGGGTTCGTATAACGGTTAGTACTCGGGATTTTCATTCCCGCAATAGGAGTTCGATTCTCCTACCCACTACCAAAAAATAAAAAAAAAAGTATAATGGCAAACACGAAATCCGCTCAAAGGGCTTCCCGCCAGAACGAGAGGCACCGCTTGCATAACAAGTATTATGCAAAGACTGCGAGGAACGCGATCCGCGACCTCCGCAACACCACCGACAAGAAAGCTGCCGAGGAGAGCGCTCCGAAGGTGTACGCGATGATCGACAAGCTCGCGAAGATCGGCGTCATCCACAAGAACAAGGCCTCCAACCTCAAGAGCGGCCTGCAGGTCTACATCAACAAGCTTGCGTAAGCTTCAAGACACTGAGCCGGCCCGGCTTTGAAGGGCAATCGGGATGTAGCGCAGTTGGCTAGCGCACTACGTTCGGGACGTAGGGGTCGTCCGTTCGAGTCGGATCATCCCGACTACAGACCAGGAAAACTTTCCTGGTCTGTGTTTTTATTAACCGGGGGGAGACCCCCGGACCCCCTCCGTCGGCTTCGCCTCCGAAGCATGATTTGTCTTGATTTATCTTGACTTGTTTTGAAAACGGCTTGTACAAGATTGGACCCGAAGGTCGGGACGCGTCATTTTTCTTTGATTTTCGGCGGGGTGGTGTTGCAAATCACGGAAATATCCGTACCTTTGTGAGCTACCTTTTCCGTAATGGTGGCTGGTTATTGATGTGAAATCCATCCGGTGCGACTGGCCCGGAGCTAAAACACCCTGGAACGATATGCTGAATATCTTCTACAGAGAAAACGGAAAGATCGGAGTCTCCCAGTCGGAGAAAGATTTCGCCAAGATCACCCTCGAGAACACCGTATGGATCGACCTCGTGGATCCTTCCGGCGCGGAGAAGCGCGCCGTGGAGAGCTTCCTCGGGACGGAGATCCAGAGCCGCGCGCAGGCGGAGGAAATCGAAAGCTCCTCCCGTTATTTCGAGACGGACGACGCCATCTTCGCCAATACGAACTTCCTGACCCCGGGGGCCGAGGAATACATGATGCAGGCGGTGTCGTTCACCCTGGTGGACAACACCCTCACCACGCTCCGCGAGGTGCCCCTCCGCAGCTTCACCGAACTCCAGCGGCGTCTGCAGGTGAATCCGAAGCAGTATCCCTCCGGCTTCACGGTCTTCGCCACGATCCTGGACCAGCGTGTCGACCTGGATG
>CAMVPS010000051.1:0-13858 GCA_947169405.1 uncultured Bacteroidales bacterium
GTCGATGGTCCGCATCGCCAGGGACAGCGGCAGGATGGTCGCCTGGCAGACGCCCTCCCGGATATTGTCCACGGCGGAAGTGGTGGTATAAGGATGGGCGATCGTGACATCCAGCCCTTCCTCCGCATAGAACCCCTGCTCCAGGGCCACGTAATACCCGGCGAACTGGGCCTGGGCGGTGGACTGGGGCGTGAACACGAATCTCTCCCCCGCTTCCTGCGCGGCGGCAAGCGACGCAAAGGCCAACAGGGCGATCAGGAAGCAGATGCGTTTCCGAGCCATGCTACAAAGATAAGAAAAAACGTGTTTGAAACGATGAATCATCACGAAAGAAGGAGGGATTCCGTCGCTTCGCTCCGGCATCCCTGGGCCAGGGGTCCTGCAAAGCATGGAATGCAGCTGTCGGCCCTTCGGGCCAACTGGCTGTTTTCGCTTGACGGCGCCGTCAAAGCAAGCTTTGCCGTCGCCGCAAATCAAAAACAGCCGGTCGCCTAAGCGACCAGCTGCATTCCTTTTTGCGGAGGCGGAGGGATTCGAACCCCCGGGACGTTGCCGCCCAACAGTTTTCAAGACTGCCGCCATCGACCACTCGGCCACACCTCCTTGGAGGGACAAAGATAAAAACTTTGTCCCGAATTTTACTCCTCCTTCGAGAAGAATTTCCACTGGAACAGGATCAGGTAGATCGCACCTACCGTGACGCAGCTGTCCGCAAAGTTGAACACCGGTTCGAAGAAGATGTCCCCGCCCACGAGCGGAACCCAGTCGGGCCAAGTCCAGAGCGGGAAGTAGAACATGTCCACCACCTTGCCTTGCATAAAGGGCGCGTAATGCCCCCAGGTGGCGACGACGCCGGGAGCGGACTCGGTGAACACCAGCCCGTAGAACAGGCAGTCGATGATGTTGCCGAGGGCGCCGGCGGTGATGAGCGTCAGGCCGACCAGGACGCCCGTGGGAACCGGTGTGCGCTTGTCGTCACCGTTCCCCCGCTTCAGGAGCCGGGATATCCACACCGTCAGGACGACGAACAGGACGATCCGGAACGCGGTCAGGGCATACTTGCCGACGACCCCGCCGAACGACATCCCGAAGGCCATTCCCTTGTTCTCGATGAACAGGATTTGGAACCAGTCCCCCAGCACGCTGAAGTGCTCCCCGATGGACATATTGAGCTTCACCAGGACTTTGACGACCTGGTCGATGACCACGAGGACAGCCCCGAGGATGAGCAGCCACTTTCCTTTGCCCAGCCGCATAGGGGAACTAGTTCTTTCCCTGCTTGGCCAGCATTTCCTTCGCCTCGACGGTGAGCGTGGCGTGCGGGACCAGACGGAGGCGCTCCTTGGGGATCAGCTTCCCGGTCACGCGGCAGATGCCGTAGGTCTTGTTCTCGATGCGGACGAGCGCCGCCTCGAGGTTCTGGATAAACTTGTACTGACGCTGCGCCAGGGCGCTCGCCTCCTCCTTGGACAGTTGGAAAGCGCCGTCGTCCTCGACCGTCTTGAAAGTCGGGGCGGTGTCCAGGATGTCATTCCCACCGGCGTTCATGATCACCTTGCGGAGGGTGGCGTATTCGGCGCGAGCCTTGTCCAGCATCTCATTGATAATGCCGCGGAATTCCTCGAGCTCCTCGTCAGAATAGCGGGTTTTGGTGTTCTCTTCCATCGTATCTGTCTTTTAACGTTTTACTGCGATTTGAATGGTGCCTTCGGTCCACTCCACCTCGCGGGCGTCGGCGGGGGCCTCGGCGGCCGGCGCCAGCGTCACGCTGCGGGAGAGGGTCTGGGAGCCGATCCACTCGCCGAAGGCGGCGAGGGCGGGCGCGATTTCGGGCGCATCGGCATAGACGACGGTGTCGATGCGGTCGGTGACCTCGAAACCGGCGGTCTTGCGGAGGTTCTGGATGCGGTTCACCAGTTCGCGGGCCACGCCTTCGCGGCGCAGCTCGTCGGTGAGTTCCACGTCCAGGGCGATGGTCAGGGCGCCTTCGGAGGCGACCAGCCAGCCCGGCATATCCTCGGAGGAAATCTGGTAGTCGCCGGGGTTCAACACCACCTCGCCGCCCGGAAGGGCGAGCGTGTAGGCCTCACCGGCGGTTTCCGCGTTCTGGATGGCGGTGATCGTAGCCTGGTCCAGCGTGCCGAACGCGGCGGCGATCTCCTTCATCCGGGCGCCGTACACCTTTCCGAGGGTCTTGAAATTGGGTTTGATCTTCTTGGTGAGGATGCCGGTGGTATCCGTCACGAACTCCATCTCCTTCACGTTCACTTCCGCGAGGATGAGGCCCTTGACAGCCTCCAGGCGCGCGCGGACGGCGTCGGAGATGACCGGGACGAGCATCTTCGCAAGCGGCTGGCGCACGGGGATGCCCACCTTCTTGCGGAGGGCGAGCACCATCGAGGTCGCCTGCTGGGCGAGCTCCATCCGCTCCTCCAGTTCCGCGTCGATGACGGAGGCATCGGCCTCGGGCATCAGGACATAGTGGACAGATTCCTTCGCTCCGCTCGGAATGACAGCGGTCAGGTCCAGGTAGAGCTGGTCCATGAAGAACGGGGCGATCGGGGCGGCGAGGACGGCGACGTCCATCAGCACGTCGTACAGCGTCTGGAAGGCGTCCTTGTCCCCGTTCCAGAAACGGGAACGGTTCAGGCGGACGTACCAGTTGGAGACGTGGTCGCACACGAAGGTCTCGATGAGGCGGCCGGCGGTCTTGACGTCGTAATCCTCATAGGCGGCGCGCACCTCGCGGATGAGCGTATTCAGCTTGGAGGTGATCCAGCGGTCGATTTCGGGGAGAGATTCCTTCGCTTCGCTCGGAATGACAGAGGAAGCTTCGCTCGGAATGACAGCGGGGGTCCATCCCTCGATGTTCGCATACAGCGCGAAGAAGGAGTAGGTGTTGTACAAGGTGCCGAAGAACTTGCGGCGCACTTCGTCCACGCCGTTCTCGTCGAACTTGAGGTTGTCCCAAGGCTCGGCGTTGGTGAGCATATACCAGCGGAGGGCGTCGGCGCCGTACTTGTCCAGCGCGTAGAACGGATCCACGGCGTTGCCGAGGCGCTTGGACATCTTGTTGCCGTTCTTGTCCAGCACGAGACCGTTGGAGATCACGCGCTTGAAGGCCGGCGTCCCGCTCACCATCGTGTGGATGGCGTGCAGGGTGTAGAACCAGCCGCGGGTCTGGTCCACGCCTTCGGCGATGAAGTCCGCCGTGGCGCCGAAGCGGCCGCTGTCGAGGCCGCGGAGGCCTTCCTGGGCGTACGGCATCGCACCGGAGTCGAACCACACGTCGATGAGGTCGGTCTCGCGGACCATCTTCTTCCCGGAGTCGGAGACCAGGAACATTCCGTCCACATAGGGACGGTGCAGGTCTATCTTGTCATAGTTTTCGAGGCTCATGTCGGCCGGGTCGAAGCCCTGGTCCTTCAGCGGATTGGACTCCATCACGCCGGCGGCGACGGCCTTCTCGAGCTCGTTGTAGAGTTCCGCGGCGGAGCCGATGCACTTCTCCTCCTTGCCGTCCTCGGTGCGCCAGATCGGGAGCGGCGTGCCCCAGAAACGGCTGCGGGAGAGGTTCCAGTCCTGGATGTTCTCCAGCCACTGGCCGAAACGGCCGGTGCCGGTGGATTCCGGCTTCCAGCGGATCTGCTTGTTCAGGGCCACCATCTGGTCCTTCACCGCGGTCGCCTTGATGAACCAGGAGTCCAGCGGATAGTACAGGACCGGGCGGTCGGTGCGCCAGGAGTGCGGGTAGCTGTGCACGTGCTTCTGCATCTTGAACAGGGAGCCCTCGGCCTTCATCATCAGGCAGAGGTCCACGTCCAGGCTCGTTTCCTCGGTCTTGTGCTCAAAATACTCCACATAGCCCGACTTCACGTAGCGGCCGGAGAAGGGCGCGTAGGACGGGTCCACGGTGGCGGCATAGGCGGGATCCAGGTCTTCCAGGCGGTAGAAGCGGCCCTGACGGTCCACCTGCGCCTGCGGGTTCCCGTCGCGGTCCACCGGCATGATGGCCGCGATGCCGGAAGCGGCGGCGACGCGCTTGTCGTCGGCGCCGAAGGTAGGGGCGATGTGGACGATACCGGTACCGTCCTCGGTGGTCACATAGTCACCCGGAATCACGCGGAAAGCGTCACCATCGGGCTTGAACCACGGAATGAGCTGCTTGTAGCGGATGCCCACGAGATCGGCGCCCTTGAACTTGCCGTCAAGCACCTTCCACGGGACGACCTTGTCACCCTTCTGGTAGCTCTCCAGGGGCACATCGGCCCCCTTCGCGTTGAACCAGGCGCCCACCAGGGCCTCGGCCAGCACGTAGATGGCCGGCGCGCCGGTGTACGGGTTGAAGGACAGGACGCGGACGTAATCGATGTTCGGGCCCACGCAGAGGGCGGTGTTGGAAGGCAGGGTCCACGGGGTGGTGGTCCAGGCCAGGAAGTACACCGGGAGCGTCTCCGTGCCGAAGAGCGGCTGGGAGGCGCCGTCCTTGACGACCTCGAACTGGGCCGTGGCGGTGGTGTCCGTCACGTCCTTGTAGCAGCCGGGCTGGTTGAGCTCGTGCGAGCTCAGGCCGGTGCCGTCGGTCGGGGAATAGGGCTGGATGGTGTAGCCCTTGTAGAGGAGCCCCTTGTCGTAGATGTCCTTCAGGAGGTACCAGAGGGTTTCGATGTAGCGGTTGTCATAGGTGATGTACGGGTCGTCCATATCCACCCAATAACCCACACGCTGGGTCATCACTTCCCACTCCTTGGTATATTTCATCACCTCCTTGCGGCAGGTGGCGTTGTACTCGCCCACGGAAATCTTCGTGCCGATGTCGGCCTTCGTGATGCCGAGCTTCTTCTCCACGCCCAGCTCCACCGGGAGGCCGTGGGTGTCCCAACCGGCGCGACGGTGGACCTGGAATCCGGTCTGGGTCTTGTAGCGGCAGATGGCGTCCTTGATGGACCGCGCCATCACGTGATGGATGCCGGGCATGCCGTTGGCGGACGGCGGTCCCTCGAAAAAGATGAACTCCGGACAGCCCTCACGGACCTCCAGCGACTTCTCGAAGGCGTGGTTCGCGAGCCACCTCTCGAGGATCGCGTTCCCCGTCGACACCAAATCAAGACCCTTGTATTCTTTGAATGTCATATTTTTTGCCTAATTTTGCAATCACACTCTCTTTATAAGAATGCAAAGATAATCATTTTCAAGGACAATGGCAACAATCGACATCATCCTGCTCTGCTGCTTCATCCCCGGGATAATCCGCGGACTGTCAAAGGGTTTCCTCGAACAGGCCCTGGCGCTCGCGGGCATCGTCCTGAGCGTCTGGGCGGCCTTCCACTTCTCCTCCCTGGTGTGCGCCTGGCTGAAACCCTACGTGAACATTTCGGAGACGATGCTGAACGTCGTTTCCTTCGCGCTCATCCTGGTCGTCATCAGCCTGGCGGTCCTGCTCGTGGCGAAACTCCTCACGAAAGTGGCGGAACTGGCGATGCTCGGCTGGCTGAACAAAATCCTCGGCCTGGTTTTCGCCCTGGCGGTCAACGCGCTCATTATCGGCGTATTCATCGTCCTGTTCGACACCATCAATACGAAATTCGAACTCGTCAAGCCCGATGTCCTGGACGCCTCCATCGTCTATACGAGCCTCCGGGACCTGAGCTACCTGGTCTTCCCCTACCTGAAATCCTTCTTCTTCAAGCAATAGCCTTATGGCCCGGATCCTCCTCATCGAAACATCGACCGCCCAGCTTTCCACCGCCCTCGCGGAGAATGGCGTCGTGACGGCCTTCCGCATCTGCGGGGAATCCCGCATGCACGCCGCCCTCACCGCCCCGTCCGTACAGGAAGTCCTGCACGAGAAGGGACTGGCTGTCAAGGATTTGGATGCCGTATGCGTGGGCAAGGGACCCGGTTCCTACACAGGGCTCCGTGTTGGTGTTTCCACAGCCAAAGGCCTGTGCTTCGGCGCGGGGGTTCCCCTCCTTTCCGCCGGCACTCTGGACGTCCTCGTGAGCGAGGCGCACCGCCTGGGCGTCGTCCCGGAAGGCTGCCGTGCCATCGTCCCGATGGTGGACGCCCGCCGGATGGAGGTCTATGCCGCCGTCTTCACGCCCGGCGGCAAACAGCTCACCGAGACGAAGCCCATCGTTGTCGACGCCGACAGCTTCGCCGCCGAGCTTGCCGAAGGGCCCGTCCTCTTCATCGGCGACGGCGCCCTCAAATGCCGGGAGGTCCTTTCATCCCCGAACGCGTTCTTTGCGGAGGCCTTCCCTACCGCCATGGCCATGGCGCCCCTCGCGGAAGCCGCCTGGAACGAAAAACGGTTCGAAGACGTAGCGTACTTCGAACCGTTCTATCTGAAGGATTTCGTCGCGACCGTTTCTCGCAAGAAACTGTTCTGACCCCGTCATTCCGGGCTTGACCCGGAATCTCTACAATTTGCTCTGCAAATACTTCCGCATGGACGCCGCATCGGACACCGATGCGTTGGGGTCCATTTCGCCGTTCACCAGGAAGAAGGCGGCGGGCAGCGTCGAGAGGCCGTACTGGACGATGAGCGGAGACTGGTTTCCGCGGGTGTCGCAGACATTGACCCAAGGGAGCTGCTGGTTGCGGACCACCGTCGCCCAGGCCGTCTTGTCGACGTCCAGGGACACGGCGTAGATCTCGAAGCCGCGGTCGTGGAACTCGTTGTACACCGGAATCAGGGTGTCCATGTTGAAGAGCTTCTGTTCGTCGGTCGTCGCCCAGAAATACAGCATCACGACCTTGGCGTCCACGTCGGACAGCTTGGCGGTCGTGCCGGCGAGGGTCGGGAGGTTCATGTCGAAGAAACCGATCTGCTCGGCTTCCTGCAGCCGCTGGTTGATCTGGAGGATGTTGGTCCGGCGGTTCGCTTCGCGCTCCAGCGCCTTCACATAGCGGGAGTCCGGATACACGGCCTTCAGCGAGTCGCAGATGCTGCCGAACAGGATGCCGTCCGTGGGCTGGTCGAACACGGCGAGGCCGTCGTTGACCCGCTGGAAGAGGACGGGCACGGAGGTCAGGGACTGCGGATGCTCCATCACGTAGCGGACGCTGCGGCGGTAGTAGTCGACATAGCGGCGGCTGAGTTCCTGGTTCGCATCCGGGTCCGCGGAGAGGCGGGCCATGTCCAGCATGAACTGCGCATAGTTGCTCTCGACCTCCTGCAGGAGCAGGGACTCTTCGGAACCCTCGACGGTGTAGTTGCCCAGGGTGTCGGCGGTCACTTTCACGTGGTCGCCCTGCTTGAGGAGCAGGGAGGCGATCTTCTTGTCCCCGTAGAACAGGTAGAAGAATTCCGGGCAGTTCGCCTGCAGCTCGGGCTTGTAGGAGAAGACGCCGGCGGCGTCCGTCTTGACGGTGTCCAGCACCTGGTACTTGTTGACGTCCAGGAGCTTGACGATTACGGGCGCATCGGCCTTGTCCTGCAGGGTGCCGTCGATGACGGTCTTCGGGCCGCAGGCGGCCAGAAGGAGGGCCGCCCCGAGGACGGCGAGAATCTTAACGGTTTTCATACGCGGCAAGGATGGCATCGGCGATGGCCTTCATTTCCTCCGGGGCGAGGGTCAGCTTGGGCTTGCGGAAGTCCATGTCGGCCTCGGACTGGAGCGGGATGAGGTGGATGTGCGTGTGCGGGACTTCCATCCCCAGGACGGCGACGCCCACCCGCTTGCACGGGACGGCCTGGCCGATGGCGACGGCGACCTCGCGGGCGAACTTCGTCAGGCCCTCATAGGTCTTATCGTCCAGGTGGAAGATGTAGTCGTCCTCCACGTGTTTGGGAATCACGAGGGTGTGGCCCTTGGCCAGCGGAGCGATGTCCAGGAAGGCGTAGAAGTCCTCGTTCTCGGCGCACTTGTAGGAAGGGATCTCGCCGTTGGCGATCCGGGTGAAAATGGTTGCCATATTACAGGGAAATGTCCAGGATCTTGAACTTCATGATGCCGTTGGGGACCTTCGCCTCGACGATCTCGCCCTTGCTGTGGCCGATGAGGGCCTTGCCGATGGGCGTGGACGCGGAAAGCAGGCCCTTGGAGAAGTCCGCCTCGGACTCGCCCACGATCTGGAACTGCATCTTCATCTTCGCGTTCATATTCTCGACCGTCACCTTGGAGAGGAGCTGGACGGTGTCCGCGGAGAGCTTGGACTCGTCGATCACGCGGGCGTTCGTCACCTTCTCCTTGAGCCGGGCGATCTTGACCTCCAGGAGGCCCTGCGCGTCGCGCGCGGCGTCGTATTCCGCATTTTCGGAGAGGTCGCCCTTCTCCCTCGCCTCCGCGATGGCCGCGGAGATCACCGGACGCTGGGCCAATGCGTCGGCCAGGTCCTTCTTGAGCTTGTCGTAACCCGCCTGGGTCATGTACTCAATTGCCATAGTTTATCTTTTTTTGTTCTCTTGTTCCGATTGGTTTCCGTACAATTAAAAAGGAGCCGACGACCGAAATCCCGGTCGTCGCCTTCTTGTTGGTGCAAAGATAGCAATTATTTTTATTCCCGGCAACAATCCCGGTCCTTTTCCAGCTGCCGCTTCAGGGCCTCCAGCGACGGGAAATGCACCTCGTCGCGCAGGCGGCGGAGGAAGGTGATGCGCAGCGGAAGGCCGTAGATGTCCTCGTCGAAATCGAGGATGTGGGTCTCGATGGTGGTGAAGGAGCCACCGACGGTAGGCCGGAGGCCGATGTTCGTCATCCCGCGGTATTTCCTCCCCAGCACCTCCGCCTCGACCACATACACTCCCCTGCCGGGCACCAGCTTCAGCGGTTCATACAGCTTCATGTTCGCCGTCGGGAACCCGATGGTCCTCCCCAGCCGGTTCCCCGCCACGACCACACCCTTCAGGGCATACCCATACCCCAGCATCTCCGTCGCCTCTTCCACCTTTCCCTCTTCCAACGCCTTCCGAATAACCGTTGAAGATATGTTAGTTAGGGATGGGTGAACGTCCGCAAACCTGTGGCCACCCTCGGCCGCATAAGAGGGAGGGGCCCAAAGCTTGCTTTGGGAGGGGTCGACTTTGTCGACGGTTTGCGGATGTTTACCCATCCCTAACGGTTCTAATTCAACAAGTTCAATACCTATTGAAGTAGCAATCGGCTTCAGGGATGCAGCGGTCAACCGGTCGGAACCCAGGCGGTTGTCATAGCCCATCAGGAGGGTGGTGACACCGAAACGGGAACGAAGCACATCGCGGAGGTATTGCTCCGCGGTCAGGGCGGCGAAGGAGCGGGTGAAGTCGAGGACTTCGATCCGGTCCACGCCGAGGCTGCGGAGGAGTTCCTTCTTCTCTTCCAGCGAATTGAGGAGGCGGAGTTCCCGGGCGCCGTCCTGGAGGACGGCCCGCGGGTGCGGCCAGAATGTGACGACAAGGGACTCGTCTCCGCGCTCGCGCGCCAGGGAGACGAGTCTCTCGATCACAAGACGATGGCCGGAATGGACACCGTCGAAAAAGCCAGTGGTGGCGATCATGGGGCCTAGACCCACTTCACGCACTCGAAGTCCTGCCGGTGCGGCAGGAGCGGGTGCTTCGCGAAAATGCGGAGGCCCACCTGGAAGGCACCCGTGGTCGCAGGCATCACGTCCACCGCGTAACGGGCGGTGCCGTCCTGGGCTTCGACCACCTGGAGTTCATTCACCTGGTCGATGTGCAGCTGGCCGTGGTTGTCGGTCTGCGCGAACACGAGTTCCACGCCCACGTACTCCGGACGGAGGTCGCCGAGGTTCAGCACGATCTCGCTGTGCAGCGGGTTCTTCTCGGAGATGTCGTAGGCCGCCTGCGGTTCGGTGCGGGAGACCACCTGGACGTCGTCCCAGTTGCGGCGGACGTGCTTCTTCCAGGCCGCGATCTCGCGGGCCACCTTGAAGTCGTCGGCCTTCACCAGCGTGGCGCGCTCCGCCTGCGGGGCGTAGTACTGGTCCATATAGTCGGTGAGCATCCGGTTGGTGGTGAAGTTGCAGGCCACCTGGGCGATGGTGTTCTTGATATAGCCGATCCACTCGTGGGAACGGCCCGTCGTGCGGTCCACGTTGTAGTAGGCCGGGGCGATGTCGTTCTCCAGGATCTGGTAGATCGTCGCGGAATCCAGCTCGTTCTGGAAGTCCTGGTCGTCGTAGGTGCGCTCCAGCGGGAGGGCCCAGCCGGCGCCTTCCTTGTAGCCTTCCACCCACCAGCCGTCCAGGACGGAGAAGTGCATCGTTCCGTTCATCGCGGCCTTCTCGCCGGAGGTGCCGGAAGCTTCCTGCGGGCGCGTGGGGTTGTTCATCCACACGTCCACGCCCTGGACCATCCGCTTCGCGAGGGTGATGTCGTACCCGGGGACGAAGACAATCTTGCCGATGAAGCGGGGATCCTTGGAGATGTCCACGATGTGCTTGATCAGGTCCTGACCCGCCTTGTCGGCCGGATGGGCCTTGCCGGCGAACAGGAACTGCACCGGACGCTGGGGGTTGTTGACGATGGCATCCAGCCGGTCCAGGTCGCGGAACAGGAGCGTGGCGCGCTTGTAGGTCGCGAACCGGCGGGCGAAGCCGATCGTGAGGACGTCGTCCCGGAGATTCTCCAGGATGGTCACCAGCTCGGCCGGGGAATAGTGGTTGGAGATGCTCTTGTCCTGCAGACGCTCGCGCACATAGCCGACGAGTTTCTTCTTCAGCTCCTTCTTGACATCCCAGACTTCCTGGTCGGACACCTCATAGATGCCCTCGAAGCAGCGCTTGTCGTAGTGGTGGGTCTGGAACTCGTCACCGAACACCTTGGCGTGGACCGGCTTCCATTCCGGAGCGCACCAGGTCGGATAGTGGACACCGTTGGTGACATAGCTCACGAAGAGTTCCTCCGGCAGGTAGCCCGGATACATATGGGAGAAGATCTCCTGGCTCACCTTGCCGTGGAGCATGGACACACCGTTCACGTTCTGGGAGATGTTGGCGGCGAGGTTGGACATCGAGAATTTCTCGTTCGGGTCCAGCGGGTTGTCCTTGCCCAGGGACATCAGCGTCTCCCAGTCCACCTTGAGGCGCTCGGGATAATGGCCGATGTACTGGCGCAGCATCCCCTCGTCGAAGGCGTCGTGGCCGGCCGGAACCGGGGTGTGCGTCGTGAAGAGGGAGGAGGCGCGGACCACCTCGAGGGCTTCGGAGAAGTCGAGGTTGTCCTTCTCGATGTACTCGCGGAGGCGCTCCAGGCCGATGAACGCGGCGTGGCCCTCGTTGCAGTGGTACACCTGGGTGTCGATCCCGAGCTTGCGGAGGGCGCGGATACCGCCCACACCCAGCAGGAGTTCCTGCTTGAGCCGGTTCTCCCAGTTGCCGCCGTACAGGTGGTAGGTCACCTCGCGGTCCTCGGGGATGTTGGCCTCATAGTCGGTGTCCAGCAGGTACAGGTCCGTGCGGCCCACCTCCACCTTCCACACGCGGGCGGTGATGGTACGGCCCGGGAAGGCCACGCTCGTGGTGACCCAGTTGCCCTCGGCGTCCATCACCGGCATAGCCGGGATCTTGAGGAAGTCCTGGGCGTCGTAGTTGGCGACCTGGTAACCCTGGCCGGAGATGACCTGGTTGAAGTAGCCGAACCGGTAGAGGAAGCCCACGGCGACCAGGTTCACGTTCATGTCGGAGGTCTCCTTCAGGTAGTCGCCGGCGAGGATGCCGAGACCGCCCGAGTAAATCTTGAGGGAGGTGTCCAGACCGTATTCCATGCAGAAATAGGCGATGGAAGGGTCGGTGCGCTTGGCCTTCTCGGCCATATAGGCGTCGAATTCGGCGAGGACGGCGTCCATCTTCTCGATGAAGGCGTCATCGGCGCAAAGCTGCTGGAACCGCTTGATGCTCACGGTGTCCAGCAGGGCCAGCGGGTTGTGGCCGGTGGTATGCCAGACTTCCGGATCGATGGTGCGGAAGAGATCCTTGGCACTCTCGTTCCAGCACCACCAGAGGTTCTTCGAAAGCCGCTCGAGGGGAGAAAGTTTTGCGGGCAGGTGGCGCGTCACCAAGACGGTCCGCCAACTCGGATTGTTGAGTTCGGATTTCATGTACTGAATGGTCTTTTCTTTGGTTTTATAAGTGGGAAGGGCCTCACGGACCTTCTCCAAAGCCAGGGAATAAGCCTCCTGGTAATAGGCGATCTGGTTGTCCCAGAGGGCGATCTGCGCGACTTCGCGGGCGTTCTCGCGGTACTCGTTGCGCGCATCCAGCTCCAAGCCGGCGATCTCGCGGACGCGGGCCTCGACGCCGTCCACGACCTCCTCGTAGTTGGAGTCGTTGCGGTCCAGCACGGTGATGCCCGGATGGGGGCCCTTATAGTGGTCCCGCACCCAGAGGCCGAAGCCGGCGAGGCTGGTGGTGAGGGTGGGCACGCGGAAAGCGAGGGCTTCCAGCGGGGTGTAGCCCCAAGGCTCGTAGTAGGACGGGAACAGGGCGAGGTCCAGGCCGCAGAGCAGGTCGTAGTACGGCATGTTGAACACGCCGTCGTTCCCGTTCAGGTAGGACGGGATGAAGTACACCTTGACCTTGTCCCCTACGGAGTTCACGAGCCCGGTCTCCCGGAAGCGGCGGGTGATGACGTCGTATTCGGCATTCATCAGGTAGTGCGAGACCTGGGTCTGGTACTGCGAGTCACCGTCGCCGGCGAGCTTCTGGACCAGGCCGCGGTCGGGACCGTGATGGCCGGAAGGGATGAAGATGAACGCCTGGATGCTCCGGCCTTCATAGTCGGACCGGTTGAGCTTGTCCAGCGCGTCGATGAACACGTCGATGCCCTTGTTGCGGAACTCGTAACGGCCGCCGATGCCGATGAAGACGGCGTTGGCGGGCACCTCCTCGGCGGACATCGCCGTCGCCACCTCCACCAGGCGCTGCCGGGCCGCGTCGTGCAGCCGGGCATAGTCCTCGTCGGAGGCGGGGGTGAAGGAGTTCTCGAAGCCGTTCGGCGTCACCACGTCCACGGAGCGCTCCAGGAACTGGGCGCACTCCTTGGCGGTGATCTCGCTCACGGTCGTAAACACGTCCGCCTCGCGGGCGGCCATCTTCTCCAGGGAATGGAGAGCCACGACGCCGAAGCGCTGGGCCATCTCGTCCCCGTTGAAGTACGGCATGTCGTCATAAAGCCGGAGGTTGTTCCCGGCGAGGCAGCGGCCGACGACCGTCGCGTGAGTCGTGAAGACGGTGGCGACGGGGATGTTGGCCCGCTTGAGCTGCAGGATGCCGGCGCCGGTCTGCCACTCGTGGAACTGGGCCACGGCGTGGTCGGCCGACGACAGGTTGTAGTTGTAGAAGCTCTCGATCACCTTGCCGGCCACATAGCCGAACACGGCGGCCTCCTTGTAGTCCCAGTTGCCGGTGATGGAATCGACCCCGAACGCAGTCCAGAAATCCGTGAGGATCTCGTCGCTCTGCGGGAGGAAGGTCTTGTAGTCCACCAATACGGCGACCGGGGTACCGGGAATGTTCCACTTGCCCACACGCAGCCGGAGGCCTTCCGAGGCCGCCTGCTGCCTCCACGACCGGAACAGGAGCGGATCCTCGATGAAATCGGGATTGCTCGCCCGGTGCATCCAGACGTCCGGTCCGATGAGGATGTGATGGCGCCCCAGCTGGGCTTTCAGGTGGAGGGCCTTGGTGGCGACGACGGTGTAGATGCCGCCCACTTTGTTGCAGACCTCCCAGCTGACCTCGAACAGGTAGTCCGGATTGAGAATATGTTTGTCCATCTATTTCTTCTTGACAGCGGTTTTCCGGGCGGCGGGTTTCTTCTTCGCGGGCGCAGCCTCCACTTCGCGGACGGCGGTCTCCTTGACATCCAGGGCGGCGCGCTTCTCATCGAGCCGGATCTGGAAGTCGGACAGGACGT
>CAMVPS010000052.1:0-13585 GCA_947169405.1 uncultured Bacteroidales bacterium
TGTTGACGGCGGCAGCCTTCTCGGCGACGACGTCCTTAGCCTGCTTCTTGGTGGCAACGAAGAGGACTTTGCGGCCGCTGCGGGCCATCTCCTTGAGCACTTCCGCTGCCTCGTCGACTTTCACGACGGTCTTGTGCAGGTCGATGATGTGGATTCCGTTCTTCTGGTCGAAGATGTACGGAGCCATTTTAGGGTTCCACTTGCGGGCAAGGTGTCCGAAGTGTGCGCCTGCATCAAGCAGTTCCTGGAAATTAGTTCTGGACATAATGTCTTTTGATTCTTTTTTGTTTTTCTCTTTCTTCAATCCGGAGTAGCGCCTCAGGCGGTCTCCGCAATTTTACCGCAGTCTCGGCAATCCTTGTTGCAGCTCGGGAAGATTCGCATCCTCACCGGGATCGCAGGATTTGAGTGACCGGACTGTGCAAAAAGTAAATCAGTCCGTGCAGTTCGCGTAAAAAATTAACGCTTGCTGAACTGGAAGCGACGACGTGCGCCAGGCTGACCGGGCTTCTTACGCTCGACCTCACGGGCATCGCGGGTGAGGAAACCGGCGGCCTTCAGGGAAGCGCGGTAGGCTTCCTTGTCGACCTCGCAAAGGGCGCGGGAGATACCCAGACGGACGGCCTCGGCCTGTCCTTTGGTACCACCGCCCACGAGCGTGACCTTGACGTCAAACTGACCTGTCGTGCCGGTGACCTCGAACGGCTGGTTCACGATGTACTGGAGGGTCTCCTCCTTGAAGTAATCGTTCACCTCGCGGCCATTGATCAGGATGTTACCCGTACCGGCGGCAACATAAACACGAGCGACAGCTGATTTACGTCTTCCAAGGGCGTGTTTCTGTTCCATGTGCTCTGTTTAGATTTCGTTTAACTTGATGGTTTTGGGATTCTGCGCCTGGTGCGGGTGCTCAGCGCCTGCATACACGTACAGGTTGTTGATGAGCTTGTCACCAAGACGCGTCTTCGGAAGCATTCCGCGGACGGAACGGCGGATGAGTTCGGCCGGCCGGGACGCAAGGATCTCCTTCGGAGTGGTGAAGCGCTGTCCGCCCGGATAGCCGGTGTAACGGACATAGACGCGGTCGGTCATCTTCTTGCCGGTCAGACGGATCTTGTCGGCGTTGATGACGATCACGTTGTCGCCACAGTCCACATGCGGGGTGAAGCCGGGCTTGTTCTTGCCGCGGAGCACGAGGGCGACGCGGGAAGCCAGGCGACCCAGGATGAGGTCGGTTGCATCAATGACGAGCCACTCCTTGTTCACAGTCGCCTTGTTCAGGGAAACTGTCTTGTAGCTAAGTGTGTCCACTGTCTTGATAGTTAATGGTTTAACAATAAAAAAATGCGATCCCCACACTTTTTGGGGACCGCAAAGGTAGTAATTATTCGGGATATATCCAAATAATATCAGAAGGGAAGGGTGCCGTCGACCCACTCCACATCGGTCTCGGGATAGTTCATCTGGGAGACGAACTTCTTGCCGGTCAGAGTGCGGCCGTTGCCGGAGTGGTCGGCGATGGTGTTGCCGCTGCCCTCGTTGAAGTACCAGGAGGCGATGAGGTCGGCGCCGGAGGCGTCCTTCTTGTACATGTTGCCGACGATGTCGGAAGCGCTGCGGGCGCTCTTCCACACGCGGGTGTAGGCGATGTTGCCCTGCACATAGCGGTTGCCGTCACAGGCGTTGCCGATGATGAAGGAGAACGGAAGCTGCCACTTGGCGCCCACGCCGTTCATGTCCACGCCGTGATCCTTGAGGTTGGCCGTGGCCTTCTGCTCACCGTTGACATACAGGTACGCCTTGCCTTCGCTGCGGGAATACACGGCGGCCAGGTGGACCCATTCGCCGGTCTTCCAGGCGGTCGCGAGCTTGATCTCGTTGTACTCGCCGTTGGACTTCTTGTCCCCGCCGCAGATGAGCTGGAACTGGCTGTCCTCGGTGCGGAGGAGGAACACGCCCTCCACGCCCATGATGGACTCGTTCTTGCCGGGGTTGCCCGCGGTGTTGACCCAGGTCTCCATGGTCACCTCGTCCAGGGTGGCGAGGTCGGACGGCCAGGTGTAGTCGAAGAAGGCGGTCTTCATGTTGACGACCTTGGCCTCCACCGGCTGGGGCTGGCCCGGGATGTAGTGGAAGATGGCGTACCGGCCGTCGAAGGCCGATCCGGCCGCATCCACGCCCACGGCGAAGGCATAAAATTCGTCCTCTTCGCTGCCGGAGTAGGCATAGGTCTGGTCCGGCAGATCGGAGGAGGCGTAGTAGCTCAGCCACTCTTCGTTCTCCGCCGCCTGGGCCTTCATGTAGCCCACCAGGTCGCTGCCCACTTCGCTGGCCTTCGCCATGAAGATCATGTGCATCGGCGAGGTGCAGGCGGTCAGGTTGAAGCCGAAGTAGGTGCTGCCCCACTGCTCGACGTCACCGAAGGTGCCCTTCCAGATCTTGCTGCAGTCGGTCCAGACGAGGTCGTCGCCCGTCACCTTCACGGGGATGGAAGCTTCGAGGTCGCCGAACTTGGCGATGATCTCCGCCTCGCCCGGGGCGCCGGCCGTGAGCGTGTAGTAATTGTTGTAGTACACGCGCAGGGTCACGACGGTCTCGTCGGAAGAGGAGAAGGTGATGTCGCCCGTATCGGTGCAGTCGTCCGGCAGGAGCTTGGCGCTGAAGTAGTTCAGGGTCTTGCCGGCCTTGAGTTCGATGGAGCTGATCGGGGTGTTGTTCCAGCCCTGGGTGAACTGGATGCCGGTCGCGTGGACCGGATCGGGCTCGCGGGCGGTGAAGTTGTACACGAGATACTCGCCGGTGAATTCGAACTCGGAGTCATAGCCGAGCACGTAAGCGACGGCCTCGCCCTTGTCCTCGTAGGTCTTGGTCTGGGTCTCGCCGGTGCCGAAGAGGTTCTTCGGACTCTGGCCGGCGTCCTTCCGCTCTTCGACCTGCTCGTACACGGTGTTGGCGATGGCCTCGACATCCGTGAACTTGTCGGCGGAAACCACGCCGAAGTAGGCGTATTTCCCGTCGAAGCCCTCGAGCTTCACTTCCTCGTTGGAGCCGGAGATCCGGCCGTACCAGTCCTTCTTCCACTTCGGGGTGTCGGTGATGGTCCACACGCCGGCGCGGTCGATGAGCTTGATCTTGTCGGCCACGGTCACCTTGCAGGAGGCGGTCAGGCCGTTCTGGGAAGCGGTGATGGTCGCCTCGCCGAGGCCGACGGCCTGGATGAAGCCGTAGCTGACGGTGGCGACGTTCTCATTGGAGGACTTCCACTCGAAGTTCTGCTTGTCGGTCGTCTCTTCCGGCAGCAGGGTGGCCTTGACCTTGGTGGCGCGGCCGACGAGGAGGTTGACTTCGCTCTTGTTGAGCTGCAGTTCCGTGGCGGGAACCCGCTCGGCGAACACGTTCACGATGGCGGTGACGCTCTGGTTGCCGGCTTCCGCCGTGATCAGGGCGACGCCCTTGGCGAGGGTGGTCACGTTGCCTTCCGCATCGACGGAGGCGACGGAATCGTCGGAGGACTTCCAGGTGAGCTTGTCCACGGAGGCGTTCTCCGGAACGAGCGCAACGGTGAGGGCCACCGGCTCGCCGATGACCACGTAGCTGGTCTTCGGGCTGATGGAGAGACCCTGGAGGGTTTCTTCGGCCGCCGCAGGGACCGGAAGCGGATTGGTCGTATCCTCATAGGTGTCCACCTTCGTGCAGGCGAACGCGGACATCAGGGCCGCAGCGGCAAAAATGGAAAATATCTTTTTCATGTTCTTATTACTTGTCATTTCGAGCTTGTCGAGAAATCTAAAGCTTTCCTTTGATTTGGAGCGGCGCGGTCGCCACCCCGTTCACGGTGATGGTCAATGTTTCCTGAACCTCGGTCCGGAGGCGCTTCCACCGGGCATCGTAGACGCCGCGGAGGTCCACTCGGCTCCGGGCCGGAATCGTGGCCGGCGCGTAGAGCTTCACGCGGCGGGGCGCGGTAATCTCCAGGGTCATTTCCTCGTCCGTGTCGTTGTACAGGGGGATCGAGAACGCGAAGTCCCCGAAGGAATCCCAGGCCAGCGCATTGACGGACGTGTCGGTCCTGAGGCCCTGCCCCAGGTCTTCCGCATAGCGGATCTTCCCTTCCGACTCGTCCCGGAGCACATAGCCTTTCACGGCGATGGAGCTCAGGACGTTGTCGGTGCCGTCGGAGGTGACCACAGTCAGGTAGCGGGTCTGGTCGCCATAGAGGCTCTTGGGGTCGAAGACCGCCACGAGGACGCCTTTTCCGCCGGGGCGGAGGCTCCGCGTGTCCACCTCGCCGGTGAAGCACCCGCAGGTGGAATGGACCTCCAGGATGGTGACCGCCTTCCCGGAAACATTTTCGTAAGGGTAACGGAGGGTGATGGCGCCGCTGTCAAAGCGTACCGTGTCCACAGCCTGCTCCGGCTCGGAGAAGCGGAGCAGCGCACTCCCCTGCGCCCCCGCCGCCAGCGGCAGGCAGAGGCACAGAAGGATCGCTATGGTACGGATCTTTTCCATTATTCGGGGCAGCGGATATTGGCTTCGGTATAGGTGACACTGCCGTGGGCGATGCCGTCATAACCGTTGCCGGTGAGGTCCTTGCCGCGGTTCTCGGCATCCAGCTTCCAGTAGCCCAGGAGCTTGTTCTCGCGGGCTTCCTTCACCGGGTCGGCGATGGAGCACTGGCCGTTCACGAGCTCGGTCGGGGACAGCAGGCGGCCCCACACGCGGGCCTCGCTCACCTGGCCGTTCAGGTAACGGCCCTTCTCGGACATGCCGATGGCGAACTTGGAGTTGTAGACCTTGCCCAGGTTGATGCCCTTGCCGCCCATCGGGGTGGAGCTGTCCAGCTCGCCGTTGATGTACAGGTCGCAGGTCTGCTTGATACCGTCGGCGACCACGGCGATGTGGTACCACTTGCCGGTGTCGAAATGGGCCTTGGAGGTGATGGACACGCCCTGGCCGGCCAGCTGGAGCTGGTTCGGGTCGCAGGAGATGTCGCCGAAGCGGAGGAGGAAGTTCTCCTCGACGCCGATCACCGAGGAGATGAACGGGTTGGCGGAGGCCCAGCTGTTGGCCTTCACGCGGATTTCCATCGTGCAGACTTCCAGGGAGAGGGCCGGGTCGGAAACCGTGGTCGGCATCTCGAAATAGGAGCCGCCGGGGAGGTTCGCCGCGGAGGCGTAGACATAGCCGCGGATCACGAGGAAGGCGTACTCCTCGCCCGGAACCGGACGCTGGGAGGTGCTGGTGCCCGTGATGCGGAGCGGCAGGCAGTAGATGACGCCGTTCTTGAAGCCGTCGATGTTCACGTCGGCGGTGACGGGCTCGGAGACGGCGCTGCCGGCCTTGATGACGGTGCTGTTCCGGCTCAGGGTGACGTTGGATTCCGGGAGGAACCAGTAGTTGGTGCCCTGGGACTGGTTGAAGGCCGCGAGGACGGCGGTATCGCGGACCGGCTCGAAGTTCACGGTCACATCCTTGTCCACCTTGACGGAGGAGGCGATGGTGAAGGTGACGGGGCCGGACGTCTCCAGGAAGGCGGCCATCTCGCCGCTTTCATTGGACTGGAAGGCGACGATTCCGTTCTCGTAGAGACCTTCGGAGTCGATCAGGCTCTTCTGGCAGGCGGCCAGGAGGGTGATGGCGCTGAGCGCTATGATGATCTTTTTCATACGGATGGCTTATTTATAGTATTGGACCTGGGACTGGGCGCGGATGCCCATGATGTGGTGCTGGTAGCGCATCTTCTTGCCCTTCTCGGCGCCCTCGGCCTCCAGCCGCCAGTCGCGCTGGCCGTGGAAGGAGGCGAAGCCGCCCTTGTGGCCGTACTGCTGGCCGCAGGTGGAAGGCTGGAAGTTCGCCATCTGCTCAAGGTTGTGGCAACCCTCGGAATAGGTGTCGCCCACGTTCTCGGTGACGATGATCTGCGCAGGGACCCAGCCGTTCTCACGGTCAAGGTTGCTGCCGAAGTCGCCCTGGGAAGCGGGGCTCGCGCCGCCGGTGGAACCGTATTTCTGGTAGATCCAGAAGTTGCAGAGCTTCGCAAGGTCCTTGTCGCCGGCGCTGGAGTTGCGGTCGATGATGAGGAGCGTGCCCTCGTTGCCGGACTTGGGACCGATGAATTGGGAGAGGTAGGCCACCATCGTGTTGAACGCGGTGCCGCTGAGCGGGTCGCCTTCCGGTTCGTAGTCGAGGTCATAGCCGTCCAGGCCGTACTGCTCGATCTCGTCGAGGAGCACCTGGGAGGCGTAGACGCACCACTCCGGCCATTCGGGACCGCCTTCGGCTTCGCGGGAGTTCGCGCCCTTGCCCGGGTGGGCCTGCACGTCGGCGCGCAGCGCGGCGTTGCCAGCCTCCAGGGCGGCGGACTCGAGCTCCTGGGCGGTCATCTTGCCCTGGAGGATCTTGCCCATGTTGTCATACTTGTAGGCCTCGTACGCCTTCATGAAGGAAGGGATCTGGGCCTCCATGCCCCAGCGGGCGTTCTCGAGGATGCGGGTGATGCGGCAGCCGACCACCTTCATTCCCTTGATTTCCTGGCAGGCCTTCATCTCCTGGTAGTCCAGAGAGCCTTTCTTGGGGCAGCCGCCCCAGAGGTTGATCACGTCCACGCTGTCCGGGATGTCCGCGAAGCGGAACGCCATCGAGCCGTAGTCGGCGAAGAAAATGTAGGAGATGCTGCGGGTGGTGATGCCGTCCGCATCGAAAGCGGCCTTCTTCCATTCCCGGAGGTTCTGGTAATAGGCCTCGTCCCCGATGGTGTTCACCGTGCCGGTGCCCTGGATGAACTCGGACCAGGCCTCGGCCTGGTGGATGCCGGAGGTGCGCTCGATCTCCAGGGACTTCACTTCCTGCACCTTTTCGCAGGAGGCGAGGACCAGGGCTGCGCCCATCAGAATATAGAGTGTCTTTTTCATGACCATTTCGCTTTAAGGGTTATTTGCGGTCCCACCATACCTTGGTGCCGCCGTTGTCCGCCTTCTCGGAAGCGGCTTCCTTGGCCTCGGTCACGAGGAGGGAGACGCCTTCCTTGACGTTGGCGTTGTTGGCGGTATATTCGGAGGTCGGATACACCAGACGGCGGATCTGCTTCTGGGTGTCGATCAGGCCGCCGGAGTTGTTCGTGGCGGTCGGGATCACCCGCGGGTACCCGGTGCGGCGGAACTCGGCCCAGGCCTCCATGCCCTCGGGGAACATGGCGATGTACTTCTGGGTGAGGATCTGCTCCAGGTGGCCTTCAGTCTCGCTCTGGCTGTCCCAGGAGACGGCGACGTCGGTGAGGTTGTTGCCGTAGGAGTTGCCGCCGGTCACGGGATCCGTGTAGGAGCCCACGCCGTCGGTGCCGCGGAGGTAGGCGTCGGCGCCGGAAGCGCCGGCGAGGGCGAAGCTGCGCTTCACGCCGGCCTCATAGGCGGCCTTCGCGGCGGCGGCCTCCCCCTGGCGGAGGAAGAACTCGGCCTTCAGGAAGTCGGCCTCGGCGCCGGACATCCACTTGAGCGGATCGGCGTTGGTGCAGTTCACGCGAGACCACAGGGTGGACTTGGGATAGTTGCTGTCCACGGCGGCGCCCATGCGGACTCCATAGTACTTGCCGTCGGAACCGGCGGTGAAGTAGGAGGCGCGGCGCGGGTCGTTGTAGCTGTTCATATAGGTGACGATGGTGGCGCCGGCCTTGGCGTCGCCGTCGTTGAAGTTGTACTCGATCACATAGATCGGGTTCTCCCACGCGCCGGCGCCGGGATGGAGGACGACGTCCTCCTCGATGAAGCCGGCGGCGCTGGCAAGGGCCTTCTCCGCCTCGGCCTGGTACAGGGCCTCGTCGGCGTAGGCCACGCGGGTGGCGAGACGCAGGCGGAGCGTGTTGGCGAAGGCGATCCACTTGGTCATGTTGCCGTAGAACACGTTGTCATAGTCCTCGAGGTAGGTGGTCGTACCGCCGTTCACGAGTTCCTGGAGCGTCTCGATGGCGCGGTCCAGGTCCATAAACATGCCCCGGTACACCTCTTCCTGGGTGTCGTAGGCGACGTGGTTCACGCCCGTGCCCAGCTGGGTGTAAGGGATGGGGCCGTAGGCGTCGGTGACGCGGTGCATGACGGCCACCTTCAGGACATCGCCGAGGGCGGCGTCGTAGGGGTTGTTCTCCCGGAGGGCGTTCAGCTTGGCCCAAGGAGCCATGGCGCGGACGAAAGCGTCCTCGAACAGGGCCTTGGTCCAGCCGTCGGCCACGAGGTTGTACTCGTTGGTCTGGTGGAAACCGCTGTTGGAAGCGGCCTCGTAGTTGGCGAAGATGTTGCCCGTGAGGCCCTGCACCACCTGGTAGGAAGCGGAACCATACTCGTTGGAACCGTCATTCTGGTAGGAAGGAAGCACGTTGGCGATCATCTGGGAGATGTAGGAACCCGTGCGCATATTGTCGTGGTCCATCATCTCTTCGTTCGCCTGCTCCTGGTTGGTATTGCGCGCCGTGAAGTCCTTGACACAGGAAACGGTGCCCAGGGAGACGGCGACGGCCAGAGTAAGAGTAAGTATCTTGTTCATAGTCTATAGCCTCCTTATTCATTAACGATACGAACGGTGACGCGGCGGTTGGCCTCCGGGGATGCGGACTTGTTCCAATCGCCTTCTTCAGAGGTATAGGAGATCCGGTTCGGGTCGATGCCCTCGTCGCGCAGCTTCGCGGCCACGACGGCGGCGCGCTTCGCGGCGAGCTCGCTGTTGATGGCGGGCGTACCCGTGGCGGAATCCGCATAACCGGTCAGGACGACCTTGGCGGAAGGGTTCTCCTTGAGCACCTGGCACATGCGGCCCAGCTTGAAGGAATCCTCCGGACGGAGATTCGTCTTGCCGAGGTCGAAGTTGAGGTCGGTGACATAGATTTCGGTCTGGACTTCGCTGGGAACGACCTTGACCACTTCCTTGACGACCTCCACGGGGACCTTCTTCTCGACCACCTTCTCCACGATCTTCTCCACGACGCGGGTCTCGGGGACATAGGCGGGAGCCTCGGCCTTCGCGGCCTTGACGCCCTTCTTGCCGAACTTCACCTTCACGGAGAAACCGAGGTTGCGGGTGGAAGGAGCCATGAACAGGTCGATGCCGGCGCCGTAGTTGCCGGCGTTGGAAACCTGCTCGGGATCGAACGGGGCCTTGCACAGGAGCATCGCGAGGTTGCGGCCCACGACGGCGAGGTTCAGGCTCTCGATCCAGGGGATCCGCTTTCCGAGGGGAATCTCGTACCCGAGGGAGACCTCGGCGAGCCGGATGTTCGTCATATCATAGACATAGTAGGCGCCGAGCGCGTTCTGGCCGTCGGCGCCGGAGATGGTCTGCCAGTAGTCCTGGGCGCTCACCTGATAGTAGTTGCGGGCGTTGCCGAAGATGCCGGCGGGGGCGAAGTTGAAGCCCTCTTCGCGGCCTTCGAGCGTCCGCTTGGTGACGCCGTAGGCATCCATCGTGGCCTCGGTGAGGGACACGCCCACACCGCCCTTGCGCATCGTGAACATGAACGCCAGGTTCAGACCCTTCCAGGAGAACTGGTTCCGCCAGGAACCGGTCCAGTCGGGATTGGTGTTGCCGGCGTACCACATCGTGTCGGGCGTACCGTCATTGGGGGCCTTGTGCATCACGCCGCCCTTGTCGGAAGGAGTCACATACGGGGTTCCGTCCTCGTTGGTCGCGAGGCCGGCGACGTACATCTCACCCACGGGACGGCCCTCGATGAGCCACATCGTGACACCGGAGGTGCCGCCCACGCTCTCGCGCGTGCTCACATAGTGCTCGTTGCCGTTGGTGTAGTCCAGCAGCTTCGCCACCTTGTTCACGTTCTTGGTCCAGATGAGGTTCGTGGTCCAGTTGAAGTCCCCGATGTCCTGGGTGAACATCCCGGAGAGTTCCACACCGCGGTTGTCGATCCGGCCGGCGTTCACGTAGTAGGTGCTGTAACCGCTCGTGGAAGCGTTGGTCGGGGTGAAGACCTGGTTGTAGGTGGAAGACTGGTAGTAGGTGCCGGCGAGCTGGAGCTTGCTCTTGAACAGGCGGACGTCCGCGCCCACTTCCCAGGAGCGGGTGCGCTCGGGCTGGAAGTCGGGGGCGGTGGCCCAGGTGTCGATGCGGGCGGTACCGCCCATCACCGGGTGCGTACCGTTGAAGATGAAGCGCTCCACCGGGTTACCCACCTCGGCATAGGAAGCGCGGAGCTTGGCGTACGGGATGAAGTCGGACTTGCGGTCGAACATCTCGGTGATGAGCCAGGAGGCGCCCACGGACGGATAGAAGAAAGGCTTCACGCCGTTCGGGCCGGCCATCTGGGAGGCCCAGTCCTCGCGGGCGGTCGCCTCGAGGAAGAGGTAGTTCTTGAAGCCGACGTTCAGGGTGCCGAACACGGACTGCGTCTGGTCGCGGAAGGTGGCCTTGTCGAAGGCCTTGCCCGTCGCCATATTGGAGAAGGTGAACAAGTTCGCAACGCCCAGCAGGTCGCCGCCGAGGGAGGTTCCACGGTAGAAGTAATCCTCGATGGAGGCGCCCAGGACGGCGTTCAGGGAGAACAGCGCGTCGTCGCCGAAGTTCTTGTGCAGGTTCAGGAGCACGTCGGCGTAGCTCTGGGTGGTCTTCTGGTCGTTGTAGTAGTAACGGCCGAACTTGCCGGCGAACAGACCGTTGGAGGAAGCGTAGTGCTTCTCCTCGCCGATGGTGCTGTTGTTGTCCATCCGGACGCGGGCCTGGATGTCCAACCAGTCGGTGATGTCGTAGCTGACGGAACCGCCCAGGATGTAACGGTTCTTCTGGGTCTGGAACATGTTGCGGTTCACGGTCCAGTAAGGGTTCTGCATGGACATCTCGTAAGCGCTCCAGTACTGGGTCGGGAAGTTGCGGGTGGCGTTGTAGCGCTCGAACACCGTGTAGGCAAAGAGGTTGTCGGACGGGGACATCAGGTACAGCGGCACGAGCGGGTTGTGGTACAGACCGCCGGAGAGCATGTTCTGCTCGTTCACGCGGATGAACATCCCGAGGAAGCTCAGGTGGAGCTTGTCATTGAGATAGTCGGCCGTGTGGCGGAAGGTCGCGTTGAAGCGGTCGTAGTCGTTGTTGGGGATGATGCCCTGGGCGTCGGTGTACCCGGCGGAGAAATAGGTCGTGGAGTGCTCGCGGCCGGCGGACACGCTGAAAGAATGGGCGGTGTTGTAGCCGGTCTGGAAGAAATCCTTGATGCTCCAGGCAGGAGCCGCCTCGAGCTTGCCGCCCCAGGAGGCGTAGGAACCGGGCTTGGCGCCATAGACGCTCTGGCGGCCCGGAAGCATCAGCGGGGAGGAGAAGGTCGTGTTGTTGGAGTAGGACACGTGGAAACCTTCCTCACCGGTGCGGGAGGTGAGCATCAGGATACCGTTCGCGGCCTTGTAGCCGTACAGGGCGGCGGCGGAGGCGCCCACGAGGGCGCTCATGTCGGCGATGTCCTCGGAATTGAGCATGGACATACCGTCACCGGACAGGCCGGAACCGGAATAGATGCTCCAGGAGTCGCCCGGCGTGGTCATCGACAGGGTCGGGAGCGGAATGCCGTCCAGGACATAGAGGGCGTTGTTGGAGTTCTTGATGGACTTCGCGCCACGCATGACCACCTTGGTCTCGCCGCCGGCGCCGGCGGCCGTCTCGTTGATCTGGACGCCCGCGATCTTGCCCGCGAGGGAGTTGACCATATTGGCTTCGCGCGTGACGAAGACCTTCTCGTCCAGTTTCTGGACATTGTAGGTCACGGCCTTCTCGGCGCGCTTGATGCCGAGGGCGGTGACGACGACGCCCTCGAGGAGGGTGGAATCCTCCTGCAGGGTGACGTTGATGACATCCTGTCCGGCGATGGCCATCACCGCATCCACCATTCCGATGTAGGAATAGCGGAGCTGGGCGGCGTCGGCAGGAACTTGCAGCGTGTAGTGTCCGTCGAAGTCCGTGATGGTGCCGATGGTCGGCTGGCTTTCGACGACTACGCCTGCCCCGATCAGCGGTTCACCGTTTGCATCCACCACGGTACCCGTGACGGTACGCGTCTCCTGGGCGAAGCCGAGGATCGCGACAAACAGTGAGACAGCGACAAGGCAGCATTTCCTTAAGCTGTTGTTACACATTATGTTGATAAAATTTAGTTGGTGTTTATCGTCTTGGCATTTATGCAAAAACAAATTTTGCGGCCGCGAATTTACCCTTTCATCTTATGAAAAACAAATAAAAAGGACCTTTTGGACAAAAATACAACCGTTTTGGACTATTTTTCCTTACAAATCGTAAGAGCGTAGAAATCCCAATTTTTCGTATCTTTGCACCGCCATGAAGATAGCGGACATCGACCTGGGCGAGCGCCCCGTGGTGCTGGCGCCGATGGAGGACGTGACGGACGCGTCCTTCCGCATCCTGTGCCGCGAGGCCGGGGCGGCGATGGTCACGACCGAGTTCGTCCCTTCGGACGGACTCATCCGCGACGCCTCGAAAGCCATCGCCAAGATGCGCACCCTCGAGGAGGAGTCCCCCGTTGCGATCCAGATCTACGGGCACATCCCCGAGTCGATGGTCGATGCGGCCCGGATGGCCGACCGCGCGGCGGAGCTCGCCGGCGGGCACGGGGCCGACACGATCGACATCAACTGGGGCTGCCCGGTGTCCAAGATCGCGGGCCGGGGCGCCGGCAGCGGCATGCTGCGGGAGCCGGGCAAGCTCGTCGCCATCACGAAAGCCGTCGTGGAGGCTGTCAAGACGCCCGTCACCGTGAAGACCCGCCTGGGCTGGGACGACAGCTCCAAGATCATCGTGGACCTCGCCGAAAGGCTGCAGGACGTGGGCGTCCAGGCCCTCACCATCCACGGCCGCACCCGCTGCCAGATGTACAAGGGCGAGGCCGACTGGACCCTCATCGGCGCGGTCAAGAACAATCCCCGGATGCACATCCCCATCATCGGCAACGGCGACATCAATTCCGCGCAGCGCGCGAAGGAGATGTTCGACCGCTACGGCGTAGACGGGATCATGGTGGGGCGCGCGAGCTTCGGCCATCCCTGGATCTTCACCGAGATCCGGCACCTGCTGGACACCGGCGAGGAGCTGCCGCCGATGAACGTCCGCGACCGCGTGGCGCTCGCCAAACGGCACTTCGGCCTGTCCCTGGACCTCAAGGGGCCCGTCACCGGCGTCTTCGAGATGCGCCGCCATCTCTCCTGCTATTTCAAGGGGCTTCCGGGCTTCAAGGAGACCCGCATCAAGCTCGTCACCTCCAAGGATCCCGACGAAATCCTCCGCACGCTGGACTATGTCGCGGAAAGATGGGGAGATGAGGCGCCGGCCGCCGAATCGGCGTACGGAATTTGATGCATTTTTCTTATCTTTGTGGGATTGAAATCTGATCCCGCCATGGAAAAACATATCAAGACCATCGGCATCCTCACTTCCGGGGGCGACTCGCCCGGAATGAACGCCGCCATCCGCGCCGTCACGCGCACCGCCCGCTTCAACAACATCAATGTCATCGGCATCCAGCGAGGCTACCAGGGCCTGATCGACAAGGAGTTCCTGAAGTTCACCTCCTCCTCGGTGTCCAACACCATCCAGC
>CAMVPS010000053.1:0-13301 GCA_947169405.1 uncultured Bacteroidales bacterium
TGGGCACCATCCGCGACGCCCAGAAGTGGCCCAAGCGCGACGGCCGCACGGATCCTGACCGCTTGGACTGCATCAACTACAACCTCCTGAGCCCGTACACCATCCAGAAGATGTTCAAGGGCATCCAGCTGCTGAAGAACCTCCAGCATTCCTCCGGCGAGCTCTCCGACGACTATTCCTACCACAGCGCGAAGATCCGCAACGGTTCGCTCAAGCGGGGCATCGAGCTGTACCGGACCGCCATCACCAAGTTCCTCGGGAACTCGATCATCAAGAAACTGGAGAACCTGCCCGCCGGCGCTTCCGACGAGGTGATCCGGGAGACCCTGAAGCCGGAGCTTCCCGGCGGAAAGGGCAAGTGGACGGACCTCAGCGGCCTCATTGCGCCAAAGGAGCTGGTGGAGGCGCTGCTGGACCGGGTCGAAAAGGGAGCGGTGACGGACCTCGATACCGTGGACCGCGAATTCCGCCAGATGCACGCGGACTACTACCGGCTGGAATGGACCTGGGCCTATGACAAGTATGCCGATTTCTTCGGTTTCCCGCTGGAAACCGTCACGGGGGCTCAGGTGCGCGAGATTGTCGAGAAATGGAAGGCGGCGGTCATCGGCCTGGACGAGATGCTGTACGAGGACGCGCGGAAGGAGTTCAGCCTCGCCTCGATGACGGGCTTCGGCGCCGATGGCTCCCGGGAGGAGAAAGAGCTCGATTTCGAGCAGGTCCGGGGCGATTTCGAGTCCAATTCCTTCGTCCAGGCCGTCCTGGAGCACATCCGCGTCAAGCGCGCCCTCGGGGACGAGCTGCTTGCGCGTCTACGTGCCTGATTTTTAGATGATTCCGAGCAGGTGGCTGCGTGAAAGCATGCAGTCGCCGATCGGGGCCGCCTGGTTGCGGAGCTTGGAGAACTTGATGGCGGTGTCCTGGTTGGCGATGGTCTGGGCGTGGCGTTTCACCGCGCTGCGCACGGCCAGCAGGAGATAGTCGCCCGCCATCGACACCTTGCCGCCGAGGACGACCAGCTGCGGGTTGAAGACGTTGATCAGGCCCGCCAGTCCGCGGCCGAGGTTGGCGCCGATCTTCTCGATCGATTCGATGGTGAGGATGTCCTCCTCCTGGACCGCCTTGAAGATGTCGTTCAGGTTCACCTTGCCCTGCTCCTTGAAGGTGCGGGAGAGGGAAGAGGCGCGGCCCGCCTGGAGCTGCTCGCTGATCATCCGCACGAGGGCCGAGCCGGAGGCGCCGGTCTCCAGGCAGCCGACCTTGCCGCAGCGGCAGATCTGGTCGTTGTCCAGGAGCGGGAAGTGGCCGAACTCGCCCGAGTAGCCGGAAGTGCCGTAGTACAGGCGGCCGTCCAGGATCATTCCCATGCCGAGACCCCAGCTCACGTTGACGAAGAGGACGTTCTTTTCCTTCTTGACCACGCCGGACAGGTATTCGCCGTACGTCATCGCCCGGGAGTCGTTCTCGATGACCACGGGGATGTCCAGGTCCTCGGAGAGGATCTTGTTGATGGGACGCTCCGGGTCGAAGGAGTACAGGTTGCTGTAGCCCGTCTTCGGATTGACGCGGCCGGCGACGCTGATGCCCATCCCGAGGACGCGGTTCCAGTCCAGGTCGTGTTGCACGAAGAAGTCGCGGATGCTCTTGGAGATGGTATGGAGGCAGGCTTCGTCGATTTCCAGGATGAAGGGGATGTTGTCCTCGAAGCAGACGAGGCCGCCCTTGAAGTCGGTGACGGCGATGCTGGCGTGGGTGTGCCGGATGTCCAGTCCGATGAAGTAGCCGGCATCGGGGTTCAGCCCGTAGATGCTGGGCCGGCGGCCGCCGGACGTGCCGGACTTGCCGAGCTCGATCATGAAACCTTCGTCCATCAGCTCGCCGATGAGCTTCGTGACGGTCGGGACGCTGGTGTTGATCTGCTCGCTGAGGGCGGCGATGCTATATTCCCCGCTCTGGATGCAGAGGCGAAGGATGGTCTTCTTCAAGATGGAATTCTTGTTGTCTTTTTTGTCCAGGAATGTCGTTCTCATCGTCTTTCGTATTATGCGGGCAAAAATAACAAAAAATTTTGAAATAAAAAGAGTGTTTTGAAAATTCCTTAAATAATTTCGCAGAAAAATATCACACTTGGCAAGTTGGGTGAAAATCCTTATCTTTGTGAGTTAGAAAATAGTACGCTATGTTCGGAAGGCTCAGAAAATGGAGGAATTCGTTCCGGCTTTTGATGAAGGGGAAGGTGGTGCTGGCCCTGAGCGCCATCGCCGTCGTCCTTGTCGTGTCCGGTATCATCTCCATCCTGGAATACCGGCGCATGTCCAACTATGTGTCGGACATGATCGCCGAGGACATCCACAGCATCAACGTGGCGCAGAAGCTGGCGGCGGTCACTGACAACTACAACCTGCAGATTCTCGCCGTCATCGGCGACGACTCGCTGAATTCGCTCCCCGACTTCGACCAGCAGGGCTTCGTCTCCTACTGCGATTCGCTGCGCTCGTCCATCTCCGGCGAGAACGTCCTTCCGCTCACCGATTCCGTCCTGTATTCCTATTCGGCCTATATGCTCACCTCCCTGGAACTCGAACAGGTCGTCCACTCCGATTTCATCGATTCCCGCACCTGGTACTTCGAGCGGCTGCAACCCTCTTTCAAGCGCCTCAGCGGCGACATCGACCGCCTGAGCCAGGCGATGTACGACGACTTGCAGGCCAATTCCGAGGAATTCGACCAGGGCTTCCACCGGAGCATCATCCCGGTCGTCGTCGCGGTCTCCGTGGGCGTCCTCCTGGTGATCCTGCTGATGTTCTTCATGATCAGCTACTATGTGAATCCGCTGAACAAGATGCTCAAGGGAATGGACGAGTACCAGGCCTCCGGGCGTCGCTACAGCGTTACCTTCGAGGGTGACGACGAACTGTCCCTGCTCAACGAGGGCATCTCCGACATCACCGAGGAGAACCGGCAGTACAGACGCCGGATCAAGCAGTTGAAGGAATCCCGGTCGGAGGAAACCGAATGAACCTGCGCGTCATATCGAGGAACACGGGAACGGCGCTCCTGGTGAGCTCGCTGTTCATGCTGTTCGCCGTGGGCATCTCGCTCTACGACGGCGGCGACAGCGCCCTGGCTCCGCTCCTGATCAGTTTTGCATTGACCTTCACGGTGGGCATCTTCCCCTTCATTTTCGTGCGGAAGACGGGCAACATCACGCTCCGGGACGGGTATATGATCATCTTCCTGTCCTGGTTCCTGTCCTTCCTGTTCGGGATGCTGCCCTATGTGCTCTGGGGCGGTCCGTTCACCATCGCCAACGCCTGGTTCGAGAGCGTCTCCGGCTTCACCACCACCGGCGCCACCATCCTGGAAGATGTGGAAGCGCTGCCGCGGAGCCTGCTGTTCTGGCGTTCTTCCACGCATTTCATCGGCGGTCTCGGTGTCGTGGTGTTCCTCCTGCTGATCATCCCGACCTCCTCGCCGGTGCGCCTGCGGCTTACCAATATGGAGCTTTCCTCCCTGTCCCGGGACGATTACCAGACCCGGGCCAACAAGTCCGTGTCCATCTTCGCGCGGGTGTACCTGGCCATTTTCGCCCTCGCTTTCCTCAGCTTCTGGGCGGCCGGGATGTCCGCGTTCGACGCCGTCAACCACGCCTTCAGCGTGTCTGCGACGGGCGGATTCTCCACCCACAGCCTTTCTGTGGCCTACTTCCACTCTCCGCTCATCTCCGTGCTCACGATCATCTTCATGGTCCTCGCGTCGGTGCATTTCGGCCTGTTGTACATCTCGTTCGTGAACCGGACGCTCCGTCCGCTCAACAACCCGGTGCTGAAGTTCTTCCTGTTCAGCCTGGTGGGCGGTTCCATTTTGGCGGCCGTCTCGCTGAAACTGCAGGGGGTGGACGCCACCTGGGGCGAGGCGTTCCTGGACGCGACGTTCCACGTCGCCAGCTACACGTCCACATCGGGCCTGGCCATCAGCGACAATGCCAACTGGCCCATGCTGCCGTGCTTCATCCTGATCCTGGGCGGCCTCGTGTGCGGCTGCGCCGGCTCCACGACCTGCGGTCTCAAATCCGATCGTGTGCTGGTGCTGTTCAAGGCCATCCGGATGCAGATCGTCAAGACCCTGTATCCCTCCTCCATCTTCGAGGTCCGCTTCGGCAAGCGGATGCTCCGGGACGAGGATGTGTATCCGCAGATTCTCTATATCGCCCTCTTCCTGCTCCTGATCGCCCTGTCGTCCGTCCTGTGCGTGGTCATCGGCGACCCGAACCAGCACGCGCTCCTGGGCTCCATCGCCTCGCTGACGAACGTGGGGCCTTCCCTGGGAACCATCGGCTCGTTCGGCAATTACAACGCGGAGCCGGACGCCCTCAAGTTCATCTTCTCGTTCGACATGTTCCTCGGGCGCGTGGAGATCTATCCCGTTCTCGCCGTCTTCGCGAGCATCTTCCACAAGGGATAGCCTATGGACCGGGCGGGATTTCTGTACCATGAATTCCTGCGTCGGCTCCCGTACGAGCCGACGTCCTGCCAGGATGCCCTGATGCGCGACATCGGGGAGTTCCTGACCTCGGACGAGGGGGACATCCTGGTCGTGAACGGCTATGCCGGCACCGGCAAGACGACGGTCCTGGCGGCCGTCGTGTCGGCTTTCACGGACCTCAAGACGCCGGTCGTCCTGATGGCGCCGACCGGCCGGTCGGCCAAGATCTTGTCCGGCTACACCGGGCGGCCGGCCTCGACCGTCCACAAGCAGATCTATCGGCAGAAATCGCACGGGGACGACGGCTTCGGCCAGTTTTCCCTGGCGCCGAACAAGGCGAAGAACACGCTCTTCATCGTGGACGAGGTGTCGCTCATCGGCATCGAGGCGGGGGAGCGGCAGAGTACCGCGGCCTTCGGCTCGGGCAATCTCCTGGAGGACCTCATCCTGTATATGCGCAGCGGGGTCGACTGCCGGATGATCCTGGTCGGGGATTCGGCGCAGCTGCCGCCCGTGGGCCTGGACCGGTCTCCGGCGCTGTCGGAGGAGTATATGTCCGGGGTCGGCGGCGTCCGCTTCTCGGAGCTTCGGACGGTGGTCCGCCAGCAGGCGGATTCCGGCATCCTCGTGAACGCGACGCACCTGCGGGAACTGCTGGAGGAGGACTGCGAGATTCCGCTGGACGAGCTGGGGCTGACGGTCGACGGTTTCGACGATGTGCAGCGCCTTTCCGGCGGCGAACTCATCGAGACATTGACCGACGCCTATGCGAAGTACGGCGAGGACGAGACCGTCGTCCTGTGCCGGTCCAACAAGCGGGCGAACCGCTATAACGCGGGCATCCGCGCGCAGGTCCAGTTCCGCGAGGAGCGCCTGGTTCGCGACGACAAGCTGATGATCGTCCGGAACTGCTACCATTTCGCCGAAGAGCTGGAAGGGACGGACTATATCGCCAACGGCGACATCTGCAAGCTCGTCCGCATCGGCCATTACGAGGACCGCTACGGCCTGCATTTCGCGGAAGCCCGCCTGCGTTTCCCCGACTACCAGGACCAGGAGATCGTCGCCAAGGTCATCCTGGATACGCTGGAGGCGGAATCCGCCGGCCTGACCTACGAGCAGGCGAACGCCCTGTACCAGGGTGTCAGCGAGGACTATGCCCATCTCTCCACGAAGAAGAAACGGTACGACGCCGTCCGGGAGGATCCTTTCTTCAACGCCCTGCAGCTGAAGTACGCCAATGCCATCACCTGCCACAAGTCCCAGGGCGGCCAGTGGCGCTGCGTCTTCATCGACAATCCCTTCTGGCAGGATTTCCTCACGCCGGACGATCTCAAATGGCTTTACACGGCCCTCACCCGCGCCGTCGAAAAAGTATATCTCGTGAATTTCAAAAACGAACTGTTTGTATAACCTTGTCATTTCGAGCGAAGTCGAGAAATCTAATCATTTGTGATATGAAGAAGTTATTCCTTACATTAACCTTCCTCGCAGCCCTTGCCCTCGGCGCCTCCGCCCAGGAGTTCAACCGGATGCCCTATGCCTACAAGTGGCTGGGCGACAAGGAGGTGGCATTCACGTACAACGGAATGTACACCGACGACACCTGCTTCAAGCTGGTGATGCCCAAGGGCACGAAGGTGGCGGGCGTGAAGGCGCCGGAGAAGTTCTCCGATTTTCCGCTCAAGCCGGAAGGTGCCGTGAACCTCACCTATTCTCCGGATTCCACGATGCTGGCCTTCACGCGCGAAAACGATCTGTACGTGGTCACCATCGCTGACGGGAAGGAATGCCGCCTGACCTTCGACGGAACGGCCACGGTGATGAACGGATACGCCTCCTGGGTGTACTACGAGGAGATCCTCGGCCGTCCGTCCCGTTACCGCGCGTTCTGGTGGTCGCCGGACAGCAAGAAGCTCGCCTTCTATCATTTCGACGACACGGAAGTGCCGATGTTCCCGATCTATTCGCCCTTCGGCCAGGACGGGAAGATCCGCGAGACCCATTACCCGAAGGTGGGGGAGAAGAACCCGGACGTGAAGATCGGCTTTGTCGATGTGCCCGCGGCGTTCGCCGGCCGGGTGTCGACGGTCTGGGCCGATTTCGACGAGAAGGAGGACCAGTACTTCGGCATCCCGTTCTGGTCGGACGACTCCCGGACCTTCTATGTGGCCCGCGAACCGCGCATCCAGAACACCCTGGACCTGTACGCCGTGTCGCCGGTGGACGGTTCCAAGAACGTCCTCTACCACGAGTATTATCCCACCTGGCTGGACTGGATAGAGGGTATGCTGTTCACTGAGAAGGGCCTGTATATGGTCCGCGCCTTCGAGACGGGCTGGCAGCAGATCTATTTCCTGGGCTATGACGGCACGGTCCGTCGTCTCACCGACGGCCCGAACTGGCGCGTCGCCCTGGTCCGCGCAGAGAAGGACGGCACCGTCTATTTCACCGCCCAGCGGGACGATCTCCACATCCGCCAGGCCCTTTACAAGGTCTCCCCGAAAGGTGTCATCACGCCCCTGACGGACGAGTCCCTGAATGTGGCCGGTGTGCAGTTCTCCCCGGACGGCAAGTATTTCGTCGCCCAGACTTCCTCCCTGCATGTTCCGACGCAACTGCGTGTGTATCAGACCTCAAAGCCTTCCAAGAACTGGCTGGTCGCGGACCAGAAGGGCCCGGACTATGATGCTTCCAAGTACTCGCTCGGCGAGGTGATCACCATCCGTCGCGACGGGTTCGAGTTCCCGGGCATCATCATCTATCCGGTCGACTTCGATCCGGCGAAAAAGTATCCCGTCCATGTGGACATCTACGGCGGTCCCGACTCTCCGCAGGTGACCGACCGCTGGACCGCGCCCACCCGCTATGCCTGGTATCGGCAGCACGGCATCATCGAGGTCATCGCGGACAACCGCGCCTCGGGCCACAACGGCCGCGCCGGCCTGGACTGCATCTACAAGCAGCTCGCCACGGTGGAGGTCGACGACTTCGTCGCCTGGGCGGAATACCTCCAGACGCTCCCGTATGTGCAGGGGGACAAGATCGGGGTCGAAGGCTTCTCCTTCGGCGGCACGATGACGGCCTTGCTAGTGGCGACGGCCCCGCAGGCCTTCCACTACGGCATCGCCGGCGGCGGTGTCTATGACTGGAAGCTCTACGACACGCACTACACGGAGCGCTTCATGTCCACGCCCGAGGACAACCCGGACGGCTACGCCCGCACCCGCGTCGTGGACCGCATCGCCTCCTACCCGGCCCGTCCCGGCGACGACGGCTCCGTGATGCTCAAGCTCACCCACGGCACCGGCGACGACAACGTCCACTACCAGAACACCCTCCAGCTCATCGACGCCCTCCACAAGATCGGCGCCTCCTTCGACTTCATGGTCTACCCCGACGGCATGCACGGCTACCGCGGTTACCAGGGCATGCACTTCCAGGCGGAAAACAACGCCTTCTGGCTCAAGTACCTGAAAGGGGAGTAGCTAGGCGTCATTCCGGGCGGTTCCTGAGCTTGTCGAAGGATGACCGGGAATCTCTAAATCGCTCGGGCACGAAAATGATGCCCTATGCAATGAAACGTGGCCGACTCCGGGTGCCGAATAGGGGGTCGGCCACGATTTGTGTCGTAGGAGGGCGAAAGCGTGCCCGAGCTTATTCGGCATCATTTCCCCATCTGTCTTTTTACGCGTTTTTCCCAGATTTTTGTTGAAACGGTTTCTCCGAAAACCGTGTTGCAAGCTCCCGGGATGGGCTTTTCCTTTTTTATCCGTTTCCCTTTTTGCGAAAACGGATAGGTCGCAGTACCTTGCGGGCAAAAGAAGAGTATGAAGGACGAAGTGGTTGAAAACATGTGGCATGTCTATTCGGACGGCACCCGGGCGGATATTCCTTTCAATACGGATGAAGACAAGCTATATGCTTGGAACGGCGTGGCCATTTGTGCAGAGATTGCTGGGGTGCGGGTGTGGGTATCGACGGTGAATGATACGCATCTTCACACCGTGGTGAAAGGTGTGGAGGTTCGTGTGAAACGGTATCGGGAAGTCCTCCAGCAGAGATTACAGACGCGGTTTCCGGGGCAGGGCGTCTATTTTGCTTGCGATCCGATCGAAACGCACGATGAAGTTCTGGTTAAATTTATGTATGTGTATCGGAACTGCCTGGACTTTTTCAAGAACCTCCCCGGGGAGTATGCCTGGGGTTCTGGGAACATCTACTTTTCCGAGAAACGTCATTTCTTCAAGGGACGAAGAATCGGAGACATGTCGGTGCGGGAACAACGCCGTCTGTTCCACACGAAAATACCCCTTCCAGCCCATTGGATGTGTGATTATGACGGAAGAATCCTTCCGGAATCTTTCATTGACTATGAAGCCGTCGAGCAATTCTTCCGATCCGTGTTCACCTTTATCGCCTTCATGCATATCAAGAAAGATGATGAGGCGAGGCTGAAGCAGCAGATCCATAGTCGTTATCTCGAATCCCGTTCGATCCAGGACCTCCGGCGTCTGGGTAACGAAATCTGTGTTAGACGGTGTGGAAGAAAACTATCCAAAGCATCGTTCAAGACTCGCTTGGATGTCGCTGTCGAAATGCTCCGCCGCGGTTTGTCCGGCCGTTCCGCCAGCCTGGCCAAGGCCCTTATTCTCAAGCCGCAGGACCTTGAGTTGCTGGTGTAGCAGTGAGTATGCGCGGGAAGGTCTGGCGGGCGGCGGGGGCTCCGGCGTCATGCGTCTTTCATCGTGCTCGCACGGTGTCGGGAAGGCGCTTGACGGCGAACTCGCTCAGTTAGTCCCGCAGGCGGGCCTAACTAGCGCTCAAACAAACGCCGTCATCCCTGCCGGGACCGCGCCTTCCCTCGCTGCTCGCGTTCGATGAAAGCCGAAATCCGCCGGAGCCCCCGCCGCCCGCATAAGGCCTCCCCAAACTGATTGCCAAAACGGTCGGCTACGAAAAAGCCGTCCTATGTAATGAAACGTGGCCGACCCCGGGTTCCGGATTGGGGGTCGGCTACGTTTAGGGTCGTGAAAGGGCATTTTCGTGTCCGATGCTTCTTGGTGTTGAGTGCTCCTTTTTGTCATTTCGAGCGCAGTCGAGAAATCTTTCTTCCGGCTACGTCTTTTCGTCCTACCCGAGCTTGCCCCTTCCATGATTCCTAGTTTGACCCGGAATCTGAAAGAAAGTTGTAAATTTTATTTGCAAATATGTAAACTATACTTTACTTTTGTGGTGTTAAACTTTACACGATATGAACGCACAAAAGAAACTGTATCTGTTACCGCACCGGTGTCAGTTGATTGGGTGGATTCTGGTCGGGGTCTCCCTGGTTTTCGTAATCTGTAGCATTCTGATTCTGGAAAACGAAGACGAACAATTCACATATGCTGCTGGCGGCATGATCATTTCATTTATCGGATTGTTGCTCGCAGGTCTCTCCCGCGAAAAACAGGAAGATGAGTTTACCGTGTTTTTACGCACGCGCTCGGCCTTGACGGCTGTTGCTTTTATGTTTGCATTGAAAGTCGTCATCGCCCTGATTGCGGTGACACTCACTCAGTTAACTTATTTGCATCTGATTGGCGAAGAAGTGTTTGTCAATAACCGTTCCGTGGCTGTACCTTTTCTGTCCCTGAAGGAAATGACTGGATATGGTGGTGCGTTTATCCTGTATCTACTCCTGTACAAGATCCGCCTGGCGCGCTACTACAAGGAGGTCAATGATGAAGAATAACATCCGTGTCGAAAGGGCTGTGCTGCGCATCTCGCAGCAGGAGCTCGCCGACGCTGTCGGGGTGTCCCGACAAACGATATACGCCATCGAGAACGGGAAGTTTATCCCGTCCACCGAGCTGGCGCTCAAGTTATCGGCCTATTTCGGGAAGACGGTCAATGACATCTTCTCGCTGGATTAATTCATCAAAACGGTCGGCTACGAAATAGCCGTCCTATGTAATGAAACGTGGCCGACCCCGGGTGCCTGATAGGGGGTCGGCCACGTTTCGTGTCGTGAAAGGGCGAAAGCGTGTCCGAGGGCTCTGAAGCGGCGTGTCGATCGTTACGTGATCAACGTTATCTCCGTCTTGCTTTATCGTCATTCCCGGCCTGCTTCCCGTATTGCCATTCCGTCATTTCCGGCCTGACCGGGAATCTATTCCAGCGCTTCGGCGAGGATGCTGATGGGATGCTTGACCTGGTAGGGGGTGGACATCTCGAGCTGCCATTTGCAGGTCTCGCAGTCGCAGGCGACGAAGTCGGGGTTCACGGACTTGATCTGGTCGAAGAGGGGCTTGCCGATGGCTTGGGAGGCCTCGTAGTTCTCTTTCTTGAAGCCGTAGGTGCCGGAGATGCCGCAGCAGTTGGAGTCGAGGAGGGTAAATTCCACGCCGGGGATCATCTTCAGCAGTTCGGTGGAGAAGATGCCCCAGCCCAGTTTCTCCAGGTGGCAGGGGATGTGGTAGGCGATGCGGGCGCGGTAGTTTTCCTTGAACTTGAGCTGCGCCTGGCCGGATTCGACCAGCTGGTAGATGTACCGGGTGGCGAGGAGGACGGAGTCCTTGATGCCGCTATTATCGACCTGCAGGAGGCCGGGGTACTCTTCGCGGATGGTCATCGTGCAGGTGGAGGAGGTGGTGAGGACTTTGAGTCCGGCGTCCACGGCCTTCTGCAGGACATCCACGTTGTGCTTCGCGTTCTTCGCCGCTTTCTTGGACATGCCGTTCGCGATGAGGGCGACGCCGCAGCACTTCTCCTTGTCCAGCAGCTGGACGCCGATGCCGAGGGCGTTCATCACCTTCACGAAGTCCTTGCCCAGCTGGGGGTAGTTGTAGTTCACGTAGCAACCGTGGTAGTAGGCGACCTGCTTGTCAAACTTCGCCTGCTCCTTGGCGCGGCGCTTGAGCCAGCGCTCGAAGCTGCGGCCGCTGTACTTCGGGAAGGTGCGGTGCTTGTCGATGGCGAAGGTCGCGTCCAGGACCGTTTTCGTAACCCCGAGGGCGGTGGCTCCGTTCACGATGGGCGCGAACGGACGGGCAAGCTTGCCCATGAAATCCGTGTTTGCCAGCACGACGTCGCGGAGCTTGGGCTGCGCGTGGTCGTACTTGATGCGGGCGGACTGGATGATGTCCGCCACTTTCACGCCGGACGGGCACACGACCTCGCACCGCTTGCAGTTCAGGCAGTACTTGAGCGCCTGGTTGAAGAAGTACGGATCCTTGAGGCGGAGCCGTTCTCCGTCGGGACCGGCCTGCTTGGGGCCGGGATAGCGCGGGTTCACCGGCACGACCGGGCAGTAGGCCGTGCAGATGGTGCATTTCATGCATTCCTCGAAATTATGCGCGCTGGCGGTGTATTCCTGCAGTTTCATACGTTCCCTCCTTTGATGGTGTCCACGACCGCGAAGGCCGTCCGGATGGCGAGCCCGGCCGCTGTTCCATAATCCTCTTTTCTCGTGCCACCGAGCACGGAGCCGATGCAGAACAGGTTCTTCATCGGTTCGCCGTCCTTGACGGCGTGCAGCGAGGCGTCCGTCTTGACGCCGAAGTCCATGAACGGCTGCTCCGCGAAGAAGTCCGCGTCGTACCAGTCCTTCCGCTCTTCGGGATAGTCGATGTCCAGGCCGAACAGGGGTTCGAACACCTGCGTGGGCGTGGCGACGAGGCCCTTGGAGAAATAACCGCCGGAAGCGAGGATGAAGTGGTCGGCGAAGAGCCGGGCCGTGTCCAGGTTCCGGGTGGTGATGCTGGAGACGACGCCCTCGTGCAGGGCGGCGGAGGTGACTTCGTCACCCATCAGGAAGGTGCCGCCCAGCACCTCGAAACGGCGTTTCAGCAGCATCTGGGTGCGGATGCCCGGTACGGACGGGGGCATCGTTCCGACGAAGGCGACCCGGGCGGGGAGGGCGGTGCGGATCTTGTCAAGCACCGACGCGTCCTTGAGCCCGAACACCTGCGGAAGAATGATGAGATCCTCGTCCCCGAGCAGGATGCGGATGTCGGAGACGGCCTTCTCCCAGTATTCGTCCAGCACGCGCGCGATGTTCACGGAGCGCATTTCGCTGGGGCTCGTCCGCAGATGCTCCATCTCGGGCAGGCGCACGAAACGGATCCGGCAGGCGGTGCCGGCCTTTTCGAGCGTCTCCGCGAGGAAGGTGCAATAGAAGTCGTGGAAGCCGGTGAAATTGACGATGAGCGCCTTTTCGGCGATGTGTTCCTCCGGGAAGACGGTCACGTCCTCCAGGGTCAGGGAGACGGGCTGGAACTTGCCCATGGGCATGAGCTGGAGTCCGTCGATGGCGTTGGTGCGCACGCCGGCGGCCGCGAACAGGGCCGAAACCCGTTCCCGGACCGGCGCGGCCTCCTCGAAACTGCCGGAGAAGAAATGCATCGCATTCTGCCCGGCGCTCACGATGGCGACTTTTTGGCCTGCCTCCTGGAGGCTGATGCCCGCGGTGAGGCCCGCCAGGCCTCCGCCGATGATCACAGTATCGAATCTCATACGCCCAACACGTGTTTATAGACCCACTGCGTATATTCCGCTTCGCGGAGGGCGTCGCCCCAGCCGATGGGGTACATGCCCTTCCAGCGCTCGGTCATGAAGTCCTGGAGGTCGGCGCGGGCGCGGTCGGCGCAGCCGTGCGCCTTGGCGAGCAGGCCGGCTGCCCGGCAGCCGCAGAGCTCGCCCTGGCACGTGCCCATGCCGACGCGCGTTCTCCGGCGCAGGTCCGTCAACCCGTTCACATCCAGCCGCTCAATGGCGGAATTGATCTCGCCCACGGACACTTCCTCGCATTCGCAGATGAGGGACTGGTCCAG
>CAMVPS010000054.1:0-13100 GCA_947169405.1 uncultured Bacteroidales bacterium
AGTAGCGGCCGTCCTCGCTCAGGCACACCGGACGCTCGAAGGTCCGGTAGTAGGAGGTGTAGAACACGGTCTTTTCCGTCTCGTTCCCGCCGCGGATCTCCATCCGGCCGAGGGTCTCGTTCCAGACCTTGCGGCCTTCGGCGGCCACTTTCTCCACATCAAAGGTGTCGATTTCCCGGTGCAGGTTCGCCGCCGCCTGCGCCTGGCTGATGAAGGAGACGCCATAGCGGAGGTGGACCTCCGGGGCGTCGAACACCATCGCCACGCAGGCGTTCCGGCCGCTGTCGGACTTGCCGTCCAGCAGCTGGCCGTGACTGAGGTATCCCTCCTTCACGGGTTTCTCCTGCACTTCCATATACACGTACACCTTCGTCTCCCCGTCCACGACCTGATAGCCGGCGAAAACCCCTTCCGCCAGGCTCACGGCCCCGTTCAAGGAGGTCAGCAGGAGCGTCCCGTGTCCTTCCTTGAACCGGATCCGGTACACGGCGCTCTGGTGCGAGACGGCGTAATCGGCGTGGATCGCCCCGTCTTCCAGGTCGATGCCGAACCCGTAGGGGGTCAGGTGCTCATTGTCATAGGTGACCGGAATGACCGGACGGAGCGTCTCCCCCGTCGTCACGGACAGCTTGAAGGCCGACCGCTCCCGATGGTTCGTCACGATGACCGGCAAGCCGTTGACATACTCGGACGTGTAGTCCGCGCGCTCGGGATACACCCGCAGCATCGAGTTGGGAAGCTGCACGGTCGGGAAGGTCGGGACCAGCAGGTGGCTGATGTTGCCGATGTACGGGTTCACATTGTCCACGGGGTCCTTGGGGCCATTCTGGGAACAGCCGGCGAACAGGGCGGCGCAAAGCAGCAGGGCCGATATCTTTTTCATAGGCACGGTTTATTTGCGGGGGAGATAACTGTGGTGGCGCTGGTGGACCTTGCGGATGGTTCCGTCCTCGTTGTAATAGAGCCGGTCCACGCAGATGGAGCGGAGATTGCCCATCTGGGAGAGCTGGCAGCCGTGGTAGAACAGGTACCATTGGCCCTTGAACTCCACGATGCTGCCGTGGGAGGTGTCGCAGTCGGTCGCGTCCAGGAAGATGCCCTTGTACTCCCAGGGGCCCAGCGGGCTGTCGGACATCGCATAATGCATCCGGTTGTACTGTTTTCCGTTCGCATCGATATAGTTGTCCGGATAGGACAGGTAATACTTGCCGTTGTATTTGTGGACCCAAGGTCCCTCGTGGAAATCCTCCAGCCCCTCCATCGGAACCATCTTGCCGGCCAGCTGGGTCATGTTCTTCTTCAGGCGCGCGCCGAAGCACCGGCCGCCGCCTCCGTTGTAGATGTAGGCCTGGCCGTCGTCATCGACAAAGACGCACGGATCGTAATAGGAGGTCATTCCCTTGATGTAGCCGCCCACCTTGAAGTCGGAGGCGGGCTTGTCGGAGATCGCGACCCCGATCTTCCAGGTGGAGCCTGTGTGCGTCCCGGACGGGTGCGGGAAATAGAAATAGTACTTTCCGTTGCGGTAGGCGGCGTCCGGCGCCCACATGAAGCCGCCTTCCTTGCGGCCCCAGGGCACGTCGGAGGCCCGCACAATCTCGCCGTGGTCGGTCCAATGGACCATGTCGTCCGTGGAGAACACGTGGTACTGGTCCATCAGGTCGCAGCCCCGCGGCGGGTCGATGTCGTGGGAGGCGTACACATACAGGCGGCCGTCGGCCCAGACGTGGGCGGAAGGGTCGGCCGTGTACAGATGCGTGATGAAGGGATTGTCCGCCATCCCGTCGATGGTCATGAACTCCGCGGGCTTCTGCGGATAGGCCTTCAGGTACCAGGCCACCTTCTCCGCGAGGAGGCGGGCGCCGGCCGTGTCGGGATGGATGCCGTCGCCGACGAGCGTCTGCGGGGCGTCCTGCAGGACCGGATACAGGTCCAGGACCTCCGCGCCAGTGCGCTTCGCCGTCTCGTACAAGGCGGGGCACACCTGTTCCTGCGACACCTTGTCGGAAATACCGTATGAGCCGCGGCTGAACCAGGTGGGCGTCACCAGAATGACGCGGGGATGCGTCGGCAGGGACTGGAAGATCCGCACCAGGCTCTCGGCGTCGTCCGCGAACTCCTTGTCCACAAACACCGCATTCTGCGGCTTGCTGTCGTTGCCGCCGAGGTCGATGAAGACGATGTCCGGGCGGCTGGCGAGGGCTTCGCCCAGCCGGCCTTTCGTCCAATAGGGGAAGTCGCCGTGGCGGAGCATCGTGCAGGCGCTCACGCCGTAGTTCTCGATGTGCCAGGCGTTTCCGAGCAGGGCCTGCGCCTGGGCGGGATAGGATTCCGTGGCCGGGCGGGCCGTGCCGGCGCCCTCGGTGATGCTGGCGCCCACGAAAGTCACCCGCACCTGGGCCTGAAGGGCCAGGGCGGCGGCGAGGGCAAGCAGGGTCAGGGTCAATCGTTTCATAGGCGGTCTAATTGACAGGTCGGGTCAGGATGCCGGGCTGGTAGATGCCGTCGTCAAACCGGCTGAAGGACGACGGGGCGACGTCGGTGCAGGGTATACCGGCGTTCAGCAGCAGTTTATGCAGCGTATTCCATCCCTTCTCGGAGGACAGGAAGTCGTCCAGGGTGCTCACATAGCGGTTCCCGTTCTTCACGAAGACCGGGAGCGGCGCCGTGCACTCGTATTCGCTGCGCAGCAGGGAGGCGGTTTTCATCTCCTCCGCCCGCTTGTTCCAGCGGCGCCAGTCGGTCCGGCAGGCCTCCACGAGGATTTCTCCCTCCTCCACGAACGGGCCGGAGAGGGTATATTTCGCGGCATCCTGCCGCTGCACTTCACAGAAATAGAAATCGGCATTGGTCAAGCCCCGCGTCCAGGAACGCTGCGCGGGCAGGAAAGAGGAACGGCAGAGCGGGGTTAGGACGATGTCCAGGCCGTACGCGGCGGCGGTTTCCGGGGTCACGCCCCAGTACCAGACATCGGAGCCGTCGGCGGGCGGGAGCGCGCCGGAGGCGGCGTCCACGATGTACAGCGTCCGTCCCTTCGGCTTGTCCGACAGGACGACGCCCTGCGAACGCAGGATCCGCCCCGCACGCCCGTCCGGAGCCCCGTACAATACCACACTCTGATAGGGCTCCGGAACAGCGTTTTCAACCAACTTAACCTTATGATTTGCCTTGTCTTGTTCTTCCCAGCGGCACCAGGCGGCGCCTTCGGGGGCGTTCGCCGCCCGCATCGCGTCGTACAGCGGCCACGGGTCCCACAGCGGGAGGGCCGGGTCGTAGCCGGGGTTGAAGGTGGTCCCGTAGGGGCCCAGCCGCTCCGGCTGGACGCCCGGGACCCCTTCCTCGTACGGGCCGAAGAAGATGCCGTCCTCCAGCGTAGGGGCCGTGGTGAGGTCCTTCTTCCCCAGCGGAAGGGGTTTCAGGGCGTACCACGCCATATTGAAGACCGTGCTGTAGGAGGCGCCCGCCTCCCGCATGGACTTGATCAGGTGATAGCACTCGTAGGCGAGGCCTTCCATCCGCCCTTCGGCGGACTCGTAGGCCCGGTCGCCATTGTATTTGGACACTTCCTCCGGCGTGCCGTAGTAGGCCATACTGTGCTCGCCGACGCCCCAGGGCTTGCCGATGGCTTTCCATTCGCGCATCGACCCGGCGTCGCCATAGTGGCCCACGGTCACCGGCAGGATGCCGGAGCCGTCCTCCTCCCCGTCGGAGGAGATCCAGGGCCGGGACGGGTCGGCCTCCCGGACGATGGCCGTCCAGTCGCGCCAGGCCTGCTCCTGGAGCGGCATCAGGTCCGGCCGGTGATGGACGTGCAGGATGACGGGCTTGTTCTCGTTGGACACGCTCCAGCCGAAGACGGAGGCGTGGTTCCGGTCGCGGAGCACCATTCGGCGGAGGTGGGCCTTGGAGTGCTCCCAGAACTGCGGGTTCTCCAGGGCGGGACCACCGTCGCTGGCCCAGTTCGCCGTCTCCGCGAGGACGCAGATGCCCATCTCGTCAGCCAGGTCCAGGTAGAAACGGGGGTATACCTGCGCGTGGGGCCGGACGGCGTTGCCGTTCATGCCCTTGATGGCCATGTACCAGGCCCACGCATAGCGGCGGGTGAGCTGCGGGATGCCCATGAAATGCCAGGAATCGCCCCGGAGGGGATACGGCTCCCCGTTCAGGCACAGCATCCCGTCCTTCAGAGTCCATTCCCGCCAGCCGAAGCGTTCGTATTTGTTGTCGATGGTCTTTCTCCCCTGCGTCAGCGAGAGCTGGAGGGCGTACAGGTCGGGATGCTCCGGGGTCCAGGTCTTGAGGTCCGCCGGAACGCGGAGAGTCTGCGTCAGGGTGTCTCCGGCAGGGACCGAAAGTTTCACCGCCGGAATGTCCAGGGCCTTTTCGCCCAGTTCCCACGCTGGTACGGGGGCCTCCTGCACCGTTTTACCAGAACGGTTCAACCAACCATCAACCCGGCCCGCGAGCTGGACGGAAGCATTCCGGGCTCCGTCATTCCGTAATCGGACCTTGATTTCCAGGAGACCCTCCGATACCAGGGGGTGGATATATACGTCGTCGATGCGCACCACCGGGCGGCGCTGCAGGTACACGTCCTGCCAGATGCCGTCGATGTAGTACCCCCACATCGACCCGGCCGGGACGATCCGGCGGCCGACGCCGGAATGGTCCTCGAACAGCTTCTGGGACTGGACGAACACGCGGATGTCGGCCTCTTCCCCGGGACAGACGACGTCGGTGACATCGGCCTCGAAGGGGAGGAAAAGGTCGAAGTTCTCCGCCACCTTCTCGCCGTTCACGAACACCTGCGCCTTGCCGGCGACGGCCTCGAAATGCAGGAAGATCCGGTCGCCGGCCCAGTCGGCCGGGACCCGGACCGTCCGCTGCATCCAGGCTTCGCGGACGCTGTTCCAGGCGGCCGGATAGGACGGGAAGTCGCGGTGGTCGGGCCCTTCCAGGCCGTTCCAGGCGAAGCCGTTCACGTTCCACGGAGAGGGGATCTTGATGCGGACCGCATCCCAGTTCCCCCGGTCCTCCGCCCCGGCCTGGAACTGCCAGGAGCCGTTGAGGCAGATCTCGTCCCGGTAGGGCTTCTCCAGGCGGTTCGTCAGCCCCTCGGAGGGGGCGAAGCGGCCCGGGAACCGGACGCCCGCCCCGAGTAGGGCGGCGTGGAGTCCGACGAGGAGAAGCAGGAGGGTCCGTTTCATGGCGCACGTTTTTTTTGTTCAAAATTACCGCGCGCGCCTTTATTCCTTCTTTAATGCGCGATTAACCGACCTTAAAAAAGACTTAAAAACAAGTTATGCCGCTTTCCACACCCATTTTTACGCCGGGGGAACGCTTTTTGCAAACCTTCCGTCGCTAAAAAACTGTACTATGATCAAGAAAATCATCTACCTGGCCCTCGCCGCCCTCCTCATGACGGCCTGCGCCTTCTCCCTCCCAGGAAAGTTCACCCAACTGGCCGACAAGGTGGCCGACAAGGGCGCCGACTACACCCCCGCCCAGTGGGAAAAAGCCAACGCCCAGTTCGAAGCGCTGGTCAACCAGTATGTGGACAAATACGACAAGCTTTCCAACGAGGACAAGAAAGAAATCAACGCCGCCATCGGCAAGTACACGGCTACCGCCCTCAAGTGCGGCGTCGCCGACGGCCTGAAGCAGATCAACGCCCTCCTCAAGAAAGTTCCCAGCGCCATCGACACGGCCGCTGATGGAGCGAAAGGCTTCTTCGAGGAACTGGGACTCTAGCTCCCGCCCGTTTCACAAGGAACCGCCCCTCCGATCGGGCGGTTTTTTTGTTGCCGCGGCAGGAAATATTCCGTATCTTTGACGGACAATCATCTCCCTGTCAATCATGACCATCGCGCTCATACTCATCGTCGCCGCCATAGCCCTTTTCCTGATCTTCCGCGACGACCACGACCGCTCCTACACCCGGAACGAGCCCAAATCCGGCCGAGAGAACGGCCAGAAATCGGTCTATCAGAAATCGGTGAAGCCCCACCGGAACGCGCCCGCGCCCCAGAAACCCGTCCAGACGCCGCCCCCCGCTCCGGCCATGGGGCCCCGGACCATCGTCCCGGAAGAGAAACAGTATCGGCCCCGGAAACTGGATGAACGGTACAAGCCCGGCGAGCCGCAGCCGAAGTACGCTTCGGCACCGCCGCGCATGACCAAGAACGACGTCCACCCCTCCTCCTTCGCCTATGGCGCGGAAAAGGCCCTGGATTTCAGTTATTTGGACGAGCTCGACTATGACCCGAACCTACCGGAAAAGACGATGAGTTCCTTCATCGCCGGCCTGCAGGGCTACTGCACCCGGGAGAACCTGGGCGGCGTGATCGGCTATGTCATGGTGGATCCGGTGACGAACGCATTGGAAGTCCACGACACCGGCGACGGCCTGATGGGCTACCTGCCCATGAAGGACCGGGCGGCCTACAACACCTTCAACCCGGACCACGTTCTCTGCCCCTTCGCCGGCCACATCGGCCTCAGCACCACCGGCCGCTACTACGCCGACATCCGCATCGTCCTCCCTTCCTCCCGCCCCTTCGTCGAAGACTCCCTCCGCGGCTTCCTGGGATAGGCTACCAGACGAAGACTCCCCCTCCGCGGATTCCTGGGATATTTTCTCTGGCGCAGGTGGGCCCCGGCCCTGGCGCAGGTATGCCCCATTCCTGGCGCAGGTGGGCCCACTGGAACGAAGGTAGAAGGCCGATGGCGCAGGTATACCCCATTCTTGGCGCAGGTGGGTTTTTTGGTGGGGGACCTGCGCCGCAAAATGGGCTCCTATGCACTACACTGGCGCAGGTCCCGCCCCTTTTTCCTCACCTGCGCCCAAAAGCCCATTCACCTGCGCCAAAAACCATCGACACCTGCACCAACATGGGGACCTGTGCCAACATGCCCCTCCATTTTCCCCAGCTGCGCCAAACAGCACTTCCTCTCCTCACTGGGAACACGCTTCCCGCACTCGAACACGCTTCCCGCACTCCAGGCACGCCCCGTTTTCCCGTGAACTAATATCGAGCACAATCTGTTGACTCTCAGGGGATTTCGGCGAGAATTCAGAAAACCCGGATTTCGTTGTTTTTCTCCAAATGCCTAATACTCAAAGATTTAAAGCGCGTGATTTTCATCACGGTTTTGGGTCACCAACCAGGGAATTATTCCTTATCCTTGCACAGGGAACGCCAACGGTGGCGGCCCGGTAACACAATCATTTTATGAAAAAGTTTTTGGAAGTGCTGGTGGACGAGGATGGGAAGTTCCATTTCTCCACGGAAGAAGAGTTTGTCTCGGAGGAAGCGTTTGCCGCGGAGAATCCACGTGCGCAGTTGGATCACGCACAAGAAATCGACAAGTTGCTCAAACAGCTGGTCCATGACATGACGGAGTTCATGTGGCAGAACCAGGAACAGAAGGTCAGCCAGGCCGTCCGCCTGGTGGCGATGGCGGAAATCTTGGGATGAGCCCAGCCCTATGAACATGCGGAAGAGTTCTGGAGCTTGATGATGTTCCACACCATTCCGCAATTCGAGAAGTTCGCGGCGGCCATCAAGAAGCCCTACGGCTTCGACGACCGGGCCGTGACGAGGCCCATCGTCGGCGGCGCCTGGGCCGGCGGCTCGAACACGATGCTATTCCCGCTCGGACAAACGCTCGGCAAAATGGGCAATTGACCATGGCCTTCGAGAGAATCTGTTTCCGGACGCTGCCGGATGGAAGCGTCCGGAAGGTCTATCCGTATCATGTCAGTCTGGAAGGAATGGCCAAACTGGTCCTCTGCCGGGATGACGAGGACTATGACGTGATGGTCAAATACATCTTCATTTGCGCGAAACGGAAGAATGTGATCATCGTCATCTACATCGCCATGTCCAACCATGGGCACGCAACCATCCTGGCCACCTGCCAAGATGATGCGGACGCTTTCAAGACGGAGTGGCTCCGGATGTACTCCCAGTACTTCAGCAAGAAGTACCACCAGCGGAAGGTCCTCCACCACACTTCTGCCGTCGCGCTCTATCTGGATTCCGAATGGTATCTCCGGAACACCCTGGCCTATGTTCCGAAAAACGCGCTGGACGCCCTGTCCAGGGTGGAAGACTACCGATGGTCGGGTTATCGGGGCATGTTCTGCCAAGGGAAGGCTCCCGACGGCTTTCGGAAAGCATGGACCCTGACACGCAGGGAAAAGGAAGCCTGTTTCCATTCTCACGATTCCCTGGACGGCGTCCCTTGGGTTATCAATGCCGATGGGGGGCTTGAACCCGCCTCGGCCTGCGACCACGAATACCTGGAATCGGCCTTCGGGTACGACCAGGCCTACTTTCTCAAGACCATCGGCACGGTCAACATGGCCGAGATGCACCAGAAGCTGGTCGACAATCCCCGCCAGCGGCAGAACGACACCGAAATGCTCAAGACCATCGAAAGCATTGCCCAGGGCTGGTTCAAGTGCGGCCTCCTGGATCTTCCGCTGGAGAAGAAAGCCCGCCTCCTCCCCTATATCTACCGCTCCTTCCGTACATCCATCGCCCAGCTCGCCCGCTGCTTCGGCCTGGACCCGGACACGGTCGTCCGGATGGTGGGAAAACCCCGCCCCGCCGCTAAGTCCCGCCCCGACAAGGGAAAGACCGAAGGGTAAGTCTTGGAGCTGGTATACCCATTGGAACGAAGGTAGAAGGCAGATGGTGCAGGTATACCCCGTTCTTGGCGCAGGCGGACCCCATTCTTGGCGCAGGCGGGGTTTTTGGTGGGGGACCTGCGCCGCAAAATGGGCTCTTACGCACTACGGTGGCGCAGGTCCCCACCCTCTTTCCTCACCTGCGCCAACATCCCCCTACACCTGCGCCAAGATCTACCGGTACCTGCGCCAAAAACATCGGCACCTGCACCAAAAAGCCCATACACCTGCGCCACGTAGTGCAAAACGGGTCCGGTGAACGGGATGAAAAGGGGTACCACCCGCCTATTAGGATGTGAGTGTTGTCACGGAAGTGAGTACCCACCGGCTAAGGAAGGTGAGGAAGGTGAGCAGGAACTGCCAGACGATGTCGAAGTAGGATAGGCGACCAGGTCGATCGATGCAATAGAAGTATTCTGCCGATAGCGCAGGGCTTACCAGACGATGTCCCTGGGGATGTCCACGCGGGAGGCGAGGTGGGTGGCGCGGTCGCCGAGGAGGGCGAGGAGGGTGGACCAGTAGGCTTCTTCCACGATGCCGGCGGGCTGGGCGCCGGAGATGACGGCGAGGCAGAAGGCGTGGATCAGTTCCACGGAGCCGTCCCCGGCCGCGCCCACGGAGCTCGCGCCGTCATTGACCGTCACGTTTTCCGCGAAGCGTACGCCTGCATCCTTCGAGGCCTCTTCCGTGGCCCAGGAGGTGCCGGCGAAGGCGGCGTTGGAGAGGATGCCCTGCTCGATCTGGTCCAGGAGCTGGCGGATGCCGGAGCGCGGCCGGGGCGTCTCGCTGTACATCACGCCGCGCACCAGGTCGATGGTCCCTTCGCTGCCGAGAATCTGTTCGCCCATCCCGAAGTGCTTGTTCGAGATGATGGACTCGAAGGTCATGTGCACCCCGTTCGGATACTGATAGATGGCGGCGACGTTGTCGAAGACCTCGCGCCCGTCCTTCCAGTACTGGATGCTGCCGGTGCCCGTGACGAAGGAGGGCTGGACCCCGCCCATCGCCCAGGAACCGTTCTGGAGCTGGTGGCAGGCCAGTTCGGTCATCAGGCCGCGGGAGTATTCGTCGTAGAGGCGCCAGTTGATGCGGCGCTCGAACTCCGGCGAGGGCACTTCCCGCCGCCAGTCGTTGTTGCGGTACCAGTAGTTGCGGATGCCCACGACCTGGCCGATGGCCCCGTTGTGCACAAGTTCCATCGCCTGCACATATTTCGGGTCATACAGCCGCTGCTGACCGACCATCAGGACGCGGTTCCCTTCCTTCCAGGCGCGGTACATCGCGCTGAGCTGCTCGGGGGTATGGGCCATCGCCTTCTCGCAGAAAGTGTGCTTCCCGGCGGCGAGGGCGTCGATGGTCATCTGCGCGTGCATCGACAGCGGCGTGCAGATGATGACGCCGTCCACCTCCTTGTCTTCCAGGAGTTTCCGGTAATCCGTATACCTTTTGGCCGACGGGCAGAGGGCCGAGGCCGCGTCCAGGTGCGGCGGGAAGTCGTCGCACAGGGCGACGATCTGCGCCGCCGGATCCTGCAGCAGGTTCACCAGATGGAACTGGCCCCGGGAACCGGTGCCGATGATGCCCAGGCGGGCCTTCTCCCCCGCCGCCTCCCGCTGCCGCTCGCTCGAGCAGGCGGACAGCCAGGGGAACAGGGCCAGCGTGGCCCCGCCGAAGGCGAGGCTGGACAGGAAGTCCTTGCGTGTCATTTTCTCACTCATAGTGTCAAAGTCAGGGCCTGCCCGTCGGTGAGGCACCGGACCTCGGAGGCCCGGTAGCCGTCGAAGGCGGCCAGGATGTCGCCGCGCCGCTCGGCCGGAGCGACCCAGAGGGCCGTCGACAGGACTTCCGTCACCATCGCGGAAGGGCCCGTCACGGCGACCAGGCCTTCCTTCTCCAACGTGTTGCCCGTTGCCGGGTCGATGATATGTCCCCGTCCGTGGGGATCCTTGCCGGACACGGACAGAGCCTCGCCTTCCAGCTGGAAGGTATGGGCCGTCCGGTCCGCGTAATAGCTGTGGGCCACCGCCACCGGCCAGGGCGCACCCAGCGGATGCCGGCCGACGGCCGCGACGGAACTGCCCCCGAAGGAGATCAGCGCGCTTTCCGCATGGGCGGACACCTCCCGCACGGCCTGCTCCAGCACAAAACCCTTCACGAACCCGCCCAAGTCCAGCCGCATCCCCGGCCGGGAGAACCGGACGGTATGGGCCGATGCGTCCAGCAGGACGGCGCGCTCCCCCACCCGCGACCCCGCGGCGATGTCGAAATACCCGGAAGTCGCCTTCCGGAACGTCTCGCACAGCTGCAGGATCATAAACAGCTCCTCGTCCACCTCCACGGCCTCTCCGGCCGCTTTCCGGTTCACTTCCGCCAGCGCGCTGCCGGGGAGGAACCGGTTATACCGCCGGTCCGCCTCCCGCACGCGCTCCCATATGGATTCCACCAGCGCCCGCGCCTCGTCCTCCGGCAGGAACGGTAGCAGAATCTCGCACCGGGTGTGCATCGCATCCAGCCGCGAATAGGCCGTCGGGACGGACGGATTGCGGGTGCTGTATAAAAACTCCACCTATTTCTTCTTTCGGAACAGCCAGGCAATCAGGCGGATGGCCGTCCAGATCACATAGAACACCAGCGCGATCACCACCGTATAGCCGATCTGCGTGAACACCTCGTAGAACGGCGTATGGAAGTAGATGATGCAGCCGATGTTCAGGAGGACGGCGAGCAGCAGGCACACGCCCGCCGTCTTGAGTTCGACCAGCTTGCGGTGCGCCGTGATCAGGGTGTCTTTCATAACTCCTTGATCTTGATGTTCCGGTAGGAGACCAGGAACCCGTGGTCCTGCAGGAGGATGTAGCCTTCCTCGGCGTTGCCGAAGTTAGGCCAGTTCTTATACTTGCTGTACGCCACCAGGGCGTCCCACATCTGGTTGTTGCGCTCGTACTCCAGGAGCTTGTGCCCGTTGAGCCAGTGCTCCACGTGGTTGCCGTCCACGACGATCATGGCACGCTGCCAGCCGTCGATGGTGTAGGTCTCCCACTCGCCCTTCGGGGCGGGAATCAGGTCGTACAGCGAGCCCATCGTGCGGTTCCCCTTCACGCCCAGCTTGGCATCCGGATGCCGCTGGTCGTCCAGGACCTGGTACTCGCAGCCGATGGCCGAGCCGCCGCCCTGGTTCATGAACGGGTCCACGAAGTACTTGATGCCGCTGTTCGCGCCCTCGGTGATCTTGAAATCGACCTTCAGGATGAAGTTGCGGTATTTGCGGGTGGTGATGATGTCGCCGCCGTTCACGCTCTCGCCGCCGTCGCCGGCATGGACGTACAGCGTGCCGTTCTCGACGCTCCAGCCCTCGTGCGGAAAGGCGCCGTTCATCCGGGGACGGGCGCTCTGCCAGCCGTTCGCGGTCTTGCCGTCGAACAGGAGCTTCCAGCCGTCGGCGACCTCCTCCGGAGTGAGGGTGTTCGCGATGCAGTTCACGCAAGGGGCGGTCGTGGGCGTCGCATACTTCTCCACGTCCTTGGTGAGGATGCGGAGGTCCTTCCAGCAGATCTTGTTGCCCATCTGGTCCGGGCCCACCACATGCACCTGCAGGGCGATGAAGCCCGTGGGATCCACGTCGTCGATGAGGTTCGTGCAGGGGATGCCGTTGACCCAGGTGCGGATGTGCGTGCCGATGCATTCCACGCGGGCGTGGTTCCAGCCGTCCTTGTAGGCCTTCCGCGCCGGCTCGTTCTCCGTCATCCGGTACAGCCAGAGGCGGCGGGCCTCGTCATAGATGCCGCCGGTCCAGGCGCGCGGGGCCGGGTCGATCTCGAACTGGTAGCCGTACACGAGGCCGCGAGCATTGTCCTTGTGGCTCCGCAGCTGCACGCCGGAGTTGATGCCCTCGGTCATGAAGTCGAACTCCAGGATGAAGTCGCCGTACTCCTTGGTGGTGGCGAGGAAGGAATTGATCTTGCTGTCCGTGGCCGTGCCCACGATCATGCCGTCCTTGGCGGCATACTTCGCGGTGCCGGTCACCTGCTTCCAGCCCTTGAGGTTCTTTCCGTTGAACAGCGGCTCCCACTCCTGCGCATATACATAGGCTGTTGCGAAGAGAAGCCCCAGAATGATTGCTATTCTTTTCATAATTCCATTGTTTATCAGATTTCTCCGCTCGCTTCGCTCGGTCGAAATGACAAAACCATCGCTCGGTCGAAATGACAAAACCATCGCTCGGTCGAAATGACAAAACCATCGCTCGGTCGAAAGGACAAAACCTTCGTTTAGTCGAAAGGACAAGTGGGAATCATGTCATTTCGAGCGGAGCCCGGAGGGCGGAGTCGAGAAATCTACATGTTGTAATATTCTTCCCAACCCTTGCGCGGCGGATTGCCCACGAGGAGGGCGTTCGCGAAGGGAT